>DASSKB010000102.1:0-3153 GCA_035690925.1 Longimicrobiaceae bacterium
ACCTGACGATTCTGCAGGCATCTCGTGAAAAAGTCTGGGGAGTCATCAAGGACGACCTGGATGTACGCTACGTCGCCCGGATATAGGGTCTCACTTTCCAAAAGCAACTGAGCACCACGCCCCCAAGGCTGGATGGAACAAGTCTGGCACTTCAACCGCCGCACCCATTACCCGATAGGTGCGGCGCTTTTTGCAACACCGCGCCCCTAGCCGGGTAGAACGGCGACGACAAAGTAGCAGTGGACCCGAACGAGGAAATCCTATGAAGTCTTCAAGTGTGTTGAACAGGTTTATGATAGCACCCGCTCTGCTGGCTATGACGGCATTTGCCACGCCCGCGGCCGCGCAGGGGCCTGGGATGATGATGGAGCACCACCCGCCGCGCTCGATAGACGTCACGGGAAGTGGTGAGGTGCAGGCGGAGCCGGATCTGGCGAACCTCAGGTTCGCGGTGGAGACGCTCGCGCCGACCGCTCAGGAGGCCGCTGCGGAGAACGCGGAGCGGATGGACCAGGTGATTCGTGCGCTCGTGGACGCAGGGGTTCCGCGGGCGGACATCGAGACCGAGAACTACACGGTCTACCCGGAGTACGTGCACGATCCCGACGCGGAAGAGCCGCGGCTGCGGGGCTACCGCGTTCGGAACCAGATTTCGCTGGAGACAGGTGATCTGGACCGCGTCGGCAGCCTGATCGATGTGGCGCTGACGGCTGGAGCCAATCGGGTGGAGGGCGTGAGCTTCTCGCTGGAGGATGCCGCGGCCGCGCAGGCCGAGGCGCTGCGCCGCGCGGTGGCCAGCGCGCGCTCGACCGCTGAGACGATAGCCGCGGCGCTGGGCGTTCCCCTCGGTGAGGTCATCAACGCGAGCACCAGCACCGAGATAGTGCAGCCGGTAATGTATCGGCGGGTCGCGCAGATGGAGATGGCCGACGCGTCGGCGGCACCCACGCCGATCGAGCCGGAAGAGCAGACCATCCGTGCTGTGGTGAGCGTCTCGTTCGCCATCGGCGGAACTGATTAGAGTGCCGGGGCCGGCTCGTACAACGGGCCGGCCCTTGACGCGGGGCATGGCAGGAGAAGAGGTTTACGCTCCTTTGCCGCCGCTGCCGTCCTGAAAACAGATGAAGGCTGACACATTCGCTAAGCTGGTTGTCCTGGAAGCGTTGATCGACGCGGAGATTGGGCATTACCTGGAGCATCCACCGTCGTCGATGGAGCTCTTTCGGGAGGGGATGGTCTCGCGTGTGGGTGATCTGGTCGATGAGATCGACGCGCTCGACGCCGTCGCCGCCGCGCGCATCTACGACGCTATCGTCGATTTCCTCGCGGAGATGCCGGACAACGACGAGGGCGTTATCGACGTGACTTTGCGCTTCCGCAGGGCAATGGATCGCCTTGTGGAGCGCGGCATGGATCAGCGGGATCTGAAGCAGGCGTCCACCTGGGCGATAGTGCTGGACGAGCTCCTGGAGGAGCTAGCACTCGAATACCACGCGGCCATCCGGGCAGACGGCGAGATCTGGGAGCGGCCGTACATGCGGACGCAGACATTGCTGGCTCGCGCCCGCGAGGCGGCGGACCGTCTGCTGTGGGAGGCGGACGAGGAGTGGCACGCGAAGTTGCGCAGCGACATGGACCGCCTCACTTTCGCCATCCGGCATCAGCGGCTGAAGCCGGCGGCGGTGGACCTCCTTATCCAGGCACCCCAGCGGCGGGCGAGCCGTTACCGCCCATCTACATTGACCAGGATAGGAGCTTTCGTCGTCGGGCAGGTCCTGCGTCGCTCCAACCGCCCGAGCAAAGCGCGCGGAACGTGAAGCGCAGAAGGCTGCTGAGCACGAGGCGAACCGTCCCGAAGCACAATCGGGCCGACTACGACACCGCCTGGTCGGCGCTCGTAGCGGCAGCCAAAGAAAAAACCGCCCACGCCTGGCGCTTTTCCGCCCTGGATAACGAGGATACCTACCTCGAGTTCCTCGAATTCGCACCAGAAGCCGACCCGAGGCAGAGCCGCACGGTTGCGGAAGCACTCGAGCGGATAGAGGCCGTGTGCCGCGCGATGAGCACTGAGGAGTGGGAAGAGATTACGCCGCAACCGTGAAATGAAATTTTGAATTTTGAATTATCGGATGCGCAGAAATCTCCTCTGCGTCCTCGGCGCCTCCGCGATAATTTTGAACCGCCGAGGCGCGGAGACGCAGAGGACTACAGGGGAAATAGAGCTAAAGTTTAGAGAATCCTGACCCTTTAAATTTTAGGTCGCGCAGATACCCTGCACATCAAGAACAATTCAAATTTCAAAAGACAATTCAAAATTCCACCCGTCTTGCCGACTTACTCCGTAAGCACTCCGTAAAAACCGGCGACTTCCTCCTCGCCTCCGGGGTCCGAAGCAGGTTTTATGTCGATTGCCGTGCTACAACGACGAGAGCTGAAGGGCAGTTTCTTGTGGGGCAGGTGGGGCTGGACGCGCTGAGGCGCGCGGGGCTCGAGCCGGAGTCGGTCGGGGGGCTCACCATGGGGGCGGATCCGGTGGCGTATGCTATCGCGCACGCGAGCTGGCTGGCGGAGGATCCGATCGACGCGTTCTCGGTGAGGAAGGCGCCCAAGGAGCACGGCACCGGCAAACGGATCGAGGGGTGTTTCGGGGAGGGGATGCGGGTGGTGGTGATAGAGGATGTCATCACCAGCGGCGGCAGCGCGCTGCAGGCCTGCGAAGCCGTTAAGGCCGAGGGCGGCGAGGTGCTGGCGGTGCTCACGCTCATCGACCGCGAAGAGGGTGGCCGCGAGGTGCTGGAGGAGGCCGGCTACCGCGTGCTATCGCTGTTCCGCATCTCCGAGCTGCTGGCCAGAGACTCGTCGACCACCGGATAGAGGGTGCGGAGTAGAGGACGAATCCCGCGCAATTCGGAGCGGGTGATGAGTGCTTCCTGACCGCCCAGTGAAGCGCCACGCAGGGCCGCGGTGCGAACCTGCTGATCAGTCATACCCTCCGCGATCCCGAGCACCTTCTGCCAGCGCGCCACATCTCCCAGCCATCGGCTCCGCACATCAGCGGCGGCATCGGCGGGAACCTCGACGCCAAGGTCGTCGCGCGCCGCGCGTGCCCAGAACGCGTCGCGCACTTCTGTTTGCACCCACCGCGCGAAGTCA
>DASSKB010000103.1:0-18726 GCA_035690925.1 Longimicrobiaceae bacterium
CGGTCGCTGCGCTCCTCGGGATGACAGGGTATGCTGGGCTCCTTCGGCGGACAGCGGTTGATGCACTCCTCCGGCGGATAGCGTTCGCTGCGCTCCTCGGGATGACAGGGGCTGCTGAGTTCGTACGAGTGGCAGAGTCGACGGGTCAGCCATGTTGACCTCCGATGCTCAGGAGCTCACGCGAATCGGCATCGTCGCCATCACCACCAAACCCCACGATCGTCCCACGATCCCCGCCGAGCGGTGAGTCGAAGCCGTAGATGCGGAGACGAACGCCGCGATCCCGCGCCAGCCGAACGGCATCCACGTGGACGATCTCGGCGCCTGCCAGCACCAGCGCCTCGAGCTCATCATAGCCCATCCGAGAAAGCAATCGCGCGTCCGCGCAGAGGTGCGGGTCGCGGTCGAATATCCCGTCGACGTCCTTCACCAGGTGCACATAATCCGCGCCGATGGCGGCGCCGAGGTGCACCGCGGTCACGTCCGAACCGCCGCGTCCCAGCGTTATCGTCTCGCCATCCGCGCGTGCAGCCTGGAAGCCTGCCACAACCGGCACTACTCCACGATCGAGCAGATCTCGAAGTCGCTCAGGCACCACTCGCTGAACGACTCCGCGTCCGAATGGCCCGTTGGCCACAATCCCGGCCTCCGCACCGCGCATGCTGATGGCTGGAACCCCGCGGGCCACGAGTGCGGCCGCGAAAAGGCTGCACGACAGATCCTCACCTGTCGCCAACGCGCGGTCGATCTCCCGTGTCGCGGGCTCGGCATCACCCGAAACCGCGCCTGTCCAGCGAAGCAGCCGATCCGTAGTTCGCCCGCACGCGCTGGTCACCACGATGACCGAAGCACCGCGCCGCTTCCACGCTGCAACACGTCTGGCCGCGCGCCGAACCCTGGAGGGCGATGCGAGAGCTGCCCCGCCGAACTTGAATACCACAACGCGGCCGCTCACCAGGCGGCTCCGGCGGCAACTGCGGGTGATGCGGCCTCAGCGCGCGCCAGTGCATCTGCCAGATCGCCAACCAGATCCTCCGTTGCCTCGATCCCAATCGACAGGCGGAGCAGGGAGGCGCCTATACCCGCGCGCTCCCGCGCCTCGGCGTCCATTGACGCGTGGGTCATGGTGGCGGGGTGAGCCACCAGACTTTCGACGCCGCCAAGCGACTCGGCCAGCGAGAAGTGACGGAGTCCGCACAGGAACGCCCGCACAACTTCCTCGCCGCCGTCCAGCTCGAAGCTGAGCATCGCGCCAAATCCGTTCTGCTGGCGGCGTGCTATCTCGTGGCCGGGATGGCTCTCGAGGCTCGGGTGATAAACACGCGCGACGGCCGGATGATCGCTCAACAGCTCCACGATGGCCGCGGCGTTCCGCTGGTGCATCTCCATCCGGGCGTGCAGTGTGCGGATTCCGCGCAACGTGAGGTAACTATCGAACGGAGCCCCTGTTAGCCCTAAACAGTTCGCCCACCACGTGAGGTCATCAAAAACGGCGGAATCGGCTGCCACAACGGCGCCGCCTACGACATCGCTGTGACCGTTCAGGTACTTGGTGGTGGAGTGGACAACCAGGTCGGCGCCGAACTCGATCGGGCGCTGGAGGGCTGGAGATAGGAATGTGTTGTCGGCCACGAAGATCGCGCCGACCCCGGTACAGAGCGCCGCCACCCGCTCCAGATCGGTTATCCGGAGGAGCGGATTGCTGGGTGTCTCGACCCATACCATGCGCGGCCGCCTCTCCACCGCCTCCTTGAGCGCGCGGGGATCGGTCTGGTCGATGAAAGCGACCTCGAAGTGACCCTTGGCCGCGAGTCCCGTCATCGCCCGATAGGTACCGCCATAACAATCGTGAGGGGCGATAAGAAGGTCGCCAGGCCGCAGGAGTTGCAGCGTCAGCGCCACTGCCGACATCCCCGATGAGGTCACCACGGCCCCCGCGCCGCCTTCCAGCGCCGCGAGCGTATCGCCGAGCAGATCGCGCGTCGGGTTGCCGGACCGGCTGTAATCGTACTTCCGCTTCCCATCAAACCCATCGAATGTGAACGTCGAGGTCAGGTGGATAGGCGGGATCACGGCGCCGAAATCGCCGTCGGTGCCGATCCCGGCGCGTACTGCCCGCGTCGAGGTCGAGGTAGAGCTACGATTCTCATGCATGTTGTCGACTCACTTTCTCCAGGGTTCTGTTCAGGATTGAGGATATCGCCTGCGTTTCCTTCAGGAATGCGTCGTGTCCGTACTGTGAATGGATCTCGATCAGACCGTGTCCCGCACCGAGCAGGCAGTAGAGCTCGCGGACCTGCCACGCCGGCACCACGGCGTCCTCCTCGATGGCCACGAGGGTGACGGGGGTGGTGATTGTCGCTGGGTCCACGCGGTGCAGGTCCAACGATTCGCTCAGGCAGAGGAACCGCTCGGAGCTGAAGCGGTCGGCGAACTTCCGACCCTGGTAATCGAGGTAGTCTTCAACGGGGAAGCGGAGCTCGCCCGACGACTCGTCGGGGAGATTCGAGAACCGCCCGCGGAACTCCGATGCGGTGCGGTAGGTGGTGATCGCCAGCGCCCGCGCGATCGCCATCGCTTCGGCCTCGTCACCAGTTTCCAGCCCGAGCCGTACGATGCGGCGCTGAATCGCGCGAAGGGCGGTGGCCATGGGATGACTCTCGTGCGCCGCGCCTATCACCAGCGCGCGCCCCAGGCGGTCCGGGAAGAGCGATGCGAACGCCAGCCCGACCATCCCGCCGTATGAGGCCCCGATCAGAAGGTCTATCGCCTCGAGACCCAGCTGGTAGAGCACATCCGCCAGACAACGGGCCTGATCGTCGGTCGTCACAACCGAATCACCGGAGAGATAGTCGAACGAGAGGACCTGGCAGTGCGTGGTATCAACCGGCCGCCCCGGCCCCACGAAGCTATCCCACCAACCAGCCCGGTCGTCGCCGCTGTGTGCACACACGTGGCGATCCGCCGAGATCCCGCCGAGCACCACGACCAGCGGACCGGCGGGGTTCCCGACTATCTCATACTCGATCGGCGGAGCCCGCAGCGGTGAAGAGTCCAACAATGGCCTACCTCCTGGATATGGGTAAAAAGAAAAACCCCGGCCCTCTTCGAGAGAGGGCCGGGGTCGGGATTTTCAGCGAGCCGATCGACTTATTCGTCCATACGGCACACGAAGACGCCCGCCCGCTCCTCTCGCGAAGAAGCGCGCATGCTTCGCATGCACATCATGCCGAAATTGGATGGACGTCCGCAGATCATAATCAAGCGATTTTAAATTTCTGAACAGCAAAAAGCCCGGAGACGCGTGGCCGCCGGGCGGTCGCGTTTTAGCTCGTTGTTTTACGTGGCGGCAATATGCGTCAAATCACCACGACTTTCGATTGTCGAACCAACATAGAATCCACCCGGCCGCCTGTCAACCCCGCACAAAAGGCAGCCGCCAAACGCGACCGCCCAATCACCCATCCACCAAAGCTTCGTCCCGGAACCGACAGCACCCCTCCCCCGGAGCGCTTACGGCTACGTTTGCTCCGGGGGTGGGTGCAGTCGGTTCCAGGACACCAGCGAACTCTTACCTGATAACCTGATCCGGCGCCACGGTTTCAGGCTCCATGCCTTCCTGCCGGGCCCCCTCGGGCGGCTTGCCGAAGCTGTACGAGAAGCTGATCCGCGCGCTCCGCATGCTCCGGCGGCTGGTGCCGATCTGTACGTGCGTCGGGTCACTCGTCTTGAACGACGAATCGAACATATCGAAAGGGTCCAGAACCGAGAGATTAACCGATGCCCTGTCACCCCAGAGCTGCTGCCGCATCCCGAAATGCATCATCACGCGCGATGACATGTGCCCCTGCGGCACATCCCGGCCTGGCATGTAGAATACCATGCCCTGGAAGCTGGTATTGCGCGTAATCCGGGCCGTGAGATTGCCGCGCGCCGAGAGACGTATGGCGTCGCCCGAATAATCGAATGCCAGGTTGCTGGCATCGCGCACCTCGCGCGAGCCGCTGACGCTCACGTAACCGCTGAGTGGCCCTACCTCTCGCACTGACGCGGTGAGCGAGGTGCCGTACGATTTCACCGACGCCAGGTTTTCCCAGGTAACCGTCGACACGCCCTCCTCGTCCACCTTCTTGATCTGCGCCCAGTCGCCCTCGGTGCTGCGGTAGTACGGCGAGAGGCGGAGTGTGCCGAGCGATCCCGTCCAGCTGGCGCCCAGCGTGTACGAGTCGATGTACATCGGGTCGATGTCGGGGTTGCCGATCCTGATGTTCAGCGGGTCGGTAGACTGGTTGATGGGGTTCATCACCCAGGGCGATGGGCGACGGATGCGCCTGGAGTATGCTATCCGCATCTGCTTGCCGCCGCCGAACTCGTACGAGAGGTTCGCGCTGGGGAAGAAGCTCGAGTAGTCCTTATCGAACACCTCGCCCGTCTCGGCTATAGTGAGCTCCGTGTTCGCGCGCTCCGCGCGAACACCGAGCTGCGCGCCGAACGAACCCATCTTCCGGGCGAGCGTTATGTACGCCGAGTTGAAGATCTCGTTGTAGCCGTAGCCGTTGTCTCGGACAGACAGCGGATTGTCGGCGTCGATGTCCTCGAAGATTCGCAGGAGTCGGCCATCGTCGGTATCCTGCATATTGCCTTCGTAGCCGATCTCGATCTGCCCGCCCTCGCCCCACGGCCGAACATAGTCCAGCTCGAACTTGGTCTCGCGCTCGTTCTCGTCGGCATCCTCGGTGGTTATCTCCACCGGGAGCTCGGTCGGATCACCTTCCAGCGTGAGGATACGCTGGCGAATAAGCTCCTCCTCGTTGTTCCCGCCGGTCTCGAACTCCACCTGCGCCGAGATTTCGTGGCCTCGCGGCGCGAATTTGTGCCTGAACCCGGCAGCGGCCTCAGTCGAAAGCCGGAGCGACTCACTGGTAGACCTCCGATCGTACCGATCGATTGGAATCTCGCCCACGTCACTGAGCAGGTAGGTCGTCAGACGATCCGAGTCGTCACCATTTCGGTAGAGCTGGACCTCTGACCAGATCATCGACTCCTCCGTGAGGTCGAACTCGCCGGTCAGGTCGAGACTTCCCGACCACCCGCTCTGCTCCGAGGTCTCATGCTGCTCCAGGTGCGTCACAGGATCGGCAATGAGGTTCGTCCTGAAGTCCGTGCTCGATGAGTTACGCTCCGAGAAGCGCATAAAGCTGCCGCCGAACAGCGTAAGCCGACCCTCCT
Source organism: Longimicrobiaceae bacterium (assembly GCA_035690925.1). Classification (GTDB taxonomy): domain Bacteria; phylum Gemmatimonadota; class Gemmatimonadetes; order Longimicrobiales; family Longimicrobiaceae; genus DASSKB01. The sequence goes on from DASSKB010000103.1 coordinate 5,230, forward strand.
GGTAGGCCAGGCGCCCACCGCCGCCCGTACCCCCGCGTGTCCCGCCGTTAAGGAACACGCTGCCACTGAGACCCAGGTTCACATCCTTCTTGAGGACGATGTTGACTATGCCACCGCCGCCCTCTGCGTTGTATCTCGCGGATGGGTTGGCGATGACTTCGATGCGATCTATGCGATCGGCCGGGAATTGCTGAAGGTAGACATTGAGCGCCTCGCCCTCCATGGGCGCTGGGCGGCCGTTCAGGTATATCTGCGGAGTGGTCCCGCGGAGCGAAACCGAGCCTTCGATATCCACCTCGAGCTCCGGTACGCTGCGCAGGATGTCCGTCGCGACGCCGCCAGCCGCTACCGGCATCTCCGCAGTACTGTAGATGTTGCGGTCGGGTGCGACTATGACGCGCGACTGCTCGGCCTCGACACTTACGCCTTCCAGGGCGATAGCGTCGACCATCAACCGGAGCGTACCCAGGTCGGCCGTCGGGTTAGCGGCGGTTATGGTGAACTCATCGCTTGTGAGCGGCGTGTAGCCCAGCGAGGTGATCTGCACGAAGTACGTTCCAGCCGCGAGGTTGGCCACGCGGAACCGGCCGCTCTGGTTGGTGAGCTCACCGGCGACTACCGACGAATCCGCGGCGGCTCGGACAGCCACGCTCACCGAGGCCAGCGGCTCACTGGTGGCGTCTGCCACAACACTTCCGGTTGCCGCGCCCGCGCCGCCCTGAGCGATCGCCGAGAGCGGCGAGAGGATCAGGCCGAGCAAGATTATGCTGTATCGCATGGTTCTACCTTCTCGATGTGTATGATGCACGTCACTCCATCCCCAAACGTTGTTCCAGCTCCTCACGGCGATTCCTGCTCACGCTCAGCTCCGTGCCGCCTCTGAGCTTTACCGCGTACTCACCGCCCGAGCTCCGCATGAAGCTCTCGATCCTGTCGATCCGCACTATCGCCGACCTATGGATGCGGAAGAAAATGGCGGGGTCCAGTCTGTCCTCCAGGTTCTGCATTCTCTCGCGCAGAACATGTTTCCTGTCGCCCACGTGCAGCTCCGCGTAGGCGCCGCTGGAGCTTATATAGTCGATCTGATCGACGGGTATTACGCGTACCTGTCCGCGCATCTCAACAGCTATGCGCTCCAGGTACTCTGGCGAGCTGCGTGTTTCCCCCTTCAGCAGCGTAAGGAGCCTGCCCGTCATGCGACCGACCTCCTCGAGCTCGACCATCCTGCGGGCGCGGCGGAACGCCTGCTCGAAGCGATCGTCATCGAACGGCTTGACCAGGTAGTCGATGGCCGTGAGCTCGAATGCGCGCAGCGCGTGCTGATCGAAGGCAGTGACGAAGATGATGGCGGGCATATCGTCCGCTCCGACCTCGGTTACGACCTCGAGGCCCGTCATCCCCGGCATCTGCACGTCCAGGAAAACGAGGTCGGGCTTCAGGGTGCGGATCGCTTCCACAGCGCTCGTGCCATTGTCGATCATACCGACTATTTCGACCCGCTCCTCCTTCTCGAGCAGGTCCTCGAGGCGCTGGCGCGCCAGGAGCTCGTCGTCGACTATGAGGACGCGTAGTGATTCGCTCGAAGTCATGTGACGGTTTCCTCCACGGTGTGGAACGGCAGCTGGACCTCCACCAGCAGCCCGCCACCGTCGGCGGGTCTGAGGTCCAGGTGCTGTGCGTTGCCGTAGAGTTGCTGGAGTCTGGCCCGCGTGTTCGGCAGGCCGACGCCCTCTTCGTCTTGAAGCTGCCAGGATTCGTCGGTCGGGAGGCCAGGGCCGTTGTCGATGACGCGCAGCACCAGGTTGTCGCCCTCGCGGCGGGCGCGCACCTGTATTTTCCCGCCGCCAATGGATTTGCTAACGCCGTGCTGAATGGCGTTCTCGACGAGCGGCTGGAGGATGAGGTTGGGCACTAGCGCGTCCAGGACATCCGGTTCGATCTGCATATCGATCTCGAGGCGTCCCTGAAAGCGTATCTCCATTATCTCGACGTACCTCTGTATGAACTCGACTTCCTCGTCCAGAGTGACCTCCTGCTCGTTGGTGCTGTCCAGGGTGCGGCGAAGTAGCTCGCTGAGGCGGGCTATCATGCGGCGGACCCCGCGCGGGTCGCGCTCCACGAGGGTGGAGATGGCGTGCAGCGTGTTGAACAGGAAGTGCGGATTGATCTGCATCCGCAGAGCCGCCAGCCGCGCCTCCGTGAGCTGCGCCTGTAGCTGCACGGCCTCCGCCTGCAGCCGCACGGCCTCCTCCTGCCGCGTGCGATAGCGGAGGAAGTACTCTCTGGCGAAACCGGCGGCGAGCACGGCGAAATAGACGAGAAGGTCATTCAGGAACCAGAGCCGCGTTACGCTCCTCAGCAGCGATATGCTGATGGGTGGATGACGGGCGGATTGGACACCCATAAAACGGAAAAGGTCCACCGTCAGATCCACGAAAAGCGCCATAACCACGCCGGCCGCGATGAGAATAGCGACGCGCCAGACGCGGTGGGCTCGATCGACGCTGAATCGGCTGCTGAGCCAGAAGACGACCGGAGTAAGGAGCGCCCAGAGGAAGTACTCGAAGAACGCACGGGAGACGGGACGCCAGTGGATGCTCCACCCGGATGAGCCGCGGGTGTCGAACAGGTCAGTGGCGACGCTCAGGAAGGCGACGAAGCTCCAGCTGGCCAGTATCAGCAGCAGCTCGTTTCGCCGCAGCCGCCAGTTCGCGCGACCGTCTGTAGAATCCGAGATTTCCAAGAGCATTGACCCGGTGAATCGTCGCAGATGTGTAGCGTTCCGCGAAAACTCTATACTAGCCAGCGGTATCGGGCAATTGCACCTTCAACCAGATGCACCCGGATGGTCATGAGGTGCACGGCCGCAGGGTCGAGCAGTGCAGTGTTAGGGGAGGACGGGCAGGACCGGCAGGGTGGTGGGGGGCGGGGCGGGGATCGCAGCCGGCAGTGACCAGGCCAGCACCACGCCGCCTCCGCGCTCGGGAACGACGCGCGTGGAGAGGAGAACGCGGTCTATGAAATTGTCGGGGTGCGTGTGATGATAATGTACCACCTTCCACCCAGCGAAGCTGCCTATGGCCGCGCCCGCAACGACATCACTCGCCCAGTGCTCGTTGTTGTAACCGCGTGAGATGCCCACCATGGTGGCGCCCCCGAACATCACGCTTCCGACGAGGAGCTTACGATCCGGGAACCTTTCCGCCATCTCGGTTGTGACCGCGGCGGCCGCAGCGAAAGCCGCGGTCGCGTGGCCGGACGGGAACGAGCGGAACTCGTCGTTGCCGAAGCCGCGGCCCAGCTCGAAATTGTAAGGGTCGTCCGGGTCCGCGAACGGCCTGGCGCGGCCCGCGAGTCCCTTTATCATCACCGTGAACGCCTCACCGACCAGGATAGACTCGACGGTATGGAGGCCCACGTCCGCCATCGGTCGGTAGTCCGCGACAATGCCCGCCACGTAGATACCGCTCCCGATGTAGAGGGCGCCGGGATGGCCGAGCACGCGAAACGCCGCCGCCGTTCCGCTCAGGTAATCGTTGGCCTGCCGTACGGAGTCCTGCAATTCCTCCGCGATGTACTCGTCCAGCGGTGCCATGGCGATGGTGCCGAGCACGAAACCGCCCGCGAAGATGAGATCGCGCGGGGTGAAGAGAGGCTCGGGGTCGATTCGGACAGTGTCGGCTACCTCGACCTGCTCCTGCGCGTGGAGCGCTGGTACGGTAACCGGCCCGCTCGCCAATATCGATAGTAATAGTCCAGCGGAGAATATTCGGCTCATGTATCCCGGTTCTGGAACGGTTGATTGTCGGCCTGCAGGCGTCGGGCAGGTTCCGAGCCACAGCTTGCGCGGACCGCGCGGCGCCGGGCATCTTTGTCGCCATGAACGCCAACATACTGATAGTTGACGACGAGCCGGATATCTCCGCACTGCTGGCCTATCACTTCGCGCGCGAGTCGTACCGGGTGCGCACCGCCGCGGACGGGCCGGAGGCGCTGGGAGCGGTGGAGAAGGAGCGGCCCGACCTGGTGATCCTCGATCTCATGCTGCCTGGAATGTCCGGGCTCGAGGTGCTCGAGGAGCTCCGCCGCCGCGACGAGTCGCGCGAAATACCGGTCGTACTGCTCACCGCCAGGAGCGAGGAGGGCGACAGGATAGCGGGACTCCGCCTCGGCGCTGATGATTACGTCACCAAACCTTTTTCGCCGCAGGAGCTCATACTGCGCGTCGCGGCTGTGCTTCGGCGCGTGCGTCAGTCGCCGCCCGAAGTGGCCGGTGGCAAGGTCCTGCGCGTGGGTCCGGTCACCGTCGATCTGGGCGCCGCACGCGCCCACGCCGATAAGCAGGAGCTCGACCTCACCCCGACCGAGTTCCGGCTCCTGCAGATACTGGTCGAGCGGCGGGGTAGGGTACAGAGCCGCCGGCAGCTGCTCGAGTCGGTCTGGGAAGTCACCGCCGACATTGCCACCAGGACTGTGGATATGCACGTGCAGCGGCTGAGAAACAAGATGGGCGATGCGGGCGCATGGATCGAGACCATCCGCGGTTTCGGATACCGGTTCCGCACGGAACCACCCAACGGGGACTCCTGATCGATGCGTTTACCCGCTGCCCAGCGGCTCTTCCTCTCGTACCTCGCACTTATAGCGGCCCTCGTGCTGTCGCTCAGTCTGGCGGCTGATTCGCTGCTGCGCCAGAACCTGGGTCGGATACTGGAGGCGGACCTGCGGCGGGAGCTTCTGCTGGGTGCCGCGTTGTACGACAGCTCGCCGACGGGATCCCCCGATTCCATCGCTGACCTCCTGGGCTCGCTGAGTGGCAGGCGCGTGACCATCATCCGAGCGGATGGCGCGGTCATAGGCGAGTCGGAGCGCACCCCCGCGCAGCTGCCCGGGATCGCCAGCCACGCGAACCGCCCGGAGTTCCGCGCGGCCATGGCGGGCGAGGAGGTGGCGGTCGAGCGCGTTAGCCGCACGGTGGGCGCCGAGCATCTCTATATAGCTACGCGCAGCGAGCGCGGTGATGTTGTCCGCTTCGCCGTCCCCCTCTCCGAGGTCGACGCCACGCTTAGCGTAGTTCAGCGGGGGATCGCGACGGTGGGGCTGGGCGCGCTGGTGCTAGCCGCCATCTTCTCGTTCGCGTTCAGCGTCGCCATAACCCGACCACTGCGGCGGATAGGCGCGAGCGCGCGGGCGATGGCACGCGGCGACCTATCCAGCCGCCTCCGCGAAACGCGGAACGACGAGCTTGGCGACTTCGCGAACGCGCTGGATACTCTGGGTGACGAGCTCCGGCGGCGCATAGGGCAGCTCGAGGGCGAGCGGGTAGAGATGCAGGCGCTGATCGACTCCATGGCCGAGGGCGTCCTGGCACTCTCGCCCGATGGGCGGCTCAGGCGCGCTAACCCCGCGGCCGCGCGGATCTTCTCGTTACCCGAGAGCTCGCGGGGCTTAGCACCAGAGGCCATCGCGCGACGCCCCGATTTCCTGGCCCTGGTGCGGCGCGCCCTCGGCGGCGACTCGATCCCGCCTACCGAGCTGGTGGATGGCGAGCGCCATCTCCTGGCTACTGGCCAGCCGCTACCCGACGGCGGCACGGTCCTGGTCTTCCTGGATGTCTCAGAGCTGCGGCGGCTGGAGGGGGTGCGCCGGGACTTCGTGGCGAACGCATCCCACGAACTCAAGACGCCCCTCACGGCGATCCGCGGATACAGCGAGACACTGCTGGATCCCGAGATGGCGCCCGAGACTGCGCGGCGTTTCGCCGGCATACTGCACGCGAACGCCGATCGCCTCCAGCGCATAGTCGACGACCTGCTGGACCTGTCGCGCCTCGAGTCCGGCCACTGGCGCATCGACGCCACGATGGTCGACCTCCGCGACGCGGTCGAGGAGGCGTGGGCGCCGTTCGCCGGTGCCGCGGAGGGCAGGGGCGTGCGCTTCAAGATCGAGGTCGACGAGCGGTGCGCCAGCGCGTTCGCCGACCCCGCCGCGCTCCGCCAGATACTCGTCAACCTGCTGAGCAATGCACTCCGCCACACGCCCGACGGCGGCGCGATATCCGTTGGCTGCAGAGCGTCCGACGTGTCGATGTCAGAGCGTGCGATCAGCGTGCTGGTCAGCGACACGGGTGCCGGAATAACCACCCAGCACCTGCCCCGGATCTTCGAGCGATTCTACCGCGCCGACCCCGCGCGAAGCCGCGCCGAGGGCGGCACTGGTCTGGGCCTCGCGATAGTCAAACATTTAACTGAAGCACACGGCGGTTCGGTCCACGCGCTAAGCCGCGTTGGCGAGGGGACTACAATCGTCTTCACCCTGCCGATGCCGCGTGACAGAACCGTTACCCCACCGTGATTTCCCGCTGACATCCACAACCCAGATTGGTGTTCGGGTACGCTGACTAGCAGCGCATACCCGTTACCCTGAACAGGAAATAGTCTTGACGAAACTTCGACGCGAATACCACATCTCTCGACTCGCTTCCCTCGCTCGTGATGACGGGTCAAAGCTACTCTCGATCCTCGCCATCGTCCTGGCGGCCACGCTCGCACAACCCGTTCGTGCCCAGGCCCCCGAGATCGAGATAAGCGGCAGGGTGCAGACGATTTTCAACACGACTACCGCCGACTCCGAGCCGCGCGCCGAGTGGCTGCTGCGCCGCGTGCGCCTCGAGGCCGAAGTCACGGTAAACGACCTCATTAGCGGTAAGGTTCAGCCGGACTTCGCGGGTGGCGAGCTATCGCTCAAGGATGCCTACCTCAAGCTTGCGTTCACCCCCGCTTTCGAGGTCCTCGTCGGTCGGGCGCATCGCCCGTTCAGCCTGCTGGAGCTGACCAGCTCCAAGCGGATGCCGCCGATCGAGCGTGGTGCGGCCATCCGAGGCGTCGGCGCGCTCGAGGAGTACGAGCTCGTGCACGGGCTCGACTACAGCGACCGCGATGTGGGGTTGCAGGTGATGGGCGCACCCGCGGGCGCACCGCTCGGCTTCGAGTACGCGGTGGGTGTGTTCGGCGGTCCGCTCCAGGGCGAGGTCGGGAACGCGAACACCTACCAGCTCGCCGGCCGCGCGACCGTTCAGCCAACCGAGATGCTGAAATTCGGCTTAGGAATCAGCAACCGGGACTTCCACGAAGTTGGCCCCGGGGTCGATGAGACCGACCTGACCAGGGGGAACGCGGTGGAGATGGATCTGGAGTATGGATCGTTCGGGCCCGGCTTTCACCTGCTAGCCGAGGTAGCCACCGGCGAGCTGGACCCCGCCCGGGGCGACGACTTCCTGGGTGCGCAGACCTGGCTGGCCTACCGCCATGAGCTCGACAACACCGTTGTTTCGACTATCGAGCCCACCATGCGAGTGAGCTATGGAGATGCGGACCTGCACCCGACGGTTACGACGGCTTCAGGCGGAACGCTCCTCACGCCGGGCCTGAACCTGTACCTGGGTGGCCTGAACAGGGTGATGGTGAACTACGACGTATGGCTTCCGGCGGAGGATGGTGATGCGGAGGGCAGCTTCAAAGCGATGTTCCAGCTGGTGTTCTGAACGCGGGGGCCGGTGCAGCGCACCGGCCCCCATGTTCTACTTCCAGCCTCCCAGCAAACGGTATCCCTCCGATCGCGCCACGTAAGTGGCGGCCGTTATATCGCCAGTAACGTTCAGCGTCGTGCGGCACATGTCCAGGATGCGGTCCACGCCCAGAATGATCGCGATGAGCCCCGGGTTAACACCGATGGACGCGAGCACCACGATAATGAATGGTATCGACCCGCCGGGCACGCCAGCTGTCCCGATACCTCCGAGGATCGCCAGATACGCTACGGCCAGCTGCTCCGCGAGCCCCAGATCCACGCCCGCCAGCTGCGCCAGGAAGAGCACCGTCACCCCCTCGTAGAGCGCGGTCCCGTTCTGGTTCATCGTGGCGCCAATGGTGAGTACGAAGGTGTTGATCTCCCTGGGCACGCCCAGGTTCTCCTCCGACACCTCGATAGCCGTGGGGAGTGTGGCGTTCGACGATGAGGTCGAGAACGCCGTCAACATCACCGTCTTCACCCTGGAGAAGAACTCCATCGGCGATATCCGCGATAGCCACGCGACCGAGATGGAGTATATCCCGAACATGTGGATACCCAGCCCTAGTAGCACGGTGGCTATGAACCAGCCCAGCGCTATCAGCAGGTCCAACCCGAACGAGGCTGTGCTGCTGAAGAGCAGCGCCGCCACCGCGTACGGCGCCATCTTCATTATCCCGTCGATTATCTTGACGGTGATCTCGTAAATGCCCTCCAGCACTCGTATGAATGGCGCTACCACCGCCGGTTTGACGAGCGTGGCCGCAATGCCGAGCACCAGCGCGAAGAACATAAGCTGGAGCAGGTCCGGCGTCTCGGTGGCGACCGATGCGAACGGGTTTATAGGCACCAACGTTTCGATGACCTGCGTGAGCACGGGTGCGTTCGGGTGCTCGATCAGCGCGTTCTCCATCTCGCCCGCGGCCTGCCCCCCGAACTCGGCTTCCAGCGCGACAGCCGTTTCGGGCGATATCCGCTCGCCCGGCCGTATGGTGTTCGTGAGCGTCAGAGCTATCACCACCGAAATGGCCGAGATGACCAGCGTATAGCCGAACGCCTTGAGGCCGATGCGTCCTATCTTGCGAGGATCGCCCACGCCCGCCACGCCTATCACGAGCGCAGAGAAGACCAGCGGCACCACGGTCATGATCAGGAGCCGCAGGAAGAGCGCTCCGATCGGGGCCGTGATGTTGTCGATCAACCAGATGAGGCTGGGGTTGTCCGCGCCGAAGATGGCGCTGGCGGACAGACCCGCCACCGCGCCGATTACCAGGCCGAGGACGATGCGCGTATGGAGCGCCATCCCCTTCGGCTTATCGTCCGTCATGTCATCGAGGTCAGTGTTTATCTCACGCTCGAAGTTGTCGCGACTGGGATCGTTGTCTGAAGGTGTGTTCGTCATGTAGTTGCGGTTCGCTGCCAGAGGAAGTAGACCGGCAGGCCGAGAAGTACGAGGAAGAGACCCGAGAACGAATAGACCGGATTAGCGACCAGCAGGATGAGGGCGATGGATAGCGCCGACAGCAGGTAGATCGCTGGTACCACGGGGTAGCCGAACGCCTTGTACGGCCGCGGCATTTCAGGCCGCTTCACCCGGAGTACGAACAGGGAGACTGTAGTCAGTACATAGAATATGAGTGCGGCGAAGATGACATAGTTGAGTAATTGCAGGTATGTACCCGTCAGCGTCAGGAGCGCCGTCCAGATACCCTGGGCAGCGAGCCCCCACGCGGGAACGTGGGTCTTGGACGAGAGATGTCCGGCCCGGGCGAAGAAGAGCCTGTCCTTCGCCATCGCGTAGAACACGCGCGCACCGGCCAGGATGAGCCCATTGATGCAGCCGAAGGTCGATATGAGAATGGCCACGGCCATGATGTACATGCCGGGGCCACCGAATATCGCCTCCGCCGCGAGAGTACCCACCCGATCCTGTGGGGCGTTCTGGATCTCCGGTAGCGTCAGCACCATGAGATAGGCCAGATTCGCCAGCAGGTAGAGAATCGTAACGGTACCCGTCCCGATAGCGAGTGCCAGCGGCAGGTTGCGCTCGGGCCGCTTTACCTCAGCGGCGGCAAAGGTAACGTTGTTCCACGCATCGGACGAGAACAGCGACCCCACCATCGCGGCACCGAATGCGAGCACCAGCGCGCTACCGCTCGGCATCCCCTCGAACATACCGCTGAAGTTCATCGACATGGCGTCGACATTGCGCCCGACCGTTATGCCCAGAACGATGAGCCCCAGCAGCGCGAACGTCTTCGCTACGGTGAACGTGTTCTGGACGATCTTGCCGGCCCTGAGCCCGCGCATGTTGACCCAGGTAAGCAGCGCGATGACCGCTATAGCCACTATCCGCTGAGCGGAGAGGCCCAGCTCGATGCGGCCACCCGGCATCGGGATGGTGCCGAACGAGAGGAACACTTCGGGCGATACGCTCGGGAGGAATACTCCCAGGAAGGTCGCGAACGCGACCGCCACCGCCGCTATGGTGCCCGTCTGGATGACCAGGAAGAGGGTCCACCCGTACAGGAACCCGGTGATCGAGCCGAGGCCCTCGCGGAGAAAGACGTACTGGCCGCCTGCGCGCGGCATGGCCGCGGCCAACTCGCCATAGGAGAGCGCCCCGAAGAGGGTGATGATCCCCGTGGCGAGCCACACCAGAAGCAGCCCTCCCGGCGATCCCATCAACCGTGATATGTCCGCCGACACCAGGAAGATGCCGGACCCGATCATGATTCCTACGACTAACAGAATAGCATCCAGCAGGGAGAGTCCCGTCCGGAACTCCGTCTCTGGCGACACCTCTGGAGGCATCGGGGAAGCGGTGGCGTGTGAGGCCATTGGCGGTCGCGTTGGGGAGGAAATCAGGGTTTGATTGCGGAGGAACATGGGACGCTCATCGCAATCCCGCAAATATGGGGTGTGTTCAGCGCTATGCCTGCTACGGCTCCGTCTTCCCAAGAACGCTACGCCGGTAACCATAAAACGCGTAAATCAGCAGGCCGGCCAGAAGCCAGTAAACAAAGCGCATCCACGTTACCATTGGCAGTTTGGCCATCAGGTAACCGCATGAAATTACGGCGGCCGGAGCAACGAACCAGATAGCGGGTGTGCGGAATGGCCTTTGCCGTTCCGGCTCCCGAATGCGCAGCACCATCACGCCGATAGCGACCAGGACAAAGGCGAAGAGAGTCCCGATGTTGGTTAGCTCGATGACTTCGTTGATGTTGGCGAAGGCCGAGAAGAATGCGACGAACACGCCGGTAAGAACGGTCGTTGCCACCGGGGTGCGGAATCTCGGGTGGATACGTGCCGCCCACGGAGGCAGCAGCCCATCCCGGGCCATGGAAAAGAAGATGCGCGGCTGCCCAAGCTGAAACACGAGCAGCACGGACGCCATGGCGATCACCGCCCCGAACGAAATGATGCCCGCGGCCCAATCGTATCCGCGATCCATGAATGCGCTGGCCAGCGGGTCGGCGGTTCCGTGCAGGTTCCACGGCACCAGTCCTGTCATCACCAGGGTCACCAGTACGTAAAGCACCGAGGTTATGCCGAGCGACCACATCATGGCGCGGGGCATGTCACGCTGCGGGTTCTTCGCCTCCTCGGCCGCGGTCGATACTGCATCGAATCCGATATACGCAAAGAAAATCAGCGCGGCACCCGACGTGATGCCCGCCCAACCATTCGGGGCGAACGGCGTCCAGTTCTCCGGGCGAACCCAGAAAGCCCCTACGGCAATGAAGAACAACAGGATCGCCATTTTCAAGGCGACCATCGCGGTGTTCGCCCACGCACTCTCCCGAATACCTACAACCAGAACCCAGGTGATGAGCGCGACGATCAGGACCGCCGGAAGGTTGAAGATAATGTGGAAACCCAGGAGCTCGGGTGCGGTAGACCACGCTTCGGCTGCCATGCGCGTCGCGACCGACGACAGGGCTGGATCTGCCTGAAGTGCGTCGAATCCCTGTGCCGCCGTTCGCGGATCCGTTAAGAGCCAGGCCGGCAGATCCAGCCCGAACCCGCTAAGGAGATTCACGAAATAGGCTGACCAGGATACAGCGACAGCGATATTGCCTACCGCATACTCGATAATCAGGTCCCATCCGATTATCCAGGCCACCAGCTCACCGAGTGTGGCATAAGCATAGGTGTAGGCACTACCCGCCTGCGGGATCAGTGATGCAAACTCGTCGTAGCAGAGCGCCGCGAACCCACATGCGGTGGCAACCAGGATGTAGGAGATGACGAGAGCTGGGCCCGCCCCTGGATGGTTGGGGCCGCCGCTGATCGCTGTGCCGGCCCCGGAGAAGATCCCTGCTCCCACAATCGCCCCGACGCCCAGCGCCGTGAGCTGCCATACACCTAGCGAACGCCGCAACTCGGTCGGGAGAGGCACGCCATCAGCACGTGCCTCCCCGATCGGTTTTCTTTTGAATAGATGCATTAAACTCTGGGCCGGCTATTTGGGACTGTCGAGTGGCTCCGTGAACGTGTCGCCGGGCGGAACATCCACTTCCACCGTCTCACCCGTGCGCTGAAGAACGCTATGATGCCGGCTGTAGAAGAAGTAGATAAGGAGACCGATTATCATCCAGATGATCAGGCGTTCCCAGGTAACCCATGGGAGGCCGTACATGAGATAACCGCACACCAGGATACCGAGGATCGGGACGGCTGGAACCCAGGGCGTCCTGAACGGCCGCTCGCGATCGGGTTCCTTCACCCGCAGGTACCACACGCCGCCACAGACGATAACGAAGGCGAGCAGTGTACCGATGGAAACAAGCTCACCCAGTGCCTGAACGGGAAAGAAGCCGGCGACCGCCGCGCACACGACGCCCGTCATGAGCGTTGAGATGTGGGGGGTACGAAACCTCGGATGGAGCCTGCCGAATACCGGCGGCAGCAAACCGTCGCGCGACATGGTGAAGAAGATGCGCGGCTGCGCCATCAGCATCACCAGCATGACCGACGAAAGGCCTGCAATAGCTCCTATCTTGACCAGACCGGCCAGGGTGGTGAAACCTGTGGCGTCCATCCCGAGCGCGATCGGCTCGGGCACGTTAAGCCGCGGATAAGGCACGAGCCCGGTCAGGATAGCGGAAACCACTATGTAGAGAATCGTACAGGCGATCAGCGAGCCAAGAATGCCCTTGGGCATGTCGCGCTGCGGATCTTTCGCCTCCTGCGCGGTCGTCGACACGGCATCGAATCCTATGTAGGCGAAGAACACGACCCCTGCCGCCGTCACGATGCCGTCCCAGCCGTACTGGCCATCGCCGGTGCTCGGCGGGACGAATGGCGTCCAGTTATCAGCCGCCATCTCCGGGTTGCGGAACAGGAAATACGCGCCCGTGGCTATGAAGACGAAGAGTACGAAGAGCTTGACCGCTACGGCGGCGTTGTTGAAGCGTGCCGACTCGCGAATCCCTACCACCAGAAGGATGGTGACCAGGGCGATGGCCAGCGCGGCGACCACGTTGAAAACCCCGGTCGCCTGTGGGAGTGTAGTAATGTCGATGCCCTGAGTGGCCAATGTTTCGGCCAACCCTTCGCTTCGTCGCACCCAGGCGCCCGAGTCGGGCAACCTGACCAGCGCTCCGGGGGCGTTGGTCAAGGCGGGTGGGAGAACTATGCCGAGATCCCCCAGGAACGAGGTCACGTACCCGGACCACCCCACCGCGACCGTTGCCGCCCCGAAAAGGTATTCCAGGATCAGATCCCACCCGATGATCCACGCCACCAGCTCACCGAGCGTAGCGTAACCATAGGTGTAAGCCGATCCTGCTATCGGAATCATCGCCGCGAACTCCGCATAGCAGAGCCCCGCGAAGACGCACCCGAGTCCGGCGAGCATGAACGAGAATACGATGGCCGGCCCCGCATACTCTGCCGCGGCCGTACCGGTCAGCACGAATA
>DASSKB010000104.1:0-21955 GCA_035690925.1 Longimicrobiaceae bacterium
GTACCGGTGAGGATGGTGGATAGTCGTTCCGGATCGAGCGCGTCCGCTCCATTGAGCGCGTAAGATTGCGCGTACAGTCGAAGGATTGCCGCCACGCCGGTGATGCCGACCATCGTCAGGCCAAACCTGAGCGCGCCCTGGGTAGCTTCGCCGAACCATGCGGCGCGGTGCGCTGGATCGCCGCGTCCTACCATCGGGAGCACCAGCAGTCGGAACGCTACGGCGCCTATGAGCCCCAGTGTCCCCAGGAAGGTTAGCCAGCGCACCATGGCGTACAACGGCGAACCCGCGTTGAAGCTCGTCTCCGCCGGGGCCGCGGCCGGGGTGCTTGTGACGGGTGGCTGGTCGGTGACCGCGGGGATCACCGGCGCTGTATCCGCCTGAGCCAGGCCGGTCGCCTCGGGCGCGATACTGAAAGTATACTCGCCCTGCACCGGATGCCCGTCGGCACCGGTAACCTGCCACTTTACGGTGTAGCCCCCAGGCACCAGTGGCCCCCTAATGGCTCCGATGATCGTGGTAACGGAATCGCCAAAGGTAAGCGGCGCGAGCGCGACAATGCCGTCGGGGCCGGTAAGGGTCAACCGCGCCACGGAAAGCTCTACCGCTTCCGTGAACGTAAGGCGGAGTTCGGTGGGCGCCGCGACCAACACGTCGCCGGATGCGGGAGTGGAACGCGCGAGCGCGCCATGTGCGTATGCGGTGCTGGGGATGAGGAACAGCAGTGTACACATCGTCAGCCAACCGGGGAGGTGCGGCCGCCGCGGATTCTCGCGGATCATGGGCAGTATCGGATAGAGGAGGGTTTCATCGACCAGAACGAATCTACGCCAGAGAAGCGCCGTCGGCAAAATCGCACTCGTTCTATGGCCGGAACAGATCCTGCGCCGATGGTTTGAGATATGATCAAACGGTATCTCGAATGGCTCGCCGGCCATTTCAGGGGCTTTTATTCTGCGGTAGGCCTCTTTCTGATAGGTGGCCTGGGCGTTGCCCTGCTCGCCCTCGGTCTGCTGGCACTACTCGCCGAGAGCATGGCTGCGGGTCTCACGCAGAGCGCGGACGACGCTATCCTGGTATGGGTAAGTCAGCACACTAACACCGGACTGGACGCACTCGCCATAATTGGCGCGGCCCTCGGTTCTGGCGTAGCCACCTGGATCGCTCTCGGCATCGGCACAATCGTCTTCTGGAGGTCCCGACATCATTATTCCGTTTTCATCCTCTGGGCGGCGATTCTGGGCGGACGTTTACTCAATCGCACGCTCAAGGCCGCCTTCGGTCGCGCCCGGCCCACCCTTGTGGAGGGCGATCTGAGCTTCTTTGGTCAGACCTGGTCATTCCCGGACAGCCCGTCTTTTCCCTCCGGCCACGCGATCACCTCCGTAGTGATATTCGGGACGCTCGCGTATCTAATAGCCAGGCTCGAACCCAGCGTCCGACTCCGCCGATTGACCTTAGGCATTGCGGTGGGGATGATTCTCCTGATCGGCCTCTCGAGGATCTATCTCGGAGTGCACTACCCGTCTGATGTCGTGGCCGGCTGGCTCGTCGGTTTCATCTGGGCGACCTTCGCGGCGTTCGGCATAGAGGCCGTTCGGTATTTCCGGACCCGTAAACCCGAGGTCATCCTGGAAGAGAAAGATCTCCAGAAAGGTGTGCGGCCAATCCAGGAGACGCTGCACAGCGACAATCATACGTGATGGACGGCCTCTGGAACTTCCTTTTCGGGCCGGCACCTATCCGGTGGATTCAGGAGTTCTTCGGCCTCGGCCATCCGCTGCCGTTCCGCGCGTTCTCACTGATAGGCGACACCTGGGGAATCATCCTCGTGATCGGCGTCGCCTTCTGGCTCTTCGGTCGCCGGACGGCTTATGCGACAATCGGTATCGTCCTGCTCGGAGCGGCTACCAAGGTCCTCCTCAGCAACATCTTCCAGCAGTCCCGCCCATCCGAAGCGGCCGTGGTAGTGTACCAGCACCTGCAGATTGGATCCTTCCCGAGTGGGCACGTCTACGAAACCGTAGGGCCGTGGGGGCTTCTGTTCGCGCTCGGATGCGTACCCTTCTGGGTCCCTGTCATAGCCACGCTGCTCGTCGGTGTCGGGCGGCTCTATCTGGGTGCCCACTTTCTGGGGGATGTGCTCGGTGGGATATTCTTCGGGGTTCTACTCGTCGGGATCTATCATATGGCCTGGCCCCACTTCTATAGCTGGGTGAAGAGACGCGGGCCACGCTTCTTTCTGGTTTCCGGGGTCGTGATCCTTGCCTGCGTTGCAGTATCGATCGTGGTTGCTGCCGATCCCAATCCACGCCGCTTTGAAATCCTCGGCCTGGTCGCGGGTGGTTCACTCGCACTCATCATGGAGCGCCGACTCGTCGGCGGTTCACCACCAGTATCCATAGTCGCTGCGGTGGTGCGAGTGCTGGTAGGCGCCGCAGGCATATTCGCCTTCCTTCTACTCGATCGATTCGCCGACCCGGACGCCGCTTTCCTGGGGATCTTCACTGCTGGCGCGGCAACGATGTGGGCGATCCTGGCGAGCAAAATGTATGGAGCCGGGCCCCCATGGCAGGAACCCGGCTCCCTCAGAGATGTTTCAGAATGACGACTCAGTCGTCATCATCGCCATTTTCATCATCGTCGTGACCGACCTCTATGCTGTTCTCGAACTCGGCCTCGAACTCGATCAGCTGTCCGTCCAGAGCGAGCAGGTCGATGACCTCATCGCCATTCATGAACCATGAGGCGGGGTCCAGATTCACCAGTATCGCACCATCCTCCGGCACACGGAACGGCTGGGCGAACTCACGCTCGACCTCGATCTCGGC
Source organism: Longimicrobiaceae bacterium (assembly GCA_035690925.1). GTDB lineage: Bacteria > Gemmatimonadota > Gemmatimonadetes > Longimicrobiales > Longimicrobiaceae > DASSKB01. Next base: position 2,832 of record DASSKB010000104.1, read on the forward strand.
ATCCAGGTAGACGGTAAACGGCTGACCGTCGAAGGTGCCGTGCACCAGAGCGCTTGCCTCGCTCGGGAACTCGGCATAATCCTCCCGCATCTCGACCAGTAGCGCTTCAATGGCGGCGCTTTCATCTGTGTCGTCCTCATCGACCTCCAGATCCTCCACCTCGAACTCGAATTCCGTGTAGGCACCCGTCGGAATAATAGCGCTTACCACTTCGTCTGCCGTTCCATCCAGGATGTTGACCAGGAACGGACCGCCTTCGAATTCCTCACAATCATCATCGTCCTCCTCAGCAACGCACTCGTCGCCGGCTCGCTTGAGCTCCATCTCCGACACTATCAAGCGAATGTCCTGGATCACGACGGTTCCGTTGGTACCCGTCAATGTGATAGCGCCGGTCGCGGGTACGTGGTCGACCGAACCATCACCAGCCGCCAGCGACGCCACAGCCGCCGCTTCACTGCTTGCCGCGAATCGTACGGCGACGGAGTCCACACCCTCCGGTCCCGTCGAATCCTCACACCCCCACAGCAATGGGACGAGCGCGGCGATAATAAACAGCTTCTTCTGCATCACATTCTCCAGTTTGATCGAGTTGACTTCGGAAGCGCTCGGACTCGGCAAATCCGGGGCCAGCAGACAACTTTATTCAATACACCCGTAAATCGAAATGCCGCACTCACTTGCTATGTGCTGTGGATCCGGCCCCCGTAACGACTCTGGAAAGGTTTGCCCGATTGATGCAATAAGGTACAACCATCAGGACCAGCGATGATATCACCCGCCAAAGTCAAGCGAACCAACCCTCTTGACATACCTGTGGGGGGTATGGTACAATATACCCAGTGAGGGTATGCGGACGTGCAATTTTTCGAGGAGGTGCTCGTGACTGGAACGGACTGGCTGATCATATTTTCCGGGATGGCTGCGATCGCATGGGTGAACTGGTATTTCTTCATTGCCGGGTCATCGTCTGCTAGCGCGGTAATCGGCGGTGGCGGTCTTCAGCAGATCACCGTGAAGGTGGCCGGCGGCTATGACCCCGCGAACATACAGGTTAAGCGGGGTATGCCTGTGAAGCTGGTATTCGATCGGCAGGAGACTTCGAGCTGCTCCGAAGAAGTCGTGCTCCCGGACTTTGGAATTCGGAAGTTTCTGCCGGCACACAAGCAGACCTCAGTGGAGTTCACTCCGGAGGATTCGGGGAGCTATGAGTTCACGTGTGGAATGGGGATGCTGCGTGGCAGGATTACCGTGGAAGATGAGAAGGAGGGCTGAGATGGCCACGAAAGCACCCCCGGGATCGCCACAGGCCGATGCGAAGGTAACCATTCCCGTATCGGGCATGACGTGCGCTGCCTGTTCGTCGCGCGTGCAGCGTGCGCTGGAGAAGACGCCGGGCGTAAGCGGCGCCTCGGTCAACCTGATGCTCGGTAATGCGGTGGTTTCCTATGACGAAACCGCGCTCAGCCCTGATAGGCTCGTGGACACGATCAGGGAGACCGGTTACAGCGCGGAGCTAGCAAACCCCGACCAGACCGCGTTCGAGGAGCAGGAGGAGCAGGATCGTGCGCAGGAGGAGGAGTTCAGGGAGCTGCGTGCGAAGTCCATAATCAGCCTTATCGCGGCGGCGGTGGGCATGCTCATATCGATGCCTGTAATGAGCGCGATCGCGCGGGGCGGCGGGGCGGGGCAGATGGCGATGGAGCCGACCGACCCGTTCATGGCATGGAGCCACCGCACGATAGATCCGTGGCTGAGCGGGATCATGCCGTGGCTCTACGAGGTCGACCCGCAGGTCCTCCTGTACACGCTCCTCGCCCTCACCGTGGTTGTGATGACGTGGGCAGGACGCCACTTCTATACCCGGGCGTGGGCCTCGTTCAGGCACCACGCGGCGGACATGAACACGCTCATCGCGGTGGGCACCGGGGCGGCGTTCCTCTTTTCGCTGCTGGCGACGTTCTTCCCGGGGTTCTTTCGCGCGCAGGGCGTTAACCCGGATGTCTACTACGAGGCCGTCCTCTTCATCATCGCCCTGATCCTCGTCGGCAACATGTTCGAGGCGCGTGCAAAGCGGCAGACCTCGCGGGCGCTCCGCAAGCTGGTCGATTTGCAGCCGGAATCGGCGATGGTAGTGCGCGACGGAGTCGAGTCGCTCGTGCCGATCCAGGAGGTCGTTCAGGGCGACGTGGTGCTGGTGCGCCCCGGCGAGCGCATCCCCGTTGACGGCGAGATCGTCTCCGGCAGCTCGGCGGTGGATGAGTCGATGCTGACGGGTGAGAGCCTGCCGGTCGAGAAAGCTGCGGGCGATGGTGTGATCGGCGGAACTATCAACCGGACCGGCGCGTTCCACTATCGCGCGACACGCCTTGGCGCCGACAGCATGCTCGCGCAGATCGTCAGGCTGATGCGCGACGCGCAGGGCTCGCGCGCTCCAATCCAGCGGCTGGTGGATCGGGTGACGGGGGTTTTCGTGCCCGTAGTTATCTCCCTCGCTATCGCCACTTTCGTAATATGGTATGTCGTGGCGCCAGGCGCTTCGGCCATTCCAGCGTTCGCGGCGGCGGTCGCGGTGTTGATCATCGCCTGCCCATGTGCGATGGGTCTGGCCGTTCCCACCGCCGTGATGGTTTCGACCGGTAAGGGCGCCGAAGCGGGCATCCTGATCAAGGGCGGCGAAGCGCTGCAGCGGGCGCGCGACGTGACCACCGTCGTGCTGGATAAGACCGGCACGGTAACGGAAGGTACCCCATCCGTAACTGATGTGGAGATGGCGACGGGCGCCGAACTTACCGAGGACCGCATGCTCGCGCTGGCCGCCGCGCTCGAGGCATCCTCGGAGCACCCGCTCGGTGAGGCGATAGTGGCATTCGCGCGTGAGCGGGAGCTGCCGCGCCTCCCGGTAGAGAATTTCGACTCGGTGACGGGGCGGGGAGCGGTGGGCGTGGTGGACGGCTCGGCGCTGGCGATCGGTAATCAAGCCCTGATGACCGACTACTCAGTGGATATAGAATCGTTACGAGAATCCGCCGAGCGGCTCGCCGAGCGCGGCCGTACGCCCATGTATGTGGCGGTGGATGGCGCTCTGGCCGGCATCATAGCTGTCGCCGATCCCATCAAACCCACCTCGCCAGCTGCGATCAGCCGCATCCATAGTATGGGCTTGAAGGTGGTGATGCTCAGCGGTGACAACCGCCGCACTGCCGAAGCTGTCGCGGCCGAAGCGGGAATAGACCGTGTCGTCGCCGAGGTCATGCCCGAGGGCAAGGTCGACGAGATCCGTCGGCTACAGGAATCGGGTGAGATCGTGGCGATGGTGGGCGATGGCATAAACGACGCACCCGCGCTCGCCCAGGCGGATGTCGGGATCGCTATCGGGACGGGCACCGACATAGCAGCTGAGGCCGCGGATATCGTCCTGATGCGCGGAGATCTCCAGGGCGTGGCCTCGGCCGTGTACCTTTCCCGCAGAACGCTCGGGACCATGAAGCAGAACCTGTTCTGGGCCTTCATCTATAACGTTATCGGCATCCCCATCGCGGCTGGTATCCTGTATCCGGCGTTCGGAATCCTGCTTTCGCCGATTCTGGCCAGCGCCGCCATGGCGTTCAGCTCGGTGAGTGTGGTTACGAATAGCCTCAGGCTCCGCCGCGTGCGCTTGACGTGAAACCAGTCCGTCATTCGAACAAATTTACCGCAGAGGCGCTGAGATCGCGGAGGTAGGGCTCAGGGCACCGACGGTACCGGCATTTATTGGTAGAGACCTGGTAGAATAATCCAAATTCTGAGCAGGATTTTGTTTAGAAACGTCATCCCTACACCTCTGCGTCTTCGCGTTCTCTGCGGTTGAAAGTTACCGCTGAGGACACATCAAACTGCACGTAAATTGGAGAAGATCCAAAAATGAATGAATCCGCTCAAAGATCGGCTGTCGCGGTAGAACCCGATTCGAAGGATCGTAACCTCAAGCGGCTCCGCCGCATCGAGGGGCAGGTGCGCGGGCTGCAACGAATGGTGGAGGAGGATCGCTACTGCGCCGACATCATGACGCAGATCTCATCTGTCCACGAAGCGCTCCGCAGCGTGGGGCGCGAGCTCATGCGCAATCACCTTCGCCACTGCGCCGCAACGGCGATCCGGTCGGGCGACGCCGAGGCGGACGAGATGTACGACGAGCTTCTCAACCTCATGTATAAGCACGTGCGGTAGGAGTACGCTTCGCCAATGTCATAAGGAGGTTCCATGGAAGACCGCCAGCAGTATCCAGAGAGCGATCCGCGCCACCACACCATCAAGCTCAAGGAGATGATGCGGCAGACGGTGCGGCACGCTCGGGAAGACGTAGGTAAAGTCGACGATCCGAAGGCCAGGGCCCTATTCGAGACTACCGCCGAGGTACTGATCGGCCTGATAACCGCATACGATCACTTCGAGGAGGGCAACGAGGAGGCCTGGCGGAGTTAACCGCGTAACGCCAGCGAGAGAAACTCGCTCCTTGTCATCGCACAATCGGCAAACTCACCGCGCATGGCGCTTGTTACCGTTTCCGAGTTCTGCTTCTCCACGCCGCGCATCATCATGCAAAGGTGCCGCGCCTCGATGAGGACCGCGACGCCTCGCGGCCGCAGCTCCTCACAGAGTGCGTCCGCGATCTGGTCTGTCAGGCGCTCCTGCACCTGAAGTCGCCGCGCGAATACATCTACCAGGCGGGCCAGTTTGGAGAGGCCGACAATCCGCCCCTCCGGCAGGTAAGCTACATGCGCTCGACCGAAAAACGGGAGCATGTGGTGCTCGCAAAGGGAGTAGATCTCGATATCCTTTACGAGCACCATAGAATCGTGATGCTCCTCAAATATGCCACTCCCGATAGCGTCCGACGCACTGCGGGCGTTGCCGCTGGTTAGCCAGCGAAGCGATTTCGCGACCCGTCGCGGGGTCTCCAGGAGTCCTTCCCGCTCCGGCCGCTCCCCGAGCAGCTCGAGCATCCGTCCGACCAGCGCCGCCAGCTCTGCTTCCGGATCACCGTCTGGCGACGCCTTGCCATTCCGTTTCTCAACCCTCTCGAACAGCGACAGATCGATACCCGCTACCGCTTCCGGTGCGCTCATGACGGCACCGATTGACAGCTTCCCATGCTCCACCTCCCTCTCGAGTTCACCGGCCAACGGCCTTCACGAAAGGCAAGATCGCAGGATCATGGGTAATTTGTCAAGATGGTTGTGCGGATATTCAGATCCGCCTTAGCGGGCGACGGAGCGGCTGCTGTTCTCGCGTACTCGCGCCTCTACCCAGTCGGCTAGGCCGGGGTGCGGAAGGAGGGCCTCACCGCTGTAGACTACCGGGAGTCCGGCGATATCAGCGGGGATCTTCTCCTTGCTGACGCTTCCGGTGGAGATGAGAACGGGAACGACGACGACCGGCTCACCGGTGAGGGCATACTGGAGCTCGATGATTTCGCGGATTCTCTTAACAGCCTCGGCGCGCACTGGTGCCGGCGCATCGTCGCGCACGAGCCCGACCTTAACATCTCTGAAGCCGGTGGCTGCCATAACGGTGTCGGCGACGGGACGAAGATTCTCCATCCATGCGGCGTAGTCCTCGGCCGAGTTGGGGCCGTGGCCAATGATGAAGAGTGCCTGATCGGCGGGGGATTCGGCGAGCTCCAGGGCGCGCTCGGCGAGGACGCGGGCGGCGTCGGGCGAATCATCGATGGCCTTTCCGAGGTGAATCGGAATATCCACATCCGCGGGTGTGATACCCGCCATATGGAGGTGGTGCTGCATCGTCTCGGAGATGGTGTCGATCTCGCCGGTCAGATAGCGGATCTGGTCGTAGTGGCCGCTGTTGCTGGATACGAGGAGCGGCACGACGACTATCTCGCTGACACCCGCGTCGGCGAGCCGGCGCGCCGCATCCTGGAAGCGGTGCGTTTCAGCCGCAGGTCCCATAAGGTAGCTGATCTCGATCGGTCCGCCGGTCTCGGCGAGTGAGGCAATCTTCTCCACCTGCGCGTTCCAGTCGGGCCCGGCGCCGTGGGCGATAATGATGGTGCCCACCGGCCCGTCCGTCTGTGCGGCGAGCGATAGAGGAAAGGTGAGGAGTGCGGCCACGAACAGGGCCGAAGTCTTAATGAACTGTCTCATTATCTGATTTCTTTCAGGGTTGAGAAAACTCGTCGGATGCATTTGCACCTTGCCAGCCGAGTCCAATGTAGAGATGCCGCCCCGCGAATCCCGGCCAGTTATCAGGCTGTGCGTCGAGGACGTTTCGTGCGCCTACCGATATCTCCAACCCGCGCGGAAGGTCCTGTGCGACTCGCAGGTCCAGCCGGAAATAACCGTCCCGCTCAATGAGTCCCGCTTCCGTCCGTTCTACCGGTGCGGTGCCGGTGTACACCCCCGTTACCGCCGATCGCAGGCCGATCGGCAGGCCGTACTCGAGGGAAAGCCGTCCCGAATGGGCCGGACGGCCGAGTAACGGGCGATCCGCGGCGGCGTCTCGCGCTTCCAGGTAGCCGTATCCCGCTTCTGCCCGGAATCCGCCGCGCGTGACGCCGCCCTCAAGCTCTATCCCGCGCGTGTAGCCTTCGGAGATATTGCCGTAGGTGTGGACATCTATCCCACTTGAATCGCCCACGACTCGCGTCTCGATGAAATCATCGAACTGGTTGTAGTAGAGCTGACCGCGCAGATACCCCCATCCATGGGCCAACTCTGCTCCGAGCATATAGTTCGTCGAGGTCTCCGGCTGCAGCTCGGGGTTCCCGCGCACGGTATAGCCAAAGCCGGGGCCGACATTCAGGAAGGTCATGTAGAGCTCCTTGAACGCTGGGGCGCGATATCCCATTCCGACAGACGCGCGAAGTGCCAGTGACGAGACCGGCCTGTAGAGTGTGGCGATCCGGGGTGTGATATGTGTGCCCCACTGGTCGCTCCACGAGACGCGTGCGCCAGGTACGATGTTCCATTTCCCCAGATCGACCGTCGCCTGCATGAACGGCTCGACGGTGACGTGGGTCCGCTCACGTCCGACGATCTTGTCTGAATGCGTCGACTCGCGTTTGGCCTCCACTCCTAGATCCAGAGCGTGCGTGCCAAGTGCAAGGTTGTAGAGCAGCTCGCCTTCAACCAGACGCTGAACCTCGTCCTCCCCAGATCCGGCGATCGGTTCCGGGCTGGTCGCGCGGCGGGAGAGGTGGTCGAACTCCGTCACATAGATGGTCGGAGACAACCTATGAACCCCCGATGCCCAGCTGGCTTCCAGCCGCGCGCTCCTCTGGACGTTGTCCGCGAAGTGGAAAAGTTGACCACCCCGCCACCGCTGGTCCTCGTTCATCATCATCATGGTCGTTGCCAGGCTGAACGACGGGTCCGGCGACCACTCCAGCTTGAACAGACCATCCCAGGTCTCCGAAAGTGCCCCGGTCTCTTCCGCCCTGCCCGGCGTAAGCTCGGTTACGCGCCGACCGCCGCTGAAGAGGTATCCAACCGAGCCGACCGTTCCGCGGAGTGTGCTGGTGGCGTCCGCCCGTCCCTGCGTGCCAGCACTGAGGTCGATGCCGAGGTCCCACTGCTCAGCGGCAGCATCGCGGGTGATTATGTTGACCACGCCGCCCATCGCCTCTGATCCATACAGCGACGACTGCGGACCCTTGATGACCTCGATGCGCTCGATTACCGAGGTCGGTATTCGCGACAGACTCAGCTGACCACTGATTCGCCCCACGAGCGGCTGGCCATCCAGCAGGATGAGGACGCGCTCGGAGCCCAGGCCCTGCAGCATCACACCCTCGCCCACCGGGTGGCCCCCCTCCAGCTGGATTCCGGTCCGCCCGGCGAGGAGCGACGCGAGGCCCGAAACCCCTGCCTGTTCTATGTCGCTGCGGGTGATGAGCTCCGTTGTGACAGGGACGTCGGCGAGGCGCTGGAGCCGCCGGGACGCGGTGACCACCACAGCGTCCAGTGGGAGCGCTTTGGGTGTGAGCGTCACCATAACCTCATCCTGCGAAGGCACCCGCACCTCGAGAGAGCGTTCAGAATAGCCGATGTGGTGGATCCGCAGACGGTACTCACCGGCGGGAAGTTCCGCGATCCGCCACCATCCGTCGGATCCGGTCAGGGCCGAACGGGTCTCGCGCCCCTCGATCTCGACCACCGCACCAGCCACTGCTGTGCCTGTACCGGCCTCGAGGACCCGTCCACGTATCAGATCTGAATCCTGCCCCCGCACGTCGGTCGCCACCATAAAGGTCGACAGCAATACCAACAACGCATTCAGCCGCGGTGTGCGTCGCATGTAATCAGCCCGCCAGCTGTGCGTACCGGAAGGTTATCTGCCGTGTCTCTCCCGCCGGCCCGTAGTACCCTATCAGCTGGATCTTGTAGACCTCGTCGCCGCGCCGGAGCAGGTAGACCTCGAAGGTAGGCCAGATCTGGTGATTCCCGGCCAGGTCATACCTGTACCACGGGGCAGTCTCGAAAACGTCACTCGTCCACGCCGCGCCGGCTGCCGGAATATCAGCAGCGGTAACAGCCTCGAAGTCCGCCAGCTCGGTGGCGGCGGTAAGCTGCTGGACCTCTGCGTCGGTGGCATCAGCGTTCTGGCAGAGGCAAACCGCCACCATGTCCCCTGGACCCGAGGCGCCACCGTTCAGCTGGACGGCCGTCTTGAAAAATCCTATATCCCACGCCGCAGACGAGGTAGGATCCGCTACGGCGACCAGCGCTGCTGTATCACCCTGGAGGTCCGCGTATGCCCACGCTTCCGCCGCGTCCACAGTTATAGTGCGAATCGGCTCCGGGTCAGGCTTCTCCGGACCCGTGGAGCTTTCGGAACAGCCGGCGAGCGCGAGCACCGCGACGACGGGGAACAGGCCAGTAGCGAATCGGTTGAGCAGCAGCACCGTAAAAAACCTCCCGTTGACGATAATGATTATTGGTATCGAGAATCATTCTCAACTACGATGCGGAAGTTAGGCGCTTGCTGGGTTATGTCAAGGGATGGCTGCTATTGAAGTGTGATTATTGGTACTGGATGTAGACCGGGGCCGGCATGAGGTCCAGGATCTGCTCGGGTGTCATGAGCGAGTTGCCTGAGCGGGTGTCGTTCTTATAAAAGAGTTTGATGCCAGTGAACTGCACCGGATCCTCGACTATGAAGTCCTGGTATGACCTTTCCTTGAGCCAGGCCGCGCCCCACCCGTCCATATCGATTACGACTTGGACCCGCGGGTCCAGGCGAATGTCCTCCGCGTTGGTTATCATCGCTTGGGTGAAGCGGTGGATAACTAGCACCTTGGGCGGCAGGTCGTACTCATCCACGATGTCACCCAGAAAATCTATCGCGAAATTGATATCCGAAGCATCCAGAGTCCCTATGTGCGTCCCGGGCTTGTTGCCTCGCTTCATGGAGAACTCCGGATCCAGCCCGAGGTGGAAGTTAGGGCGCTTCAGGAACTCCGCGATGCGGGGGATTTCCTCCTGCACCGTGCTCAAACCCACCTGAAGGTCGAGGAAGACGAGTGCATCGCGGGTTTCGGCCCATGACGCGACCTCCTCGATTGTCTCGTCGCTCATAAGCGCGCTGTAATCGCCGTCGCTACCCGGATCGGCCTGTGCGACCATGGCGACGAGATGGAGTGCGGGCACCACGGGGGTGCCGGGGTCGGCCGCTTCCCAGGCGGCGACCTCCTCGTCGAGACGCGCCAGCATCTGCTGAGGCGGGATCTCGCCGAGAATCCCCATGCGGGTAGATAGCGGATTGCCGTAGTACGCGACTATCCGGTTGTGCGGAAGAATTGCCCCCGGCAGAGGCGCCGGCCCCACGGGCCAGCCGGGGATAGGCGGCTCGGATCTGGGCGCGCTGACATTAACGAGACCTTCTTGCGGCAAGGGAGCGGTCACCGAATCTATCGCAATGCTGTCGCCAAAGTCGAATCCGGTATCGGGCAACTCCTCTGGCGTCCGCGGTGCCGGCGCCTCGACCTCGGTCGGCACGGGCCCCTCGGGCGCCGCACCGCCCGCCTGCGCGCACCCCACCATGCCGAGCCCCAGTCCCCAAGCTGATAGCTGATAGCTGATAGCTGATAGCTTCATTTCATCACCATTGCGTCGAATATTCCATAATTACCCATTCGCATAGGATCTCCGCCGATGAATACGCGAAACCCCGCAGAAAGGCCCCAGAAACTGTCAGAACCGTAAAGTTGTTGGGGATCTATACCGCCCCGCTCTTCACTTACCCGGAAGTGCTGTGCTTCCACGAATGGACGAGCGCTCACCGGAAATCCCGTCAGCTCATATCCGTAGCCGACTGTACTGATCAGCCAACGAGTGGCGCCGTGTGCGTGCGAGTCATGGTCGTAGCGAAAGAAGTCATCAGTCCCTGCCACTCCCAAACGGTCGTATTCCGGGCGCGTTGCGTACTCGAGCCGAATGTACGGCTGATGCGAACCGCGTTCCAGGCGCGTTTCACCCAGGATGGAAAAGTAGCCATCGCCATCTTCCGGATCGCTCCGGGACGCCTCCGCCAATCCGTACAGATTCCCGAAGTCGTAGTCCTGTTCATGTCTGACTGCCAGATTGATCAGCTTGGTCGTGGCGACCTCGGGACCGTGCGATTCCTGAACGCGCGCGAACGACGCGGAGAGCTCCCAGGGCGCTGCTGTTGGCTGTCCAGGCGCTCCGAATCGTCGGCTCAGCCGGACCGACCATGAGTCGCCGAAGCTTTCGATATTGCTGAGGTCGTACGGCCCTTCCGGTTCAGAGCCCCCGAAGACGCCAGCCTCCAGACCCCATCCCCTGTTCAGATAGGCTCCGCTGACCACCCATCGTTCCAGTATCTGGGAAAGATGGTGGTTAGTGGGATATTTCAGGCCCGGTCGCGACATCGGGTCGTCGGTCCCGTAAGGCGCGAAGCCCTTTCCGGCCGATAGCGAAGCCATGCCGCCGCCAAGCTCCCAGAAATTGAGGCTGAGCATCGCCTCGTGAAGGAGAGTGTGCGGATGGCGCCTGTCTATGAACCCTTCACCCCATCCACCGAACGTCGCCTCGCCATCTTCTATAGTAATGCCTTCGAAGTTGAGCGTGGTTCGGAACACCACCTTCGATCCGGGTCCGATGACGTCAGCCATTATCGCTGGTTGGGTGAGATACGGGTCAGTCTCACTTAGCAAGTTATCGTCGTCGAACGGCATCGAGGCGGTTACGATCGGGTACGCCTGCGCCATGGCGGCGAGGTTCCAGCCGGCACCGAGCGGGTGCATCCACATCTCGTGCGGCATGGTATCAGTCGAATCTGCGCTATGTCCCATAGCCGGGTGGTGTATCGGCGGATCGTTTGCCGGCGCTTCGCCGTGCCCCGCATGACCCGTGGGCATTGTGTCGGTCTCCATACCAGGACCCGTTCCGGGCATCGCACCCATGTCGTGCGTGCCAGCGCTCGTGGCCGGCATACAAGCAACTCCCGCGAACCCGCATAGCAGGATCGCGAACAGACTTCTGAACTTCATTTGTAGTTCCTCCGATAAGCGTAGAATACGCGCCGGGCGGCGCGCGAAAATTCTAGCCGTGGAGGCGTGGAGGAGGGGGATCAGCGGCCAGCGATGGCGGCGAATGGGCAGCTGAAATGAGCGGAAGGACAGCGGGGTTACTGGTCGGCTCAGTCGATCGCGCGGAGCCTGAGGCCACGGCGGCCGCCATGGCGCACCCCATCGCCAGCTCACAGCTGGCGTTCTGCTTATGATCGCGGTCCGGGCTCTGGTTGCCGTCGTCGGCGGGCCCATGATGGGCCGAGTGCTCCGACTGCTGGGCAACCGGTACCGCCCCGGCATTCTCGGAACAGTGGAGGCTGGCGGCCGTGCCGGCAATGAGGCCGACCATCACGAGGATCGCTATAACCTTGTTCATGGAAAGAAACTAACTACGACGGGAATATCCTACAACCGTTCAAACAGTCTACTCTCCCGCGCCACCGATCGCCTCGAGCGCGGCCGGCAGCGCGAGCCGCGCCCACTCGGCGTACATCTTACCGGAAGGGTGCAGCCCGTCCGCGGCCACGAGGGCGGGATCACCTGCCGCTTCGCGCGAGAACGGCGTGATGTCCACATAACGCGCGCCGGTTCGTTCGGTTTCTTCCCTGTTGATCCGGTTGAACTCGTCGATATCCGCTGCGATCTGAGTCCGATCGCGACCCTCCGCAAAGGGCGTCACGCCCCAGTCGGGGATCGAGAGCACCAGGACCCGCCGTGGGTCGCCGCCCGCGAAGCTGATCGCGCGGTCGAGCAGCGCCCGGAACTCCAGCCGATACTGCTCCTCGTCCAGGCCTCGATACTGGTTGTTTACACCTATGAGCAGGGATACCAGATCGAACTCTCCCTCCGGATCGGCCTCGTCTATGCCCGCATCGAGCTCGGCGGTGGTCCATCCGGTCTGCGCCACAATCGAGGGCTGCTTAACCTCGATGCCCTCGCGGCGGAGCAGTTCCGCCAGCTGGACAGGCCACCGCTGTGCGGCCGGAACGCTCTCACCGATCGTGTACGAGTCGCCAAGCGCCAGGAATCTCAGACTATCCACCGTGGGTTCCTCTGTGGCCCTGATATTGTTTCCGCAAGCCGCCACCAGACCGAGGGCGAGCAGCGGCATCGGCAGGTATCGAAACATACGCGAGATCATCGGCCCAGTTCGGTGTAGGTTTCCAGCGCCCGGAGGTAGGCCTGGTGGATATCGGCTTCGAAACAGACCAGGATGACCTCCTCGATCGATTCGTTGCCTTCGAGAAACTCTGCCACCGTCCGGACCGCAATCGTGGCAGCCTTGTCGATCGGGTAGCCGTAAACGCCGCACGAGATAGCGGGGAAGGCGAGGCTACGCACCCCATTTTCCACCGCCAGCTTCAGACTCTCGCGATAGCAGGATTCCAGGAGCTCGGGCTCGCCTGCCGTACCTCCGCGCCAGATCGGGCCGACGGTATGAATTACCTTTGCGGCCGGCAATCGGTACGCGCCGGTTATCCGCGCCTCGCCGGTCGGGCACCCTCCGAGCGTTCGACACTCCTCGAGCAGCTCCGGCCCCGCGGCGCGGTGTATCGCGCCGTCGACTCCGCCGCCGCCCAGGAGGCTTTCGTTCGCAGCATTGACTATGGCATCCACAGCCAATTTGGTGATGTCGCCACGCAATATTTGGATACGCCCATCCATCGTATCTCCAGACCCCCGGCAAAAGTGAATGCCGATTCATTCTACGGGCTCATCGGGATCGCGGAAAGCCTTGACCGGAGACCACCGCGAAGTCTACCCTCAACCCCGTGAAGAAGATAATTATCGGTTCAGTTCTCGCTATCGCGGTCATAGTGCTCCTGGTTATACTCGGGCGCTCAGGTGCCGCTTACATCCCGACTTTCGCGGGGTGGGTCGATCGGATGGGAGTCTGGGGGCCGGTTGTCTTCACTGCCGGGTACGCACTCGCGACGGTGGCGTTCATTCCGGGATCTCTCCTCACACTGGTAGCCGGTGCCCTTTTCGGACTCGTAAAGGGTGTAATCCTGGTTTTCATCGGTGCGGTGCTCGGGTCGTCAGCAGCCTTCCTGATCTCGCGCCACCTCGCTCGTGGGAAGGTGAAGCGCGCCATTGCTGGAGATCCGAAGTTCACGGCCATCGACTCGGCTATTGGCAGGGAGGGCGCGAAGATCGTTCTTCTGCTGCGCCTATCGCCAGTGCTCCCCTACAACCTCCTGAATTATGCCCTCGGCCTCACGCGAGTACGATTCACTGACTACGTTCTGGCGTCGGTGGGGATGATTCCCGGCACGCTGCTGTACGTCTACTACGGCAAAGTCGCGGGTGATGTCGCTACTGCCCTCACGGGAGGATCCGGCGAGCGCGGCCCCGAGTACTTTGTTGTGCTGGGCCTCGGCCTGGCCGCTACCGCGGCTGTGACCCTCCTCGTCGCCCGAACCGCGCGACGCGCACTGAATTCCGCGACGGGACAGGCCGTCGAAGCTGACAACTGATATGGAGCCTCTGATCCTGCCGGCGGATGATAACAATCGTGAGCTGCTCCGGAATGTACACCCGCCCGGCTGGCAAAATCCATTACCGCGCTCGCGCTACCACCTCGTAGTTCTGGGCGGCGGAACGGCTGGCCTGGTCTCCGCCGCAATCGCCGCGGGTCTGGGCGCTCGCGTTGCGCTCGTGGAACGCAATCTTATGGGCGGCGATTGCCTCAACACGGGGTGCGTTCCCTCCAAAGCGCTCCTCCGCGCCGCGCGCGCCTGGCACGACGCCCGAACAGCTCACGCTAAGTTCGGCGGCCCCTCGGCTGGGAATGACGGCGATTTCGCGGCTGTCATGGAGCGCATGCGCCGGATCCGAGCCGCGATGAGCTCCGTCGACAGCGCGGATCGCTTCAGCTCGTTAGGCGTAGACGTATTCCTCGGCCACGGCCGCTTCACCGGCCCCGAGCGCCTCGAGGTCGCTGGCGATACGCTCCGCTTCCGCAGGGCTATCATCGCAACGGGCGGCGCGCCGGTGGCGCCGCCGATCGATGGGCTGGCAGAGGCGGGATTTCACACGAGCGAGACCATATTCTCACTGACCGAGATGCCCGCGCGACTCCTGATAGTCGGTGCGGGACCGATCGGCTGTGAGCTGGCGCAGGCGTTCGCACGCTTCGGCAGCCGCGTAACCCTGCTCGACGCCGCCTCCAGGATACTGCCGCGAGCGGATCCCGAAGCTGCGGCCGTGGTGCAGCGGAGCCTCACCAGTGACGGCGTCAGGATCCTTGCCGACGCCGATATTCGCGCCGTAGACCGCCAGAACGGCGCCGTTACTGTAGATGTGGCAGGGATCCCCAGACCGATCGCGGGCGATGAGGTGCTGGTCGCGGTCGGCCGCGCCCCGCGTGTGGAAGGTCTCGGCCTCGACGAGGCGCTCGTGCGCCACACGCGCGACGGCATCGAGACCGACGAGAGGCTCCGCACCACCAACGAGCGGATATTCGCTATCGGCGACGTGGCCTCGGACCAGCAGTTCACCCATCTGGCGGACGCCCACGCGCGCATGGCCGTTCCGAATGCGCTCTTCTTCGGGCGGTCGAAGAAGTCCAACCTGATCGTACCGAACGTCACATATACCGATCCGGAGATCGCCCAAGTCGGTCTCTCGCCAGATGAGCTCACCCGCCGGGCCGACGAGATCGAGACCATCACCATCCCCCTCTCCGACGTTGATCGGGCGACAATCGACGGCAACGAGGATGGTTTCTTGCGAGTGCACGTTCGGAGCGGTGGCGATGACATCCTGGGCGCGTCCATCGTCGGCCCGAACGCGGGCGAGCTCATCAGCCACATCACCACCGCCATGACCCGGAAACTGGGACTGCTGGCGCTCGGCAAGACCATCTTCCCCTATCCGACAGAGTCCGAAGCGATTCGCAAAGCAGCCGACGCGCTGCGTCGCAAGAAGCTGACGCCGAAGGCGAAGGCGGGGTTTGGGGTGTATTTTCGGATGTGGAGATGAAGAGAAGCTATCAGCTATCAGCTATCAGCTATCAGCCGGCAAGCTTCCTGCGGCGGTCCCAGTGATCCGGAAGTCAATTTTTTAGCTGATAGCTGATAGCTGATAGCTGATAGCTCCCCCCCGCCCCGGTATGACTACAATGACAAATCTCAAGACCTCCTCCTGCGATCCCTGCCGCCGCGGCGCGCCGACGGTCACCGACGAAGAGAAAGAACAACTCCTCCCGGATATTCCTGACTGGAAGATCATCGTTCGTGATGACGAGGAGCGGCTGGAGCGAGCCTTTGAATTTGCGGATTTCGCCAGCGCCCTCGCCTTTACCAACCGCGTGGGCGAGATTGCGGAAAAGGAGGGGCATCACCCGGCGCTGCTCACCGAGTGGGGCAGCGTGACTGTCACCTGGTGGACTCATAAGATCGGCGGGCTCCATAAGAACGACTTCGTCATGGCCGCTCGGACCGACGAGCTCGCTTCAGCCTGACGCGCTGTCGTCGCGCTGGCTCACTTGCGCAGGCAGTCGCTATTCGTAGCTTTCGGACGCCATGACAAAACTCATCATAAGCTTCATTATGCTGCCGGCGGCGCTGCTGGCGGCCTCGGTAAATTCGGCCTCAGCCCAGGCTCCGGCTCTCGAGTACGAGGGTGCTGCGGCCCTGGGCCTGACGCTCCGGCAGCTCGGCACCACCGAGCGCGTTCTCATGATCGGGGCGCACCCGGACGACGAGAGCACACAGATCCTCAGCGAACTCGCACTGGGTCACGGCGCCGAGGTTGCCTACCTCGCCCTTACCCGCGGCGAGGGTGGCCAGAACGGGATAGGACCCGAGCTTCAGGAAGGCCTCGGCCTGCTCAGGACTGAGGAACTGCTTGCCGCCCGCCGACTGGACGGCGCTCGCCAGTACTTTTCTCGCGCATACGACTACGGCTACTCCAAGAGCGCCGATGAAGCCTTCCGTCACTGGCCCCACGACGAGGTTCTGGCTGATGTAGTAGCCGTTATCCGCGAGTTCAGACCCGACGTTATCCTCTCGGTCTTCACAGGCACACCCAGCGACGGCCACGGCCAACACCAGGCCGCGGGCATCCTCGCGCGCGAAGCATTCACTGCCGCGGGCGACCCATCGCGGTTCCCGGATCAGATAGAGAGCGGCCTCGGGCCCCATCAACCGGCGAAGTTCTTCTTCGCACGCTGGCGCGGCGGAGATGAGAATGCGCTCACCCTCGAGACTGGCGATATGGATCCGCTGCTCGGCAGGTCGGCCTACCAGGTCGCCATGGCGAGTCGCAGCCGGCACCGATCTCAGGATATGGGTCAGATCCTGGTGCCGGGGCCGCACTCGAGTTCTCTCCAGCTCGTCGAGTCACGTGTGGTCAGCGACGGCGGGGCCGCAGCCCGCTCGATATTTTCGGGGATAGACACGACCCTCGTCGCGTGGGGAGATGCCGGGACAGCCAGCGTCGGGTCGCTCCTGCGCGACTATCAGAACGCCGTGGCTGACGCGCGATCCAACTATAACCCGTTGCAGCCTGGTCAGCTGGTGCCCCAGCTCGCCCAGGCTGTCGCCACGCTCGCAGAAGCTGAGGGGGCCCTGTCCTCGACAGCTGCGGGCGATGACGCGCTACTTTTCCGCATCAGCGCCGAGAAGGAGCAGGCTAGCGAAGCGCTACGCCGTGCCAGCGGCATTGTGCTCGACGCCATTTCGGCTGATGAAACTGTAACGCCTGGGCAGACCTTCGAGCTCGAGCTCGTCCTCTGGAATGGTGGCGATCGTCCCATACAGATCAAATCTCTCCGACCCGAGCTTCCGCCGGGCTGGTCCGCCGAGCCAGTCGATCCCGTACCCGCGCAGCTCGCCGCCGGCGAGTTGCTGGAGCAACCCTTTCGGGTAAGTGTCCCGGCCGCCGCCGAGCCGACTGAACCGTATTTCCTGGAGAGCCCGCGGCAGGGCGACATGTACACATGGCCCGCCGAGCGCGGCGGTGTCGGGATCCCGTTCGAGCCGGCCGCAGTTCGGGCTGTCGCGGAGGTAGAGATCGCCGGTGCGAACATCACCGTTGACGACGATGCCACGTACCGGACTGTCGACAAGATGTCTGGAGAGATCCGCAGGCCGGTCCGCGTCGTGCCGGCGGTCTCCGTCTCGACCGTGCCGAGCGTCGCAGTGGTAACAACCGCACCTGGCGAGGACTCGCCCGGGCCCCTCCAGGTTACAGTTCGGACAGTAGCCGGCGCCGCTGACGGCGTTGCCGGCACTCTCCGACTCGATCTGCCCGCCGGCTGGACCGCCGCTCCCGCATCTGTCCCACTCGAGCTCACAGCCGAGGGTGAGGTCGTCACAACGCTGTTCGAGGTTACGCCGCCCCAGCCGCTCACGGCCGGCGAGTACCGGATTTCGGCTGTGTTCGAATCGCAGGCAGTTGACAGCTTCGCGCGCGGCTACCAGCTCGTGGATTATCCGCACACCCGGCCGCGCGCGCTCTACTCGCCCGCCACCACTACCGTCGAAGCGTTCGATGTCCAGGTGCCCGACGACCTGGCTGTCGCATACATCCCTGGCGCGGGCGATGAGATCCCCGCCGCGCTCGCGCAGCTCGGGCTGGACCCCACGATCCTCGATCCGCCAGCGCTCGCCGCAGCTGATCTCGATGCGTTCGACGTGATCGTTACCGGTATCCGCGCGTACGAGGTTCGGCCTGACCTGGTTGCGGCCAATCCGCGCATTCTTGAATACGTCGAGGACGGCGGCACGCTCATCGTACAGTACAACAAATACGAGTTCGATGAGCTGAACGTGGCTCCGTACCCGGCGACGATGAACCGCCCGCACGACAGGGTCACCGATGAGACCGCGCCAGTCACCATCATCGAGCCGGAGCACCAGGTCGTCACCTGGCCCAACCGCATTACCGCCGCAGACTTCGACGGCTGGATACAGGAACGCGGGCTCTACTTCCTCCACGAGTGGGATTCGCGCTACACCCCGATCCTGGCCATGTCCGATCCCGGCGAGGAGCCCCTGCTCGGGAGTCTGCTGATCGCGCCATATGGCGACGGAACCTACGTATATACTGGCATCTCATTTTTCCGCGAACTGCCCGCCGGTGTGCCGGGGGCTTACAGGCTGTTCGCCAATCTGCTGGCGTTGGGAGCGAAATGACGGGCATGACGACTAGTGCGGAAGTGCGAGAGTGCGAAACTACGAGTGCGGGAGTGCGAGAGTGCGGGAGTGCGGGGGGATCCGTAGGCCTCGCGCGTGTGGCCACCATTGTTGTGGTCGCCGGGGTGTTCTTCCTCGGTGCGTGTGCGCCGGATGATGGGCGGACGCCGCTGATTGTCTACTCGCCGCATGGGCCGGATATGCTCGAGGCTTTCGAGCTGCGGTTCGAGGCGCTCCACCCGACCGTGGACGTGCAGTGGCTGGATATGGGGTCGCAGGAGGTGCTCGATAGGCTCCGCTCGGAGCAGGCGAATCCGCAGGCCGACATCTGGTGGGGGGCGCCCGCGCCGCTCTTTCAGACGGCCGCGGAGGCTGGGCTGCTGGAGCCGTACGCCCCGTCCTGGGCGGGGGAGGTAACCGAATACGCTGACTCGCTGCACCGTTACCACGGC
>DASSKB010000105.1:0-2569 GCA_035690925.1 Longimicrobiaceae bacterium
TCTCGCGTGGAAAGCGCGCGATACCGCGCTCAATCTCCTATCTTTTCGCGCCCGATCGGCTTCCGAGCTTCGACTACGCCTGCGCCGCAAAGAGTTTCCCGCTGAGGTCGTAGACAGTTGCGTGACCAGCCTCATAGAGAAAGGCCTGGTCGATGATTCCTCATTCGCTGAGAGCTTCGTACGCGATCGCGTACGTCTCCGGCCCAGGGGACCGACGCGACTGATGCAGGAACTGCGCGAGAAGGGCGTGGATGGCGAGACCGCCGAGGCGGCGGTGGCCGAGATTATGGATGGCGAGGGTGTTTCAGAAGTCGATCTTGCGCGGGCCGCCGCAGCTAGCTGGCGGCGGCGTAGCGGCGAGGACCGGCGGAAGGCCGGCAACAGACTTTACGGCTTTCTGGGACGGCGCGGTTTCAGCGGGGACGCTATCCGGATTGTCATGGAGGAGGTGATGAATGAATCGTGAACCCGTCGCGGTTACTCGAACATGTCCCAGGCGCGCTCCAGATCCTGCTTGGAGTAGACGCGGAAAGCGGTAAGGGTATTGGTACGCTCGATACCGGGGATTTTGGCTATCTCCTCGGTGACGACCCGCGCGACATCATTGTATTCCGGCACGCGCACGATCCCGATAAGATCGTACTCACCCGAGACCGAATAGACTTCGGCAACGCCGTCTATCCCGGCAATTTGCCGCGCAAGCGCGGGGATGTCACCGGGTACGGAGCGAATCAGCACAACTGCTGCAACCATTTTGCCGGCCTGTCAGGTGGGGCGGGGAGATACTGAGGGCGCCGCAGGCGCGGAAATCCGATCGATGTCCTGCTCAGGCGAGCGGCCAGGGGCATGCAGGAGCTCGCGGAACTCGAAAACGATTATGCCCTCATCAGTTACTTCCGAGGTGACACGGATTCCGTCGTCGAGCGACTGAAGGACCTTTTCCGCTCTTCCCAGCGTCCAGCCCAGCTCGGCGGCCACATCCGTAACCGTAAGCCGGCCCTGGCGCCTCGAAGCCAGCTTTAGCACCGGAAGCTGATGCGAGGAGAGCTGTGCCGCCCGCCGATGTTCCTTCGCATTCTGCGCAGACCGGTGCAACGCGAACCCTGCACCGCCTGCGGCCGCGGCGAAGATCAATGGAGCTATCTCCTCTCCGGCCACTCCAACCAAGACCAGGAATGCGGCGAGCGCAAACAACAGAATAGACCAACCCCGTGCGGTGCTTCCACTGGTGACTCTTGGCGAAGCGGGCGCGGCACTGGGCGAAGACGGTCGCATGAGCGAGCGCTCACCGTTCGAGCCCCAACCGTATCCGCAGCGTGGGCAGAGCTTATGGTCCTTCCGTACGACGAAATATATCAGGCCACCGACGCCCATCGCGCCAACGGTGAGCACGGTAAGGCCAACCAGACATGCCACGTTACGGCCGCGCGAGAAGTATGATATCCCATCACCCCTGTAAGCGCAGCGCGGGCAGACGCCGGTGGCGTGCCCCACTATCCAGCGCGGCTCACCGGGTTGTGCAATCGATTCACGGGTCCTCAGCATGAGCGGTGCGCCGCACGTATCGCACGAAGATCGTCCGGTCGGAACCGATGCGCCGCAGGTGGAACAGTACATGCTTGCCTCTCGCGTTACCTTAATGTCACTTTTACTCGCATTGGCGCGTCACGCGCCTCTCTTTTTTGTACGGTTGAGAGACAAAAAAGATTCATGATCCGCTGCCTTCATGTCTTCACCGCCAGTCGAGCCGCCCGGTTTCCCCGCCGAGATACCACAGCCTTCCACGCTGCCTGAACTGAATGCGGTGATGGTTCGCTGTACCCGATGCGATCTTTTCCAGAGCCGCACCCAGGTCGTTCCTGGCGCTGGAAGCCACCGAGCCAGAATCCTCTTCGTCGGCGAGGCGCCTGGAGCGAGTGAGGATCGTGAGGGGGTTCCCTTCGTCGGTGCGTCCGGCAGACTGCTCGATTCAATGCTTCAGAGCGTCGGCATATCCCGGGACGATATCTTCATAGCGAACGTCGTCCGCTGCCGACCGCCCAGGAACCGCAATCCGCGCGCCCGCGAGATTCGCGCATGTGCCGGTTGGTTGGCCGAGCAGATCCGCATAATCGGCCCTGATCGGGTGGCGACGCTGGGCCGATTTGCGCTCCAGCATTTTATTCCGGATGGGAAGATCACCCAGCTTCAGGGTGTGGCGCAGGAAATTGTCTATTCGGAACGGACACTCACGGTCTTTCCCTTACTCCATCCCGCGGCGATTCTCCGAAGTCCCAACCTTAAGCCCGAGTATCAGCGCCAGTTCGAGATCCTGGCGGGGAGCTGAGCAGCTCCCGTACTACCAGCGTGCGTGGTTGCCCCGCGCATCTATGTGAACGAACGGACCATGTGCGCTGTTCGCGGCGTACTGGCCGGCCCCACCGATCAGCTCGGGATGTGCACGTTCCACACGATCCACGGCCCTGAGGAGCACATAGGTGTCCTCGTAGTCACTGCGCCCATCCCCGTTCAGGTCGTCCATGTAGCCGTTACGGTCACTGTCCACCCATACATCAGCCGCGTCCCCGTA
>DASSKB010000106.1:0-15911 GCA_035690925.1 Longimicrobiaceae bacterium
TGCTGATCCTCCGCGGCACCATTCTCTGATGCACCTACGTCGCGGGTGGCACCAGCAACAGCGGGCATTGGGTCCTGCGCGCGACGGCCGCCGCTACGCTCCCCAGGTCCGAAACCGAACGGACCTCGTCGCGCGTTCCCATCACCAACAGATCGGCAGACTCAGAGGCCGCCGTGCGAAGGATCTCTTCCACCGGATCGGAGTGGTGGGCGATCATCTCGCGGATATCTACGTGGGCCGCTCCACCCGCGCGGGTCCTCGCCTGCTCGACCTCCTCGCGCACCGCCTGTTCCGCGGTCCGAGAGGCGGAATTCGTTGTCACGTGCAGCGCGGTGAGGTTCGCTTTTGCGGGGCGCGGGCGTAATGCCGACGCCCAGGAAAGCGCCACCGATAGCGCACCGCTGGCGACCTCCGAGAGGTCGATCGGCGCAATGACCCGCTCAAGCGGCAGGCGGAGATCTGCCGCCGCTACCAGGCATGGGCACGGGGCGTTGCGAACCACGTTCGCCGCGGTGCTCCCCATCTCTCCCGGCATACCGGTCCTCCGGTGAGGCCCGAGGATCAAGGCATCCGCGTCGACCTCGACGGCGTGCTGTACGATGGCGGCAGCAGGTGAGCCGACGATTACGCGGACGCTATCGGGCTCTGGTGCATCCGGCGCTGCGATGCGGAACTGCTCTCTCAGCCGGGCCTCGTCGTCGGGCTTCGGGTCGTCCGCGACGTACAGCAGGTGGAGGCTCGTCCCGGCGAGCGGCGCGAGGCTGGCAGCCGTGCGAAGCGCAGGCCGCGACGAATCGGTGAGATCCGTGGCAACCAGGATCGATTTCAGGGTCAGCAACCACATAAGATCTCCCTGGCGAGCGAGTGGCGGTTCAGCGAACTGCCGTGTTGGTCGCCGTTAGAACAGCTTCTTGAATATCCACACAAGGAGCGCAATAATCAGGATGATGACGATCAGGATCACCCAGAAGCCGAACTCCAGAACGTCGCCGACCAGCTCGCACCCGCTCACACCGACCGCTATCAGCAGCAACAGAACCATCAAAGGTAGTCGTCCCATTCTTGCCCTTCCCGTTGTAGTGGGTTTCATTCCTCTGGTATCCTCTACGGAAGGCAATATCTGTGCTTGACTCACCTCTGATTAACCCCACCGATGCGGAGTTGCGCCACCTGCGCCGCTGTGTCGAGCTGGCTAGAGAGGCTCTCGAGGCCGGCGACGAACCATTCGGCTCGGTGCTCGTCTCCGCTAACGGGACTGTACTTGCCGAGGATCGCAACCGTGTGGCCGCTGGTGACCGAACCAGGCATCCCGAGTTCGAGCTGGCCCGTTGGGCAGCTGCGAATATGACGCCCGAGGACCGCGCGGCGGCGACCGTCTACACCTCTGGCGAGCACTGTCCGATGTGCGCCGCCGCCCATGGTTGGGTCGAGTTAGGACGCATTGTCTACGCAAGTTCATCCGTGCAGCTGACCGAATGGCTCTCGGAGCTCGGAGCTCAGCCAGGGCCGGTGCGTCCGCTGCCCATTCAGGAGATTGTGCCAGATCTGCCCGTCGCTGGTCCGGTCCCGGGACTCGCAGAGGAGGTACGTGACCTCCACCGCGAGTTTTACCGGAATCGCGGCACTCGTTAGGTCAGCGCCTGCCCGCCTTCCAGTAACTTCGTCTCGCCCGCTTTTCTGGCAATCGCCAGAGAACCGGCCGCCGATAGCGCGCTCATAAGGGTGATGGAGCCGACGACGATTCCACCCAGCATCCACGCGGGCATTTCGGTAGACGAGTCACCTATGAGGAATGGGAACGTGCCGACCAGAAAGCCAGCCAGCGCACCCCAGGCGGCAAAACGCGCGATCGAAAGCTCCTCGAGCCGCCGACGGCGCGCGGCGATCCCCAGAACGGTGGCGAAGACCACCCCGCCCAGGAACCCCGGGTACGCGCCAACTAACACCCACATTTCATCCATCGACCCATCCGGGTCTACTACCATCCCTATCAGGATACCGATCGGCGCCCATACAATCGCCCAGGTCAGGCCCATCCCCAGTGCACCGCGGATGCGTCTCAGCCATTTCTTCATAGGTATTTCTTTGTGAGTTCAACACCCTAATGGAAAGTGTGCCCAGCCAACGAGGGAACTCACGCGCCTGACACACTTCGCGCGGTACTTTACACTACAAAGCTGCATCTTCGCAATACCGTGACTTGCGCCACAATACCGGAGCCGCCATCTTCTGCTGCGCTGAAAATGATTCTCAATTGCATGAGGTGGCTATGGGCTCGCGCTGGTCGATCGTACTTGTTCTCGCTGTATCCATTCTCGGGACCGTCCCAACTGCGTCCGCACAGGAAATCCGAGTCACGCTCGCTGGAAGCGTCTTTAGCGCGGAGGGCGCACCGATCGGTGGAGCCGCAGTGGTAGCGCGGGGCGAAGTAGAGCGCGGAGTAGTGACAGATGACGACGGTAGTTTTCGCCTGGGTCCGCTACCCGCGGGAACGTACACGCTGCGGGTTGATGCGATCGGCTACCGGAGCATCGAGCGGGAATTAAATGCGAACACAGCGACTGCGACCGTAGATTTCGTCATGGAGCCTGCGCCTGTAGCGCTCGCGCCGTTGCAGGTTATCGCGACCACCCGGGGCGGCGCCAGCGCGGCCTCCCTGCCTATCAAGGTCGAGGTCATCAGCGAGAGGGAAGTGGAGCTCCAGCAGAGCTTCGCCGCCAATCCGACGGAGATCCTCTCTAACCTCATCCCGAGCTTTTCGCCGGGGCGCCAGAAATTGACGAGCTCGGGTGAAAGTTTTCGCGGGCGTCGGCCGCTCTTTCTGGTGGATGGGGTGCCGCAATCGAATCCGCTGAGGGACGGTCGGCGTGATGGTTTTACGATCGATATGGAAGTTATCGAGCGCATCGAGGTCATCTTCGGCGCGAACGCCATTCAGGGGCTGGGAGCGACGGGTGGGATAGTCAATTATGTGACGGTCAGCGCTCCGCTAACTGGAGAGCTGGAGCAGCGCGCATCGCTCAGCACGACGAGCAATGACGGCTTCGACGAAAATGGAATCGGGTGGCGCGCCCATTACCTTGCTGCCAAGCGTTTCGGCGACTTCGACGTACTCGGATCAGTGAGCTACCAAAATCGGGGACTGCAGTTCGACGCGCTGAATCGTCCGATCGGGATCGACAATGTGCAGGGCGACGTATCGGATTCTCACAGCTACAACTTCTTTGGTAAGTTCGGCTGGGATCTGACAGCGGCGCAGCGCCTGCAGCTTACTGTCAACGATTTCCTGCTGGAGCAGGAGGGGAACTTCGATAGTCTCGAAGGCGATCGGTCGCTCAGCATCCCCGCGATCGCGGTGGAGGGTGATCCTGAGGGCATCGAGCCGATCAACGACGTGACGATGGTCGCGCTCGATTACGAGCATACCGAATTGAGCGGCGGCAGTCTTTCAGCCAAGGCCTATTACCAGGACTTCAGAGCCCTGTACGGCGGCGGCCGTTTCGCAACTTTCCAGGATCCTCGCATCGCTCCGATCGGTGAGGTGTTCGACCAGTCAGAGAACAACTCGGAGAAGTTCGGCACGCGTCTCACCTATGCCCGTGCGGGCATCGCCGGCGCGCCGATCGACCTGATCACGGGATTCGACTTCTTACGGGACAAGACATTCCAGCGCCTTGCGCTCACGGATAGAAACTGGGTGCCGGAGACAGAGTTCTTCAACTACGCGCCCTTCGTCCAGCTCGACGTGCAGCCGCTAAAATGGCTATCCCTGTCCGGCGGGCTCCGTTGGGAGATAGCGATGCTGGACGTCGCCGATTTCACCACCCTCGCCGGCAATCGCGATGATTTCGAGCGGGTGGAGGTGGCGGGCGGGAGCCCCAGCTTCGACGAGCCGCTCTTCAATATCGGCGGAGTACTCACGCCGATCGAGGGATTGCGCATCTATGGCACCTTCTCGCAGGCGTACACCATGCCAGACGTTGGGCGCGTGCTGCGTGGCATATCCACAGAAGGCACGGCTGTTGAGGACTTCCTGGACCTCACGCCGATAAAGACCTTCAATCGGGAAGTCGGAGGTACGTACGGCACAGCCCAGGCGCTGCTGGGACTAACGTACTTCGAGTCAGAAGCGGATTTCGGATCGCGCCTGGTGCCGAACGCTGACGGTATCTTCAAGGTGCATCGTGAGCCGACGCTGACGAGCGGCTGGGAGGTCACCGGCCGTTACCGCCCCGCCCGCCAGCTCTCTCTTTCTGCGGGCTACTCCATGCTCGATGGGAGCTATGATGGCGATGATGATGGCGTGCTGGAATCCGATCTGGGCGCCGCTGACATTGGGCCCGACCGGTTGAACCTCGCTATCGATCTCATCCCCGGTGGACGGTTCCGCGGACGGGTCCAGAGCTTTACCTACTTCGATGAAACCTTTGAAGATGGGAGCGGGGACGTTACGGCGCGGTTCGACGGGTACAGCACCGTCGACTCGTCCATTGCGGCCGATTTCGGCTTCTCGACGATAACACTTTCGGTGGCCAACATCCTGGACGAGCAGTACATCTCCTACTACTCACAGGCGGCCACCGACCGCAATGATCGCTATTTCGCGGGCCGCGGTCGTACCTTCACGCTGCGTGTCGAGAGCCGTTTCTAAGCGCCGGACCATGCGCCGAATAATTCGTCTGGTCCACACCTATGTGGGGCTCGCGTTGTCGCTGTTGTTTCTCGTGTTCGCGGTCACGGGGGGTGCACTCGTTTATAAAGAGGCGTACTGGCGGCTCGTCTATCCGGAGCTGAGAGTGCCGGCGCTCGAGCTGGACGCAGACTTCCACGCCGCCGCCATCGCCGCCGCTAAGGAGCACTTCGGAGAGAACGTGCTCTCTGTCAAGATGCCCGAGCCAGGGGTTGGAGGGTACCACCTCTACCTCGACGGCGGAGAAGCCTTCCTGTCAGCTGTCGATCACCACCTGATCGACAGCTGGCAACCCTCAGAACGCGTGATGAGTTTCCTGTTCGACCTGCACGCGCACCTCATGGCAGGCGACGTGGGCGAACGGATCGGTGGAGTCATCGGCCTTCTGGGTGTTTTTCTATCAGTAACCGGCCTGATCCTCTGGTGGCCGACCCGACGCCGCTTCGCCCTGCGCCACCTCTTGCCGCGCGACCTCTCTGTGCGGAGTCTACTGCTCTGGCACAGGGACCTTGGAGTGGTCACGAGCCCTATTCTCCTGGTGCTTCTGCTCACCGGCAGCGGGCTCGTCTTTTACGCCACAGCCCAGACACTCCTGAACGGCGCCTTCGGCGATCCTGTCCCCACGGCACCCGCGCCGATACTGAATCCATCAACGCCCCTGGAATTGCCGACCGCCGCGATGATTGCCCGCGTGGAGGCAGCCTTCCCGGAAGGCCGCATAGTCTTCTACTATCCCCCGCGCGCCGGTGTCACTTTCCACGAGTTCCGGCTAAAGCAGCCGTGCGAGCTGCATCCTAACGGCCGTTCTTATGTCTATTTAGACGCCGCAGGGAACCTCCTTCAGAAGACGGATGCCTGCGCACTGCCACCCGGGGAGCGTGCCGTTCACGCGTTCTACCCGCTGCATGCCGGGAAGGCCGACAGCGCGGTTTACAAGCTGGCCGTATTCATCGCCGCTGTGGCGCTCGCGATCATAGCGATGAGCGGGGTAGTGACGTATCTGAGACGGCTCCGCTCGTCCTGACAAACGCGCTCCTCAGTCATCCTCCACAAACGCCTTCAGGCGCTCGGCCGCAACATCCCATTGGGCGGCGATCTGATCGAGGTAGCGCCTCGCTTCCTCCACGCGCTTAGCTTCCAGTTCCCATAGCCGCTCGCGCCCGCGACGGGAGTTCCGCACGAGCCCGGCATCGTCCAGAGCGTAGAGATGGCGCGTGATCGCCTGTCGCGTCACGCCCGTACCCTCGCTGAGACGGGTGATCGACAGCGGGCCCTCGGCCGATAGCCGCCCCAGGAGATTGAGACGAATCTCATCTCCCAGAGCGGCGAATACCGGCACCGCTTCCTTTACCTCGAGAGCCGCCGCGCCGCCGCTATTCGACATGGCGCGCGATGTTCTCGATCTGACCGGCCCACCCCTTCTCGTTCATACGGAAAGCCTCCACTCGGCGAGACGGTGGGATACGGTCGAAACCGGATTCGACGATCTTCACGGCCGTACCGCCTTCTGCCTCCTCGAGCACGAACTCGACCAGGGTGGTCGGCTCATCAGAATAATCCACCTCGGGATCGGTAGCATTCGGGTGCCAGCGATATGAGAAGTACCGCTCGGGTTCGATGCGCTCAACCATCAACTCCATCACAAGATGCTCGTATCCGGGATGGGTGATGTTTCCTCTGATCGTCTGCCTCTCGGTAAAATCGCCATCGAACTTCACCTGGAACCACTCTCCGAACTCCTTGGCCGTAGAGATCGCTCGCCAGACACGCGATCGGGGCGCGCGAACCACGAGATTCTTCTCGAATCGGTCAGTGCTCGACGCGTCGGGCGCTTCATGTGCTGTTGTGGTCATGGGGTTGCTCCTCGAATGTAAGAGATAATCTGGTCATTATGCAACTGAAACGTTGCATATGATAATGACGGCATCGGATATATGCAACCTTCATGTTGCGCGTCCGGTGTCCTAGAATAAAAAAAGGGGCCCCGGATCGTCCGGGGCCCCCTCTGTTGCAACGCAGTGACGCGTGACGTGTCAGCTCGATTGCTTCCGACGGCGCCTGCGAGCGCCCACCACGCCAGCGAGGCCAGATCCGAGCAGGATCATGGAGGCAGGTTCGGGGGTTACATGCGCGCTTCCGAAGGCGCTGGGTGCGGCATAGCCATTATCGTACGCCCAGCTATCCATGGTCAGCGCCAGGTCGTACTTGTACCAGCCATTGGAACTCGGGTCCTTAATACTCTGATTCTGGAAGATGCCTGTCAGGCTGCCCGTAACTCCAGTCGGATCAGAGATCGACTCGTAGACGCCAGTCGTAGGGTTCCAGGTGGCCGCGGCCAGGCCGGTCGCTGTGAAGTCGAGGAAATAGCTGTAAAATGAGCCGGCTGTGGTTTCCGCGCTGCCGAGCGAAGATCCCGCATTCCAGAGCCGGCCACAGTCGGCAGGCGGGGTGCACCCGTATGCCATGTTCCCGCCACTTACGGCCCACTGGAAGATGGTTTTCGACGTGTTGGCCCAGCTCCCACTCATGGACGTGACCGATCCGCCCTCAGTGTCGTACATCTGAACGAAACCGGTATTCTGGTTACTCGGGGAATCGCCACCATTTGCATACCAGAACGAGAGGAACATCGACGCGTTCGCGTTCGCTGCACCGTCGAAAGCAGCATTGCCATCGACCATGTACAACGACAGGTCGCGGGCCGGCACCGAAAATGGAGATCCGGATACAGCGTTTATGCCGGCCTGCAAATCCGACAGGGAGTTGTAGCGCTCGATGGTTCCGGTGTATCCGAACCGCTCAGTGGACACATATGCCCCCTGCGCGTTGGCAGTACTTGCGGTGACCGCTAACAGCGCGAGGCACGCGAGACCTGAAGTGAGTCCTCTGAACCGCTTCGAGATGAAATGCACCATCGTGCTTCCTCCTTGTGGGGTGTTGTAGCGTGGTGAATCAGAGCAGGCAAAACTGCGGTACAACGATGGAACGTTCTGGGAGAAGCTAAAAAAGATTTGGAGCGGGTGCTGGACCGTAGGGCGGCGTGGTCGTGCCGCGCATACGGGCAATTGGCGTACCGGTTTGCAACCGTCGGATAATGCCCGCTGCTGAGGAGCGTCAAGGTGCTGCGGTGTATGGAGGTAGGGGACTTGCTCTATCTGCCCGGCCGACGCATTCCCGTTGACGTTATCGTTGTGGCGGCGCAACATCAGAAGGTGGCGCGCGACAATCCCGCGGGTCAACGCAGTCTCTCTCGGGGCAAGCATATGCGCACTCTGTACTGGAAATTGGTTCTATTGGCCGTAGCTGCCGGGTGCAGTGATCCGGCTGCGGATACTGTCGAGATCAGCGACCAAGCTGTTGTCGCCGAGAATAGTGTTAAATCGGATTCCGTAACGAGCAACGACAGTCTAGTACGAGAGGATACCACATTCGATGCGGGCCTGGCTCTGGAGGGCGAGGGCCTGCGCATCTTCATTTTACCGTCAGGTTCCGCCCGCCCGATTCCGTTCGGCACGCCATCAGACGAGGCTAGGCGTATTTTAACCGCAGTACTGGATCAGGAGCCTGTCGAGCAGGGTGAGAACGTCGACTGCGGCATCGACTACGCGAGGTGGGAGAACGGACTACTGGTCGTGTTCGCCGGGGGTGAATTCGCCGGTTGGTCGGTCGGTCGGGGCAGTCGATTGACTACCGCGAGCGGCATAGGCCTCGGCTCGACTCGCGCAGAACTCGAGAGCGTGTACGCGGCCCAGATCGAACCATCGACCCTCGGCATCGAGTTCACCGCCGGCGACCTCGCGGGCGTGCTCGATTCGCCTGCGCAGGACGCACCAATCATCGCGCTGTGGGCGGGTATAGCGTGCCTCGCACGCTGATGGAGAGCAGCAATCCTGTGGGTCGCCGCGGTACGAGAACAACCACTCGCAGGCAAGCACGATGGACACCGCCAAAAACCACGCCTGAATCCAACCAGATCACCGCAAGGCCCCATTTCTGCTAATAAGCCTGGGTCGCCCCTTACTGATTTCCGGAGAAAGGACTCGAAATGACCAGACGGACGGCTCAGCTTGCACTCCCTATAATGATCCTCCTCGCGGGATGCGGAGGTCCGGAGAAACCGCCATCGCCGGAATGTCCCCCGGGCGAGGAATGCGCGGGATACGAACCAGGGATGACAACCGGCACTATCAAAGAACTGAACGATCCCGTATCGCCTCTGGAGGCTGCGGTGGACACCCTCGCCGATACATCGCGCGCCTCGCGATAATAAAAGCTTCGCAATTGAATAGCCGATAGGTGGAATGCGTTCTGCAACCCCTTCACCGGCGGTTTTTTCAATTTTAACTGGAGTTCAGAGCAATGGCTGAGATTGACGTAGAACGAAAATCCAGCTCATGGATCTGGTGGGTGATTGGATTGATCATCCTGGTGCTGATCATGTGGGCATGGCTAGCGGGAGACGACGACGAGGACGCTGTCGTAACACCTGTGACCATAGCGGCGCCGATAGAGGAACCGACAGCGGCGGAGCCACCACCTCCGGAGCCGATTGCGCAGGGCCCGCTTTCGCTGGCCGATTTGCTGGGTAACCCTGGGGCTTACATCGGGCAAGGTGTCGACCTGGCTCCGGACGCAGTGCGGGTCGCCGCCGTCCCGTCGGACCGCGGCTTCTGGGTCGAGGATGGTGGAGCGCGAGTATTCGTCATTATCAACGAGCCGCCGCCACCGGATGCGAACGAGGCCATGGTGAACGAGCCACTCAACATCCAGCCGGGGCAGTCGGTGCGGATAACTTCTTAGCTCTCTCGGTAGCTCAACTAGCCGCCGAAGCCGCGCTACGCCGAGGCCGGGCTTTACAACCCGAAGGTTCCCGGTTCCTCGGACGCAGCGCGCAACAGGCGTCAGGTTTCGACGCGCTCCACCGAGCTGGCGATAAGGACCGCCCCGCGCTCCTCGACCTCGGCCTCAAGGGCAGGATCGAGGTCCCATCCGACCTCACGCTCCATATCGACGATGGTCCACGTCTGGACGGTGCCTGTCACCTGTACCTGGTTGTCCAGCCACTGATCATCGATCTCCGTCAGGCCCGCAACGTCATCTCCAATTACCATCAGGTCGTTGTCGATCCCGCCTTCGAGCGCGTCATCTTCGTCGAGGGCGAAAGCCTTGGGACCGTAGACCTCTTCCACGTCTGCTATGACTGTCACGGTTCTGCCCGCGAACATCGCCGGGTCCGCCACGATGTCGGCGACGTTCACTTCATCCTGCATTGCCGGTTCGGCGATGTCTACATCAGCCATGGGCTCCACCACTGGATCCTCTACGAGCTCGGCATCATCAACTGGCTCGTCGGCACACGCCGTAACAGAAAGCGCGAGCGCGAAGGCGAGTGCGGACCTGGTAGCAGTTTTCATCATTATCCATTCTCCTTACAGGGGTTTCAGGATCGTCTCGGCCCGATGCAAAGCAAGAAGTCTGCCGTCTGATACATTGCGGCACTTGTGGTCGGACCGCTAGATATCGATATGCTCGTGGACGACCCTCAAAAGCAAATCCATGACCAGATGCCCGATATCCGTCCAGTCGCCGGTTTGATGGCCTCGGCGGTCGTGGTTCTGCTGGCCTTCGCGGCGAGCTCGTGTGCGCCCGGGGTCGCAGAGCCTGATACTAGCGACCTGCGGGTGGCGGTGATAAGCGACCTCAATAGCAGCTACGGATCGACGGAGTACGAGCCGGCGGTGCACAGTGCCATCGAGATGATCCGCGAAGAATGGAGACCCGATCTGGTGCTTATCGCGGGTGATATGATCGCAGGGCAGAAGCCATCGCTATCTGATAAGAATGTACGAGCGATGTGGGAGGCGTTCGAACACGCTGTCGCTCGACCGCTGCGCGAGGCTGGGGTTCCATTCGCGTTTACCGTCGGCAACCACGACGCGTCCGCCTACCCCGCGCACGCGCGTGATCGACGTTTAGCGATGGAGCACTGGCGTGATCCCGAGCATGCAACGGGGATCGGCTTCATCGATAGAGCCAACTTCCCACTCTACTACAGCTTTACTGCGGGCGATGTGTTCGTACTCGTGTGGGATGCGAGCACAGAGGGCACTGCCGAGAACATTGAGATGATGGAATGGGTGGAATCGGCGCTCAACAGTGAGGCTGCGCGCGAAGCTGATTACCGCATCGTGCTCGGCCATCTCCCGCTTTACGCGGTGGCTCAGGGCCGGAATCGCCCGGGCGAGGTGCTCGCCCATGCCGACAGTTTGCGCATGCTTCTGGAGCGGCACGATGTCGATCTGTACGTGAGCGGCCACCATCACGCATTTTACCCCGGCAAACGCGGCGACCTGGAGATGTTATTCAGCGGGGCGCTGGGGCAGGGGGCGCGGCAGCTGCTCGGGAGCGATGCCGACCCGGTACAGACGGTTACGCTGCTGGATGTTGCGGCGGGCGCCGGGTTGGTGGAATACACGACCTTTGCATACAACGAGGGTAAGGTCGCTAGCTGGGAAAGGCTTGATATTCGTACCTTGCCGGACGTCGTCCATGGACTCAACGGATCTATCGCGCGGTGCGACATGCCGGACATCTACTCAGCGTTAACGTTGGGGCGCACCGAGATATCGCATTGATCGGGGGATGGGTGAATAATGTGGAGGCGGAAAGGAGCGGGCGACAATCTCTCTGGCGGGATTTGTCGCCCCCCCAGCTATTCGTAGGATCCTTCCTGCTCCTGATTCTCCTGGGTACGGTCGGACTGAAGACGCTGCCAGGACTTTACACTGGTGATGAGCTGCGCTGGCTGGACGCGCTATTCACAGCGACCAGTGCTGTCTGCGTTACAGGTCTGATCGTAGTGGACACTGCGACCTACTTCACTCCCGCAGGGCAGGCATTCGTACTTCTGCTGATCCAGCTCGGCGGATTGGGGATGCTCACGCTAAGCACGTTAATAATCCTGGCGCTCGGTAGGCGGCTTTCGCTCAGACAGGAGGCGGCGACAACCAGCTCTTTCGATGTAATTCGAAATCTCGATCGCGAGGCCCTTACGCGAAACATCGTCCTCTATACGCTACTGATCGAAGCTGTGGGTGCCATCCTCCTGTACGCCCTATGGATCCCCAGGTTGGGATGGACCGGCGCGCTCTGGCCAGCAGTCTTTCACTCCATCAGTGCGTTTTGCAATGCAGGTTTCTCCACGTTTTCAGATTCACTGATGAGCTTTCAGACGGCGCCGTTCTCTCTTTTCGTGATCATGAGCTTGATAATCCTCGGGGGCATCGGGTTCATCACACTCGAGGAGATCTACCTCAGGCGAAGAGCCAGGCGCGGGGATTATGCTTTCCGAATTTCCATCCACAGTCGTATCGTGCTCGCTACCACAGGACTCCTTGTATTCGGCGGATCGATATTATTCACGTTATTCGAGTGGACGGTAACGCTCGCGGAGTTGCCCATCTGGGCGAAGCTCCTCAATGGTCTGTTCATGAGCGTCACCGCGCGTACCGCAGGGTTCAACGCGATCGACTACAGCCAGGCGGCCGATAGCAGTAACTTCCTTACTATCTTACTGATGTCGGTCGGCGGGTCACCTGGATCGACGGCCGGAGGTCTCAAGACCACCACGGTTGCGATAATTTGCCTGCTTGCATGGTCACGTTTCCGGGGTGTCGAAACCACGAGTATCTGGGGACGCACCATCCCTGAAGAAACGATTCAGCGAGCGATCGGCCTGTTCGTAATGGTGTTCGGGTTGGTGACGCTCGCTATTTTCATATTCACCAGTACGGAGATCGGGCGCGTTCCGCATCTACAGGCCGGCGGTAGCTTCCTTAGGTACATGTTCGAGGCGGCAAGCGCGTTCAATACCGTCGGCCTCTCCATGGGCGTCACCGCCGATCTGTCCACGCCCGGGAGGTGGCTGACGATTCTGCTGATGTATGTTGGACGCGTGGGACCTCTCACATTTGCGGCTGCAATCGCCCTGCGTCGGAACCCGATTGGTGGGAAATTCCGCTTCGGGTACGAAGACGTGGTCGTCGGCTGATCGGGGAAAATTCCATGAAACGGTTTGTGGTTATAGGACTTGGCAACTTCGGCGCGAGCGTGGCGGAATCGCTGAACACCATGCAACACGAGGTCGTGGCACTGGACACCTCGGAAGAGGCTGTCGATCGTATAGCACCGCACGTTACGAGGGCCGCTGTAGGGGACGGTAGACAGCTGCGGGCGCTCGAGAGGGCGGGCGCAAAGGGCGCGGAGGCGGGCGTGGTAAGCACCGGGGACGATATAACCGCCAGCATACTAGCGACCCTCGCGCTGAAGGACCTCGGTGTACAGGAGATCTTCGTGAAGGTCATTTCCTCCGATCACGCGCGTGTGATGGAGAAGCTCGGCGTAACCGAGACCATCTTTCCCGAGCGGGAGTCTGGTCAGCGCCTCGCGACACGGATCATGAGCACCGCGATCCTCAATTACGTCCAGCTCGGCAAAGGATTCAGCGTTCAGGAAATGGCGGTTCCGGAGAGCTGGATTGGCCATTCCCTTCGGGACCTCGAGCTGCCACGCCGACATGGCGTCAATATCGTTGCGTTACACGATATATTGACGAATGAGATGATACCCGTTCCGGACCCCGACGCGAAGCTCAAGGATTCCGATACGCTACTAGTCGCCGGAAAAGATCTGGACCTCGCTCGCGCCGCGAAGGTAAAGTAGGCGCTGGACGATCTAATAAATGAGGCGAGTTCCAGATCCCGTCCGCAAGTACCGGTCTATTAATCGTCGTCGGCCTTTGCGGTAGACGATCGGGCCTGCTGCGCATGCTCCAGCCATGCACCGAAGAACGGATCGACGAGGAGATAGCGGGTCTGAATTTCCCCGAGATTCTGGCGGACGAGTTGCCGCGTTTCCAAAGTTTCCAGCGCCCGCTGCAGACTTGAACGAGCGATCCCGTACTGGCGGGAAACGGAATGGCTATGCAGTTGATGCCCATCCTGCTCGATGACCGCCTTCAGAGCCTTCTTTTGGGTGGCCGTGAGTGAACGCCAGAGTGCGGTGTGTGCCGGCGCCTCCTGTGCGACTATCCTGGTGAGCGCACGGTCGATGTCCTCCGTTTTGAGCGGCGATTGGAGAGTGCCCGCACGGGTCATCTCCCAGACCTCGTGGGCAAGTCGTTGTACGTTGTATGGAACGTCACGGGCTCGATCCAGGATCTGCTCGACGGCTTCCGCGCTGATGGCAATTTTCGAGTTTCCGAAAGTGCGCTGGATGAAGTCCCCGAACTCCAGTCTCGGAATGGGTCCGAGGAACATGCGCGCGCCGAGGCGATAAAACGGCCGATTCGGTTCGTTCGTCATCTCATGCAGTAACCGAGTGGCGGAGCCCGCGAAGATATAACTGGTGTTTCGGTGTCGCTGTACAGCGGAACGTAGCTGTTTTTCTGCGGCCAACCCGGTCCCAAGGATCAGCTCCTGGACCTCGTCGATCACGATAATGAGTGTTCTCTTATGCGTTGCCGCCAGTTCTTCCACTGCGTCCAGTGCATCGACTATGGTCTGGATGTTATCGTAATCGCCGAGGCCAAATTCGATTCCCAGACCCTCGGGCCCCACGGCGATCTTCGGGCGCAACCGAGTGAGCGTGGCCTGCGCCCATTGGTTGGCTCGCGCCACAGGTGTACGTAGCGCCCGCGCGGCGGCGCTGGTAAGCTCCTGCGCGAACGAGGAGAGGCTCTCGAACGCCTCCGCGTTTATGCGGACCATTGCCACCTGAGATTCATCGACCTGCCCTGCCGCAGCGGCAAGCAACGAGGTCTTCCCGAATCGCCTTGGCCCGATGAGGAATAGCTTGCCCCGATTTCGTATTGTGGACAGAAGCACTTCGATCTCGTCAGCACGATCCACTAACTCGCTCGCGCTCAGCTCGCGACCATATTGGAAGGGATTCTCTCGATTTCTCATAAAATACCACTTTCTTCTCTCGATTTCTCATAAAATACCACTTTCTCCCCGTCTAGTACGCAAAATGCGTCACGCAATATGCGTACTGAGGGCCGGTCGCGCAATCCTCGGGGAAGACAAGGTTGTCGCTTGCGGGATGATCGGGGAACCGTAATAGCTGTTTGCCCGCCGAGAGTCCGCCATCTATCTTGCTAATCGGACCGATACTCCCGCCCCCGCCATCCCGAACGCATGATTGCACTCGAAGCGTACCTCAAGGAGCTACGCGACCTCCGGCTTTCAGGTGCAGGAGTAAACGAGACCACCTACTACGGCCCGCTCGCGAACCTCCTGAATGCGGTTGGTGGCGACCTCAGGCCGCGGATCCGCTGCATCATCAATCTGCGCGATACCGGCGGAGGTATTCCCGACGGCGGCTTCTTCACTCAACAGCAATTCCCGAAAGCTTCCGCTGATTCTCCATCGGAGGGCCAACTCCCCGAGCGTGGTGCGCTCGAGGTCAAGGGCTTACAGGATGACGTGCTCGCAATCGCGGAGAGTGAGCAGGTAGGCCGATATCTCCAGCGTTATGGGCAGGTGCTGGTCACCAATCTCCGCGACTTCGTGCTCGTTGGCGCGGACCACACCGGGCAGCGTCGTGTCCTCGAATCTTTCCAGATCGCAGAAAGCTATTCGGCGTTCCTGGAGGCGATACGGCATCCGCGTCGCACCGCGGAGGAGCGCGGCGTACCTTTATTCGAGTATCTCAGGCGCGTGCTCCTGCGACCATCGCCGCTGTCGAATCCGAAGGACCTCGCGTGGTTCCTGGCGTCGTATGCAAAGGATGCACGCGTGCGAGTGGAGAACGCCGGGGCGCTGCCTTCGCTAGCCGCATTGCGTGAATCGCTCGAGGGTTCGCTCGGCATCCACTTCGAGGGCGAGCGCGGCGAGCACTTCTTTCGCTCCACCCTCATTCAGACGCTATTCTACGGGGTGTTCTCCGCCTGGGTGCTCTGGAGCAGGCAGGGTGGTGAAGGGCGGTTCGATTGGCGCACCGCGAGCTGGACACTCCGCGTGCCGATGATCCGCACCCTCTTCCACCAGGTCGCTGACCCGGAGCGACTTTATAGACTCGGCCTCGTGGAGGTGCTGGACTGGGCGGCCGAAGCGCTGAACCGCGTCGATCGCGCGGCGTTCTTCACCCGGTTCAGTGAGGAGCACGCGGTCCAGTATTTCTACGAGCCATTCCTGGAAGCCTTCGACCCACAACTCCGCCG
>DASSKB010000107.1:0-14571 GCA_035690925.1 Longimicrobiaceae bacterium
CTTTCGGAGCGCAATCGGTGATAGTGCACGGTGTTCCGATGCCGCATCCCCACTTCGACGCGGAGCGGTGCCTGCGCGAAATGATCGCCGAGTTGACTGATGGCTCTCCGCTGGTGAACGCCGCGCGGAACCAGCACCAGCGCATGGGGCTCTCATTCGCCTGCAAGGCCGCTATCAAGGCGGGTCAGAAGCTGTCGCACCAGGAGATGAGCGAGCTCTTCGATCGGCTGTTCGCCACCGAACTCCCCTATCACGACATCCACGGCAGGCCGACGGTTGTCCAGCTCTCGGTTAGCGAGCTGCATACCCGATTCGGACGAAGCGGGTGAGCACGCCCGAAGCGCTTGCCATAGTTGGCCCCACCGCATCGGGTAAAACGGCCCTCTCCATCCGCGTGGCCGAACTACTCCATGGTGAGATAATCTCCATCGACTCCCGACAGGTCTACCGCGGGATGGACATCGGAACCGCTAAGGCGACGGCCGCGCAGCGCGCGGCCGCGGTGCACCACGGCCTCGACCTGATAGGTCCCGATGAGCGCTTCAGCGCTGGTCGTTTCGCGCGCCACGCCCGCGAGTGGATAGAGCAGATCACAGCACGGGAACACGTACCGATTCTCGTCGGTGGTACCGGCTTCTTCCTGCGCGCACTCACAAACCCCATATTCCAGGAACCGACCCTCGACGCCGAGCGTCGCTCTGCCTTGCAGCGCGTACTCGAAAGGCTCGATTCGGACACGCTCCGGCGCTGGATAACTGCACTGGACCCGAATCTTGCGAACAGCTTCCAGGGCGGCCACGGCGGACGGCAACGACTGCTCCGCGCAATAGAGCTTCCGCTGCTAACAGGGCGGCCGCTTTCGTGGTGGCACGC
The DNA here is from genome assembly GCA_035690925.1 of Longimicrobiaceae bacterium. GTDB lineage: Bacteria > Gemmatimonadota > Gemmatimonadetes > Longimicrobiales > Longimicrobiaceae > DASSKB01. The sequence continues at coordinate 874 of DASSKB010000107.1, forward strand.
GCACGCGCCACCGGAGGCCCCGCCACTCCGGCCGTTGGTCTTCGTCCTCAACCCTCCGCGTGAGCGGCTGGACGCCGCTATCAACAGGCGGGTCGATGACATGATGGCTGCCGGGCTGCTCGACGAGGTGCGTACGCTCCTCGCCGCGGGCTACAACGCGCGCGATCCTGGTCTGAACGCGACAGGGTACGCCGAGCTTATACCCGTTCTGATTGATGGCGCGAGCGTCGAGGACGCCGCCGACCTCATCAGGAAGAACACCCGCGCCTATGCCAGGCGGCAGATAACCTGGTTCCGTCATCAGCTTCCCGACGGCGCCGTCTGGCTGGACGGCGAGCGGGATAGCGAAGAACTGGCTGCGGTGGTGGTGACGCGGTGGGAACACGAGAACCGCAAAGAACAGCGATCCATATAATACTATGAAAATCGGCATTACCTGTTATCCGACTTATGGCGGCTCCGGGGCAATTGCGACCGAGCTGGGGATGGAGCTATCGCGGCGTGGACACGAGGTGCACTTCATCTCCTATGCCCACCCGTTCCGGCTCCCGCACTTCATGGAGCGCGTCTACTTCCATGAGGTGGAAGTCGCGCGCTATCCGCTCTTCGAGTACTCGCCGTACTCGCTCGCGCTGGCCGCGATGATGCACGAGGTCACCCTCCGCAAAAAGCTGGATCTCCTCCACGTCCACTACGCCATACCGCATGCGACTTCGGCGTGGATCGCCAAGGAGATGCTGGGCGCGGAGAACGGCCTCAAAATCATCACCACCCTCCACGGAACCGACATAACGCTGGTGGGGCAGGAGCGCTCGTTCGGCGAGATCACGCGATTTTCCATCGCGCGGTCCGACGGCCTCACCGCGGTCTCACAGTACCTGAAATGCGAAACGGTCAAGCATTTCGAGGTTCCGGAGCAGAATATCGAGGTCGTCCCCAACTTCATCGACCCTGACCGCTACAATCGCGACAGCTATCCATGTCACCGCGAGGCGCTGGTTCAGCCGGGCGAGAAGCTGGTAATGCACATCTCAAATTTCCGACCGGTAAAGCGGATAGCAGATGTGATCCGGATATTCCATCGCATCTCGCGCGAGATCCCGGCTCGGTTGGTTCTGATCGGCGATGGCCCCGACCGCCCCGTCGCCGTGGATGAGGCGGAGTCACTGGGCATAGGCGATCGGGTGATATTCCTCGGCAAACAGGATTCGGTCGCCGAGCTCCTGGCCTGCGCGGACCTGTTCCTGCTCCCGTCGGAATCCGAATCATTCGGGCTCGTAGCCCTCGAAGCCATGGCCTCCGGCGTGCCGGTGGTCGCCACAGCCGTCGGCGGCGTCACCGAAGTCGTCGAGGACGGCGTCACGGGGGCTCTCGCACCCGTGGGCGCTGTGGAGGAGATGGGCGATGCCGCGGTTGCACTACTCTCGGATGACGCGCGGTGGAGCGCGGCCAGCACCGCTGCTCGAAGCACCGCTGTCGAGCGTTTCAGCGTTCATTCGGTCGTTCCCAGGTACGAGCAGTATTACGAAAAAGTGCTGAGTAGCAGCGGCAACAATGCGTAAACAGGTAACCGGCTAGCCGATGGATATTCTCGTTATTATGAAGGCTGTGATCCTCGGACTGGTCGAGGGCGCAACCGAGTTCATCCCCGTCTCTTCTACGGGTCACCTCATCCTCGTTCGCGATTGGCTGAATTGGACTAACGAACGGGCAGACGTTTTCATAATCTTCATCCAACTCCCGGCCATACTGGCGGTCGTCTGGCTTTATCGGGAAAAGGTCGTGCGGGTACTCGGCACGCTCAAAGAGCGCCCAGAAAGTCGCCGCCTGGTGCTGAACCTCGTTATAGGAACGCTCCCCGCCGTCATCATAGGGCTCCCAACCGACGATTTCGTCGAGCGATACCTGTATAATCCTATGTCCGTCGCGATAGCGCTCGTGCTCGGCGGCATTGCCATACTGTTGATAGAACGGGCGAATCATAAGGTGAAAGTACAATATGTGGACAACATCCCGCTCCGCCTGGCATTCTGGGTTGGTGTGGTTCAGGTCCTCGCCGTCCTCTTTCCCGGTGTTTCCCGCTCCGGCGCGACGATCATGGGCGGCATTGCTCTCGGCCTTTCGCGGGTCGCGGCGACGGAGTTCTCCTTCTTCCTGGCGATCCCAGCGATGATCGGTGCTACGGGCCTCAAGCTCTTCGAGGCGCGTGACCTTCTGACGGTAGGTGACATTCCGGTCTTCGCCGTCGGAGCGATTGTTTCCTTCGTCTCGGCTCTGGTGGTGATAAAGGCGCTCCTCGCCTTCGTCTCCAACCACACATTCGTCGGCTTCGCGTGGTACCGCATAGTACTCGGCGTAATTCTCGTCGTATTCTACTGGGGCGCATGGAGCCCGGCATGACCGCATCGCCGGATGCCGAACCGCTGGTCAGGGCCGCACTTGCCGAGGATGTCGGAGCAGGCGATTGGACTACGCTATGGACCGTGCCGACCTACACGCGGGGAAGGGCAGTGGTTCTCGCGAAGGCCCCTGGCGTCATAGCCGGATTGCCAGTTACGCGCGAGGTGCTTCGGCAGGTGGACTCGGGTCTGGTGATACTGGAAAGCGTTTATGATGGAGACGAAGTTCGCCCGGGAGATGTTGCTCTTGCCATAACGGGCTCGGCCCGGTCCATTCTGAGCGCCGAGCGCGTCATGTTGAACTTTCTCCAGCGGCTTTCCGGTATTGCCACGCTCACCAACGCATATGTGCGCGCCGTGCAAGGCACTTCGGCCCGGATCCTGGACACCCGCAAGACCACACCAGGTATGCGCACTATGGAGAAGGCGGCGGTGGTCGCCGGTGGCGGCGAGAACCACCGTTTCGGACTCCACGACATGATATTGATCAAGGAGAACCATGTAGCGGCCGCGGGCGGGATTAGTCATGCCCTCGATGCGGTTCAGGCGGCCAACGACCGGAAGTTCGAAGTGGAGATCGAAGTGAGAAATCTCGAGGAGCTGGATGAGGTGCTGCGTTACAGAATCGACAGGGTTCTCCTGGATAACTTCTCTATAAGCGACCTCCGCACGGGCGTGGAGCGAGTGCACGGACTCGGATCTGGCCGGCCGAAAGTGGAGGCATCAGGCGGGATAAGTCTCGATACGGTCGGTGACGTGGCCCGGACCGGCGTCGACTTCATCTCGGTCGGCGCGCTGACGCACTCCGCGCCCGCGTTGGACCTGTCGCTTCTGCTGGACCTCGAATAGTGTCTGGCGAGGATCGCGAAGCGGCAGAGTGGGAGGGCTTCGGAGCGGATGAGATCGCGCGGCGGTGGTCTGTGCCCGAACTGCATCTCTTCGATGCCGTCGGGTCCACGAACGATGTAGCGCGCGGCCTCGCCGAGAACGGCGCGCCATCCGGTACCGTCGTGCTCGCGGACGAGCAGCTCGCGGGGCGCGGGCGGAGCGGCCGCCACTGGGTTTCGCCGCCACACCTCGGCCTGTGGATCTCGCTAGTTCTGCGCCCCGCGGGCATGGACAACCTCGAGATTGCACCACTCCTGGTCGGCCTCGCAACCGCCCGCGCACTCGAAAACGAATCGGGCGCGGCCAACGTATCGATCAAGTGGCCGAACGATCTGCTGGCGAACGGTCGGAAGCTCGGCGGCATTCTCTGCGAGGGCGTCTGGAACGCCAAGGGACCCGCTTTTCTTATCGTTGGAATCGGACTCAATATCCTTCAGCGGGAAGCAGATTTTCCGGAAGAAATCCGCCACCGCGCAACGTCTCTATCGATCGCTGCTGGCTATCCGCCCGCGAGGGAACCGGTGGGCGGCGCCATCGTCAGTAATGTCCTAGCGCTGGCCGCCGACCCGCCGAAAGACCTGAGCGCCTTAGGTCCGGAGCTGGACCGCCGCGACGCCCTCCGCGACCGCGAGGTGGTAATCACAGAGCCAACATCAGGCGACCCACGGGCCCATGGAACCGCGCTCGGCATTGCCCCCGACGGCTCGCTTGTGCTTAGAAGATCGGACGGTAACCTCGAACACATCCGCTCGGGCACCGTGCGCCTCGCGACAGAACAAGCCAGCTTTAGACAACTCAACCGAGATCAACGCGAATGGATCTGGTCTTCGACATAGGCAATACCGAAACCGTAGTCGGGCTTTTCACCGAGGGCGAGCTACGCTCGCACTGGCGCCTCGCCAGCGAACCCCGCCGTACAGTGGACGAGTACGGCATACTCCTGCGCCAGCTGGTGGTTCTCGCCGGTGTGGAGCCCCGGGACATCCGCTACGCGACAGTCGCCTCCGTGGTCCCATCACTCACCCAGGTTCTGTCGGGCGCCTGCTCCCGCTACCTGTCGCTCGACCTGGACATAATCGATGCCACCACCCCCCTTCCCATCCGGCTCCAAGTGGAGGAGCCGCTGACGGTCGGCGCGGACCGCATCGTCAACACACTCGCCGCGCGCCGGCTCTTCGCGGTCGATACGATAGTCGTGGACCTCGGAACCGCGACGACCTACGACTGCATCACCCACGACGGGCACTTCCTCGGCGGCGTCATCGCTCCCGGAGTGACCACCGCCGCCGAGCGACTCACAGACCGAACGGCCAAGCTGCCGCGCGTCGAGGTCGCCCAACCGGGGTCGGTAATCGGTCGCCGCACCGAGACCTGCCTGCAGAGCGGAGTTTTCTACAGCGCCGTCGATGCGATAGATGGTATAGTGAAGCGGATCCAGGTTGAGTGGGATCGGCCGGATGCATTGGTTGTTGCTACCGGCGGACTGTCTCCCATGATCGGACCGGCCTGCTCTACTGTACAGCGCATCGAGCCGTTCCTCACGCTGCACGGGGTTCTCTTCGCCCGCGAGGCGCGTACCGGATGATCCGCAGTCTCGGCTACCGGCTTCTGCCTGGCGACGCTTTCAGCTATATCCTGCACATGCGGCCGCGCGAGTGGCCGATAATGGCCGCTCATACCGCGTTCGGGCTTATTCTCGCCGTCGGGTCCGGCTCGGGAGAGCTGGCTATCGGCCATGCTCTGGCGGGAATCGCCGTTTATGTATTGCTCCTGAATGGCGCGACGCTCTCGATCAACTCCGCGTTCGATCGCGATGAGGGCGATGTCGGTTACCTGGACGCGCCGCCGCACCCGCCCGCACACCTTTTCAGTTTCTCCCTGACACTTCTTGTTGTAGGGCAGATCCTGGCCGTGCTGTTTTTCCCGTGGCTATTCGCGCTGGTGTACGGTCTATGCTTCGCGATGTCGGTGCTCTACTCCGTGCCGCCATTCCGTTGGAAGGCCATTGGCGGGCTCGATATCATCATAAATGCCATCGGTTTCGGCTTTCTGACCCCGCTGGCCGGATGGTCGCTGACAGGCGCGCCGGTCCCGCTCTGGGCCTGGCTCGTTATGCTGGGATTCTGCCCACTCTTCGCGGCGCTCTATCCGCTCACTCAGCTCTACCAGTTCGAAGAGGACAGCGTGCGGGGTGACCGGACATTTGCTCTGGTACTAGGCATGCGGCGATCGCTTCAGTTCGCGCTCGTCGCGGCGTTCACCGCGTTCGCCTTCTTCGGTGCCGGCGCATTAATGCATGGTACTGGGTGGTGGTACCTTCTCCTGGTGCCCTTCGCCGCCTGGGCAGCGGTTCTCGTAACCTGGTACCTCCGCCAGGACAGCTTGAGCGCCGATCAACACAAGCGCGGCATGTACGCCGCTCTCAACGCATGGGCCGTGACGGACATTGCGGTGGCGGCCATTTTCATATTGCCATTATGACGATCGATGGAGTGGTTTCTGTACCCGGCGATAAGTCGATATCGCATCGCGCACTCATGCTTGCGGCGGTCGCGACAGGCGAAAGCCGAATCCGCGGGATCCTTACCGGGGAGGATTGCCGGAGCACCGCGTCTGTGCTGCGCGCACTCGGCTGCCCCGTCCCCGACATCACCCGACAGGGCGAGCTGGTGATCAGCTCGGGTGGCCTGTCTGCCTGGCACGAGCCCGGCGCGCCACTCGACTGCGGGAACAGCGGAACTACTGTTCGGTTGATGATGGGCCTCCTCGCCAGTCGCCCATTCTGTACTTCGGTTACAGGCGACGAGTCGCTCCGGGCCCGACCCATGCGCCGAATAACAGATCCACTCCAGGCCATGGGCGCTACCATCCACGAGCACGGCCCGCCCGATCGCCTTCCCGTTGAGATCTGCGGTGGCGGGCTGAGTACCATTCATCACGATTCTCCCAAGGCCAGCGCGCAGATCAAGAGCGCCATCTTGTTGGCGGCCTTGGCCGGCGGGGTTCGGGTAAGCGTGCGGGAGCCGGCGCAATCGCGCGATCACACCGAGCGCATGCTCGAGGCCATGGGTGTCAGCGTGCGCACCGGACCGGCGGTGGCGGGGGGGTGGGAGGTGGAAGTCGACCCGCTCACTACACCGCTCACGCCGCTCGACATAACGGTGCCCGGCGATCCATCCTCGGCGGCGTTCCTCCTGGCGCTGACACTGCTGGCCCGGAGCGGTGAGCTAGTTGTGCGCGGAGTCGGCATGAATACTACGCGAACGGGCTTCTTCGACGCGCTCCGGCGGATGGGCGCCAGCCTCGAAATTCTCAACCAACAGCTGGAGGGCGGCGAGCCCGTCGGTGACCTCGTCATCAGACCATCCAGTCTTGCAGGTATCGAGATCGGCGCGGACGAGGTCCCGGCAATGATCGACGAGATACCGATCCTCGCCGTGCTCGCGGCCCGTGCCGAAGGTGTCACCATTATCCGTGGTGCGGGCGAGCTGCGTGCAAAGGAAACGGACAGGATCGCCGCGCTCGCCATGAACCTGCGCGCCATTGGAGTGGACGTCGAGGAGCTGCCGGACGGTCTGATCATTGAAGGGAGCGATCGACCACTCAGCGGAAGAATCCTCACATTTGGTGACCACCGCATAGCGATGGCTTTTGGCGTGTTGGGTCAGCAACAACAGAATGATATCGATCTCGATGATCGCGCCTGCGCCGATGTAAGTTTTCCCGGCTTCTGGAAACTCCTGGCCGAGCTCTCCCGATGAAGCACGATGAAGGAATCATAATAGCCATCGATGGTCCGGCTGGCTCCGGCAAGAGTTCTACTGCCAGAGAGGTCGCACGACGCCTCGGATATCGCCATCTGGACTCAGGTGCGTTCTACCGCGGCCTCACGCTTGCCGCTATCCGCGCCGGAATTCCAGCGGAGCGATGGGAGGCGCTCAATTCGGACGAAATTTCTGCGCTCGGCGTCGGCGCCGACCCAGACGACGACGGCTACCGCATCTCCATCCATGGCGAGAATGTCTCCGACGAGATCCGCTCCCCCGAAGTCAATGCCCTCGTCTCCCGCATGGCCGCCCTCCCGGCGGTCCGCGCCTGGCTCCTGGACGCACTCCGCCGCGCTGGCGACGTCGGACGCCTCGTCGCCGACGGACGTGACATCGGCACGGTCGTCTTTCCCGACGCCGAGCTCAAAGTCTTCCTGGTTTGCGCACCTGAGGAGCGCGCCAGGCGCCGACTGCTCGAACAGGGTCACACCCGACCAGATAACGAGCAGATCGCCCTCGAGCAGGCCAGGCTGGCACGGCGAGATAGCGACGATTCCTCGCGAGCGGTGGCACCTCTCATGCGCGCCGAGGACGCCGTACAGCTCGATACCACCGACCTCTCGTTCGACGATCAGGTCGCCGCCATAATCGCGATGGCGAAGCAGCGTTCCTAACCTTGACACCCGCTGCGGGCTTGGATAAGTTTTACTGTTTCTCCGGAGCTTTTCCGGCATATTTTTCACCTCGAGCCCGTTGATCGGGTCGCCGCTCATGCGCCGGCCGATGCGACGTGGGAGACAACACCCTTCGAATGGTCGACACACCGACGCACGACCAGGACACCCCTACAACCGACTCACCCGACTTCCTGGATGACGACCAGGGTAGTGTGGCAGTCGCTATTCCTAACGACGAGCTTACCCAGGGCGAGATAGAGAAGCGCGCCCGTGCGGCAAATATCCGGGCCGACCTCTTCGACGAAGAGGAGTATACTCACGAAGAGTATGCGGTCATGCTGGAGATGTACGAGGACACCCTCACCAATATCGAAGAGGGTGAAATCGTCAAGGCCAAGGTCCTCAGGGTCACCGACAAGTCGGTCATCCTGGACGTCGGCTTCAAGAGTGAAGGCGCGGTCAACCGCGACGAGTTCAAAGACCCCGACGCACTCGAGATCGGCGAAGAGGTAGAGGTCTACCTCGAGAATTTGGAGGATGATGAGGGCATCGTCGTCCTTTCCAAGAAGAAGGCCGACTTCCTCCGCGTCTGGGAGAAGATCCGCGAGGCTTACGACGACGAGAAGCCGGTACCCGGCATGCTCACGCGCAAGATCAAGGGTGGCGTCACCGTCGACATCATGGGTGTCGACGCATTCCTGCCCGGCTCGCAGATCGCCCTGCGCCGCGTCCCGAACATCGAGGACCTGCTCGGCGATACGTACGACTTCAAGATCATCAAGCTCAACAAGCGCCGCCGCAACATCGTGGTCTCGCGCCGCGTGCTGCTCGAAGCCGAGCGTGAGGTCAAGCGCGATAAGCTCAAGGAAGAGCTCGAGGTCGGTCAGGTTCGCAAGGGTGTCGTAAAGAACATCACCGACTTCGGTGCGTTTATCGACCTGGGCGGAATGGACGGCCTGCTGCACATCACCGACATGAGCTGGGGCCGCGTCGGTCACCCCAGCGAGGTGGTGCACATCGGCGACGAGATGGACGTCAAGATCCTCGACATCGACTGGGAGCGCGAGCGTCTGTCGCTCGGTCTCAAGCAGCTCCAGCCGTACCCGTGGACAGACGTCGACAAGAAGTATCCCGTCGGCTCACGCCTTCGTGGTCGCGTCGTCTCCATCACCAACTATGGTGCCTTCATCGAGCTGGAGAAGGGCGTCGAGGGGCTGGTGCACATCTCCGAGATGAGCTGGACGCGCAACGTCCGCCATCCTTCCAAGATCGTCACGCTGGGCGATGAGGTCGAAGCAGTAGTGCTGAAGGTCGACCCGCAGGAGGAGAAGATCTCCCTCGGTATGAAGCAGATCGAGGAAGATCCGTGGCACACGCTGCCGGAGAAGTACCCGATCGGCACACGCCTCAGTGGAACTGTTCGCAACCTGACCTCGTTCGGTGCGTTCGTGGAGATCGAGGCGGGCATCGACGGCCTCGTGCACATCTCCGATATGAGCTGGACCAAGCGGATCCAGCACCCGTCCGAAGTCGTCCACAAGGGCGATGAGGTCGACGTGGTGATCCTCGGAGTGGATGCCGAGAACAAGCGTATCTCGCTCGGCCTCAAGCAGACGCAGGAAGATCCCTGGGGCGAGATATCGCAGGAGTACGCTGTCGGTACGCAGGTCACCGGCACCATCTCCCGGCTCCAGGACAAGGGAGTCGCAGTGGACATGGGCGACGATCTCGAGGGCTTCGTTCCGCTCTCGCAGCTTGGCGTCGCCGGCCTCCAGAACCCCGAGGACCTATTCGCCGAGGGCGATGTTCTCGAGATGGAGATCACCGAGGTCGACCCGGAGAACCGCCGGATAGTCCTGAACGCCACCCGCATCCCGAAACTCGAGGAGGGCGAGATCATCCAGCCCGCCGCGAAGGCCAGGGAGGAGGGCGAGGCGACTGATGCCGAGGCACCAGCCGCAGAAGCCGAGGAAGTTGGTGAGACTGATGCTGAAGCCGAAGCTCCCGCAGCAACCGAGGAAGCACCCGCTGAGGAGCCGGTAGAAGCGCCAGTCGCCGAGGCAGAAGCGCCGGCGGATGGCTCGACCGACGAAGTCGCAGCCGCGGCAGCCGCAGACGAAAGCCCCGAGGCCGACGAGCCGAAGGCGAAGAAGCCCAAGACCACCAAGGCGAAGAAGGCCGCCAAGGAGCCTGCTGAGGCTGACGACTCCGAAGAGGAAGAGACGGAGTAAGCCTCCGCTACCTCGTAGTTCGATGAAGGGGCATGGCGCCAATCGGTGCCATGCCCCTTCTGTTATCCCGCCACCCCGTGCGAAACCCGCCCCCACGTCTTATCTTCCCGACCGATGACCGATGACCGATGACCGATAGCCTCTCATATAATGCGTGATAAACTAACCCACCTCGAATCTCTCCGTCGCGAAGCCGAGCTCGGCGGTGGCGAGAAGCGCCTCAAAGCCCAGCACGAGCGCGGCAAACTCTCCGCGCGCGAGCGCCTGGATATCCTCCTCGACCCCGGCTCGTTCGTGGAGCTGGATCGCTTCGTAACTCACCGCGCGACGGATTTCGGGCTCGCCGAGGAAAAGTATCTCGGCGACGGCGTCGTCACAGGCTACGGTACCATCCACGGACGGCTGATCTACGTGTTCTCGCAGGATTTCACGGTGTTCGGGGGCTCGCTGTCCGAATCGCACGCCGAGAAGATCGTCAAGATAATGGATCTGGCGATGAAGAACGGCGCACCGGTAATAGGCCTCAACGATTCCGGCGGCGCGCGCATCCAGGAGGGCGTCGTCTCGCTCGGCGGATACGCCGACATCTTCCTGCGTAACACACTCGCGTCAGGGGTGATCCCGCAGATATCGGCCATTCTGGGCCCGTGCGCCGGTGGTGCTGTCTACTCGCCGGCAATAACCGACTTCATCTACATGGTGCAGGGCACGAGCTACATGTTCGTGACCGGCCCGAATGTGGTGAAAACTGTCACGCACGAGGACGTGACAATGGAAGAGCTGGGCGGCGCCGCGACTCACGCCGCGAAGTCCGGCGTGGCGCACTTCGCCTGCAAATCCGAGGCGGACTGCCTCCACAGGATCCGGAAGCTCCTGACCTACGTACCTCAGAACAATGCCGAAGACGCGCCACGGCGCGACACCGACGACCCCTTCGATCGCGCCGACGAGGAGCTCCTCGACATCGTCCCCGACCATCCCAACAAGCCCTATGACATGCATGAGGTCATCGGGCGCGTCGCGGACGATGGCGAGTTCTACGAGGTCCACGCCGACTACGCCGCGAATCTCATCGTCGGCTTCGCCCACATTGGCGGGCACTCGGTCGGGGTCGTCGCCAACCAGCCAGCGGTGCTTGCCGGCGTCCTTGATATAGACGCATCCCTCAAAGGCGCCCGCTTCGTCAGGTTCTGCGACGCTTTCAACATCCCAATACTGACATTCGAGGACGTTCCTGGCTTCCTACCCGGAGTCGGCCAGGAGCACGGCGGCATCATCAAACACGGCGCAAAACTGCTCTTCGCCTTCTGCGAGGCCACTGTCCCGAAGATCACCATCATTACCCGCAAGGCGTACGGCGGCGCGTACGACGTTATGAGCTCCAAGCACATCCGCGGGGACATCAACTACGCCTGGCCAACAGCCGAGATCGCCGTCATGGGCGCTAAGGGCGCCGTCGAAATCCTCTACCGCCGCGAGATCGCGAGCGCGGACGACCCGGCCAGCGCCGCCGCAGATCGCCAGGACGAGTACTCCGAGCGTTTCGCCAACCCATTCGCGGCCGCCGCGCGTGGCTACGTCGACGACGTCATCGACCCGCGTGAGACCCGCGCGAGAGTGGTCAGCGCACTCGATATGCTACAGAACAAGCGGGACAGCAATCCGCCCAAGAAGCACGGGAATATTCCGCTGTGAGTAGGCGGCCGAGGCCATGAAGATCAAGTACTTTCAGGAAACTGACCCTTTACATCGAGTTCAAACATGGCGATGTGACGGAAACGAGAGATCTGGACGAGAACACTGTCCTCGATCTCGATGAAGAAGGAAGCACGTGCGCGATTACCCTGGAGCAGGCCTCCGTGCGGACCGACATTTCGAGCTTCGCGTTCGAATACATCGCAGAATGAAACTCTCCACAGGCCGTCCTTCGGATGGAATGCCGAGCGTTGTATGTACGACCAACTCGTATTATATGTATGGCACGCTAGAACGCGAGGATTCATGGCTAAGGACAACAAGCACCCGGTTCGCGTCCCTCCGATAACCGGAAATGCGGAAGAGCCCAAACGTAAGAATTACCGTCTGCATCAGTCGAAGCTGAACGCAGCACGTGAGGTGTTAGGAACGAAGACAGAGACGGAAACCATCGAACGTGCTCTCGATTTGATCACATTCGGCGAGAAGCTCGCAGCGGGAACAAGGCGGGCCCGCGGCCGGCAGTGGAACGACGTGTTCGGCGAACTGGAAAGTTCCGGCGTTTCGGCAGAGGAATAGATGCCGAAGTATGTGGTCGACACGAATCTTTATATCGAGGCGATCACAACGGATGGCGGGATGACGGCGCTCGCCGCATTCCAGCGGCGCTTGGCCCCGTTTCTCTATCAACATTCGACGGTGGCACAGGAGATTCTCGCAGGTGCTCAAAACGAAGGCGACTTTGAAAGGTATTACGAAGATGGGATCGCACCGTTCGAGCGACTTGGTCGCATTTATACGCCGAGTCATTCCTCCTGGGTGGATGCCGCGCGAATAATGACGCGCCTCATCGAAAGCAGATCGAAAAGCGCAGGTGGCTTCACGAGAAGTTTTCTTAACGACTGCCTGATTGCGACCTCGACGCGAGAGAATGGCTTCATATTGGTGACACGAAACACAAAGGACTTCGCGCTCATTAATAGCGCAGACGCTGGAGTCAATTTCGCTCCACCGTGGCCAGGTTCGTGATGCAACCTCCCGCCAGCGGCATTCCCGCGCACGACAACCGCCAGCTTTTTTCCAATCACTTTCTGAACGAGCGCCTTCGCTCCGGTCCTGAATGGTCGGATAATGCGGAACAGGCGGAACGAATCCGCCAAGAACTTCGCGATCTTTTTTCTGCTCAGCGCCCCACGCTCTGTCCGATTGACGAACTCACCGGCAAGACCCATGACTGCGGAGTTCTCGGAGCTGGACGCTCGGGCTGACCGGTTAGTGTATGGGTTATACCGCCTCACGGCGGAGGAGATCGCGACCGTAGAAGCTTCACGTTGAACTCCCGGCCGCTTGCCTTTACATTGAGGCAAAGCACTCCTGGAGCAGTACCATGCGAACAGCCAAACTGAGTAGCAAATCGCAGATCGTGATTCCTGCCGAAGTGAGACGGCGCCTCGACCTCCGCCCTGGCGACGTCCTTCGAGTATCTGTTGAAGGAGAGCGGATGGTAGTCACCAAAAAGTCGGAGTTGGATCCCCTCGAGCGATTGAAAGCTTTTGGAACCGGGCGGTGGTCCGAGGCCGAAGAGGAATTGGAGCGTGGGCGAACGGAATCGCCAAAGCAATCAGGCAAGGCTAATCAACTTGACAACCAGTAAGATCCCGCGTCAGGCGTGGTCGCGCTGATTATTGCCTAGAAGAAAATCTTCTCCGAGTACTCCGCGTACTCTGCGGTTAAATGATCACCGCCGAGGGCGCCGAGGACGCAGAAAAACAGCCAGATTTAGAATTCGAGAATAGGTGTTCACTAAAATCCTGATCGCCAACCGCGGCGAGATCGCGCTCCGCATCATCCGGGCGGCCCACGAGCTGGGCGTCCGGACCGTCGCCATATATTCGGAAGCCGACCGCCTCGCGCCGCACGTGCTCGCGGCGGACGAAGCGTACTGCATCGGCCCCGCATCCAGCGCGGAGAGCTACCTCGTGGCTGAAAAGCTGATCGAGGTGGCGAATCGTACCGGCGCCCAAGCCGTTCATCCGGGCTA
>DASSKB010000108.1:0-7939 GCA_035690925.1 Longimicrobiaceae bacterium
AGTGGGGGGTGCCGTACGTTGTTCGGTATCAGATAGTGCGTACGCGGTCAAATGAACCTACGTCGAGGAAGGAGAGGTGAGTTCAGCATTCAAGTGTCGTGCAGGGGGTGGGTCAATATGTACCGGGGCTATTTCGATAACATCTCAGGACATTCCCTTCTTCCGTAGATCCCCTGAAAATTGTGGGGTGTTCTGGGTTAGTTTGTATAGGCTACCGCTGACAGAATCGCTCGTTGGTTGATTCGGAAGGCTGAACCGCTCCGGGTCTATCGGAGAGCTCGTTACGTGAGTGCCGCCAGTAGTGGCTGATCTTCTTGGCGGCGGTGAAATTCCTCCTCATGTTCGACCGGGTGGAATATAGCCGATCGGCTGATGGAGGCGATGATGATTGAACCACCATATCCATTCGAGCGTGGCGAACTCAATGTCCGCGGGGCCGCGCCATGGCACCCTTTTCCGTATGTGAGTTCTCTAAAAGATGTCGCTGATCCTCTAAATTCTGTCGCCATCTGGGGTCATTCTGACCTAAGTTTCCGCCGTTCCCGCAGGGTTGTTGATCCCTCGGCCGGAGGCGGAGGAGGATGCTTCGAATGCTCGACAGACACGCCGTACATGCCCTTTTGAAATCAGGACAACCTACGAAGGAATCGCGCTTCAGATGGGTGTGACTCCGCGCACCATCCAGCGCATCGCCAATGAGCCTGCGGTCGATGGTGCGAACGACGCTGACGTGCGCCGCCACCGCGGCGTCGGTCGGCCCCCAACCTCCGATTCGGTCCACGGGCGGTTCCGCGACATTCTACAGGGTCGTCCGCCTTGAGAAGCCGCAGCTGCCCGCCGAGCTGATGATCCGCTTTGAGGGCGTAGCCGGAGAATTCGCACAGTTCGACTTCGGCCAGATCGATATTCGGCTTCTGGATGGCCGAAAGCAGCGCCTTCGCTTCGCAGCGTACCGCCTCAAGTACTCGCGGTGTCAGTGCCCGACGAGCGGATCGAGTCGCTCGCCCGCACGCTTCTGCTCGCCTTTGAGCACTCGGAGGGCGTGCCGCTTCGAGTGGTCTTCGACAATCCGAAGACGGTGGTCCTCGGCCGCGACGAGCATGGCCGTCCCCGCTGGAATCAGACGCTCGCGCAGGTCGCGATCGACTACGGCTTAACCATCGAGCTGTGCTCCCCCCGTAGCCCGCAGCAGAAGGGTGCTGTGGAGAATCTGGTCGGCTGGGTCAAGAGAAGTTTCTTCCGCGCCCACCGCTTCGCTGATCTGGAGCATGATCTGCCGGGCCAACTAGTGGAGTGGCTCCTCACCGTCAATGAGGAGCGACCCTCACGCGCGACCAAGATCATTCCGGCAGAGCGACTCATTGCCGAGAAGGAGCGTATGAAGCCACTCGCCGTTTCTCCTGCTGACTACGGACTCCGCTTTCCCGTACAGGTCGGACCGACGGCTCTGGTGGAGTTTCAGAGGATCCGCTATGCCATGCCTGCCGGAGCATGCGGGATCCCAGCGACGCTCTTTCTGTATCCGGACCGGGTGCGGATCACCACCGCCGGATCCCGCTTCGAGGCCCGCACCCACGCTTTCCCCGAGTCGGCACGACCAGCTATCTGGAGGGCCAGCGCGTTGAGCAGCTTGCCGCACTCGCCGGCGCCCGTAAGCGTCTCTACTTCATGAGAGAGCCCATCCTGGAGCTCGGCCCTCTCGGCGAGAGTTATCTGACCGAACTGATTCATGCGCGCCCCTATAACTGGAAGGCCGATGTCGAGAGGCTCTTCCTGCTTCTCGAAGAACTCGGCGAGGCTCGTTTCCTGAGGCTGCTTAAGCGCGCCTCTTCCAGCAACTCTACGGAGCCGAGTACGTCGTGCGACTCGCATCCACGGAGGTGGCATCATGAGAGATCCGATCGTTTCGGCGATCTGCACGCCATGCTCAAACGACTCCACCTCCCCACTAACCGTGCCGGGACTCGAATCATCCGCTCTGTACGCAAGGTAAAGTTTTCCCTTCCTGCGCATGATCGAAGAATTCGACTTCACCTTTCAGACGAGCGTTGCTTCAGATGCTCGGCACTCTACTGGGCCCGGAGCTCGTCAGCGAAGGCCGCTCAGCAATCCTCTCCGGCCCGCCTGGTCGCGGGAAGACGCACCTCGGAGTCGCGATCGCCTGTCGCGCTATTCAGAACGGCTTCGAGGCTCGCTTCACCACGGCGGATGAACTGATCGGCAAACTCTCTCATGCAGCGCTGGACCGTCATTTGGAAGAGTCGCTCGTAACACACGCGCCACCAGAAAGAGGAGGTCATCTTACCCACGGAGGACGTGTGTAGCTCCGCCCGGTGGCGACAAAGTTTGGAGAGAAACCGCGACATCTTTTAGAGAACCCACAACGGGTAGATGGATTGCGAAGATCGAATTGACAGATTCTCGTGAAACATGTCGGACGCGACAAATAAATCCTTGACTTTTTTGCCCCCTCCACGCAATAGTAAAACAACGGAACAACTAAAGGAGTGCTTATGACGTGTTCAAGCTCGTCGGCGCCAATTGACATTTATCGCCATCCTACCAAGCGCGGGCTCATGTCAGTCCCGACATCTTCTTTAGGTTATTTGCTAATCTTGTGGTGGCTAGGGTCAGCATCGGTGATCGCGGGCCAGTCAATGCCTAGATTGGCGTTGGAGCAGATTGCTACTTACGAACTACCAGATTCATTCGAAGTTATAACGCTTCAGGCATCCGAACGTGGTTCACTCGTTCTTCGGTCGCCCAGTCTTTCCTACCTTCTGGTGCTATCGAGCGATGGATTTTACGAGGTAGGAGCGGGTGCTCTTGAGAAACCTGTGGGGGCTGCATTTGTGGCAGAACAAACGATCGAAATAATTGACGGAGGCCACAACACGATTTATCGAGTGAATTCCGGGGTAATTACGTCATCTGAGAGGTTCGATTCCGCTATCGAAGCTTCCGCAGCAGTGAGAAGCGATCATGGGTGGTTTATAGGTGGGCGCGATTCTTCAGGGATTTACTCGCTATCATTTCTTGGATCGGATATGACAAGCCGAGAAATCTACGAAATTGATTTGGGAATTGGGGGCGGCGATATTCGCCTAGGCTCGGCGGGCAAATATGCACTACTAACAAGGACAGACCCACCATTCTCCACTATAATGGTGGACTCCGCCGGAACCGTTCAGATCAGTTTTGCCGCAGATGAATCGTGGCTACCACGAAAGGGAGCGGTTGATGACAGCGTTGTTTGGAGTGATCCGCTGTGGAAGGCTTTATCCGTGGTTCAGTTTTCAAATCATTTCATCCAAACTATTGCAGACGCGCGAAGCGATAGGCGCGTCCTACTCTTGTTTGATCAACGCGGTCGGCAACTTCGTCGTACGGAAATCGAGGCCCCGTTCGGCTTCGCTGGAAAGATACCTGATAAATCCATTTTAGTGGCTGTACGAAAATTGGGTAGTCAGGAGATCGTGATGTATAGGTGGCGTTGGAGTGAAGACCCTCTCTCAAGGAGAAAGCATAACGAAAAACCACTACAATCCCTGGATAGCATTCCTATTTCTGGTATCGGCCCTCAGTTTATTCCCGTCGACTGCAACCGCTCAGTGCAGCGGCTGCGAAGGCGATTCATGCCTTCTCGGATGCCCTGTTAACTCTAACGAGTGTGGGCCAATTTGCATTGAGGATTCAGAACTGGGATGCTTGGACGGATCATCAGGTTGTGGAATGACTTTCCTGCTTCCGGACGGAACTATCGCGGGTTCACCGGTTGACCTTGTGCGACCAGTTCGTCCGCTCAATGAATCACCATTTTTCTTTGCAAGCAATGTTGCTGAACATAACGCTGAAGTCGCGCCGCCATCGTTACAGACTCTTCGGCGGCCATGCGACGGCTCAATAGTAGCTCGAGTTTATACTCAGGCAAAGCGGGAGGACACCCTTGCAAGCTTGCGGACAATCATCATGTAGTTAACTCGGGGCTCTGATCTCCACGCCACCTCAACTATCGGTTCCCCGATGCGCTACATTATCTTTGCTGGATTCTTTTTGCTGCACGCTCCGATTGCACAGGCACAAAGCTCAACGTCAGTTGAACGCTGGACTCTTGTCCCCGATGTTCGAATCGGCAGCTTAGATGCTCCCGGTTATACGCTAACGGACGTTAATGATCTAACCGTCGGAAAGGATGGGACGATCTACGTCGTGCAGGAGATGGAGGGAATCGTTCGGGTATTTGGACCGAACGGAAAATTCCTCCGCCAAATCGGACGCCAAGGCACCGGTCCAGGAGAGTTTCAACGACCACGACGGCTCGGTTGGAGGGGAGATTCACTCTGGGTCGTTGATTGGGCGGCCTCGCGGGTAAGCTTCTTCGACCGGACGGGAGAATACTTGGACTCCTTCAGGTTCGAGGGCCCGCTGTTAGACATTTCGTCCCGCCCAACTCGGCCTTCTGTCCTATTCGGCGACGGCACTGTGCTGGGTGTTCCAAGTACGAGTAGTCGTCCATCCGTCGCATCGATTCCAATTCATCGGATGGACCGAAGTGGTGAAATCTTTGGGGTTCTTGGAACATTAGATATCGGGCGCCGGATGGGCAGAATCGAACCAGGAGGTCCGCTTAACATCAACTTCAATTATCCCCTGCCGACGAATTCTCTGTGGGATGTCGCGCCAGACGGATCATCAATCGTCATAGTGCATCGTGACTCTCCGAGTTCGACATCTGAGAATGTATTCACAGTTGAAAAGATTCGATCCTTTACCGATACGATTTTAACGCGCAGTTATCGATTTCCACCAAAACCTGTTCCAACAGAGGCCGTTGATAGTATTCGAGCACGCTATAGCGACTTCTTTGTCAAAGCGCGAATCAGTCGCGCAGAGGCGGACCAGTACGCCCGTGATTCACTACAAATACCAAGATATCAGATCCCAATCACTGACCTCGTAATCGGTACTGTCGGAAACATCTGGCTTCGGCGCGAAGAGTTCGGTGCGGATCCTATTGATTGGATTGTCTTGGATGGAGCAAGCGGAAACATTATAGCCACATTCGAAGCTGCGAAGGAGCTGGAGATCCTATACGCGCAGCCGCGTATGGTTTGGGGGGTTGTTAAGGACCAATATGACGTGCCGTACGTGGTTCGCTTTGACGTAGTAAGATAGAAAGCTTGCTTCAAATTCACGAATCTTTTGCGCTTCGGCGTAATCTCTTTCGTTGTGACGCTGGACTCTCCAGTCGCCCTGGAAGTTCAACCTTCACAGCTTTTACCCCTTGGGCGAAGCGTTCATTCGATTGCGACCGGTCTCTCTGTCCTGCAGATTCAAAGGCGTAGACCCCTGCTTCTGCGCATCTAAGGGGCAGAAGCTTCCCGTCATAGGCGAATGGAACGGTTTGCATCTAAGCTATCCCCTTTGGTTGCCCATGAGCGCTTGGGCGATCAAATCCGTCCTTCTCTCCAAGCAGTTGTTGTGCCCTAGCTTACCGGGCATTACGTTACCAATCCCGCTCCGTTCCCCGTCACCCTCCATCTTCGCAGGCCATGCGAATTCCCCGCTTCCTCCGCTCGCGCAGATTTCTCGGCTTCGCCGCCGCCGCGGTCGTGCTGCTCCTCCTCGCATCCGGCATCTACACGCGGATTCGCGGCGAAGGCGCTGAGGACGAATCCGGCGGTTTCTCGAGCGAAGGTGCGGGCGTGGTATCGGCGACCTCGACGTTCGCGACAAATATAGCGATACCGGTGCGCGGCGCGGCCGCTGTGCGGGACACCCTCGTGCTCGGAGTAAGCGCTTCCGGCGAGGCGGCGGCCTGGAAGCAGACGGTTGTTACGGCGCTGGTCGGCGGACGCATCGCCTCCGTGCCGGTCCGCGAGAATCAGCAGGTCGGCGAGGGCCGGGTGCTGGTGACGATCGATCCGGCGCAGTACCAGCTTGACGTGAAAGAGGCGGAAGCGGCGGTCCGCAACGCACAGGCGGCGTATCAAGAGCTTACCCTATTTGACGATGAAATCGAAGACGAGGCCATCCGCACCGCCCGCCACGAAGCCGCCCGCGCAAAGAGTGGGCTGGGCGGCGCGGAGGTCCGTCTCCAGCGCGCCCAGCTGAACCTTCTCCGGACCAGGCTAGGGTCTCCGTTCTCTGGCCGCGCCGCCAGCGTGCAGGTGGTCCCCGGCGAGTGGGTGGTCCCTGGCGACGAGCTTATGACTGTCGTTGACCTGGACCCGATCAAGGTCGAAGTCCAGGTGCTCGAGAGCGAGATCGGTTACCTTGCCACCGGCCGCGATGCCCACGTCACCTTCGCCGCCTATCCCGGCGAGACCTTCACCGGCGAGATCGCCACCATCAACCCACTGGTCGAGAGCGGAACGAGGACCGCCAAGGTCACAGTCCTGGTCCCCAACCCCGGTGGTCGCGTCCTGCCGGGCATGTACGCGCGCGTTTCGCTCGACGCGCGCCGCTTCGCCGACCGGGTCCTGGTCCCGCGCTCCGCGATTCTCGAGCGTAGTAGCGATCGAAGGAAGATGCTCTTCGTCTACGAGGGCGATGACCAGGGAGGCCTCGCGAAGTGGCGCTACGTCACCACCGGCCTCGCCAACGACTCCCTGATCGAGATCCTCCCGAACACAGAGACCGACAGCGTCATCCCCGGCGAAATCGTCCTCATAGACGGCCACTACACCCTCATCCACGACGCGCGCGTCCGGCTGGTCGAGGACGTCGCCGACGAAGGCGGCCGCCCAAGCTGAATCCCGCCCCCACGCAATTCAAAATTCAAAATTAAAAATTCATAATTCCCCCTATGTCCCTCCCCCGCCTCTCCATCCGCCGCCCCGTCTCCGTCGCCATGCTCTTCCTGGCGATCGTGCTCCTTGGCATCATCTCGTTCATACGTCTGCCCATCGACCTGCTGCCGGACGTTGCCTACCCCAAACTGGTAGTTCATACGGGTGAAGTCGGCGCCGCGCCCGCCGAGGTCGAGCGCTTTCTGACGGAGCCGGTCGAGCAGGCGGTGAGCTCCGTGCCGGGGGTGCAGGAGGTCGAAAGCGTGAGCCGGCAGGGCCTCTCGCTGGTCACGCTCCGCTTCGCGTGGGGCACCGACATGGACTTCGCGGCGCTCGGCGTGCGCGAGAAGCTCGACGCGATAGCGGATGTGCTCCCGGAGATGGCCACCCGCCCGACCGTTCTGCGCATGGACCCACGCAGTGAGCCGATCATGGCGCTCAGCGTCGCTGGGTCGGACCTGCCGGCGCTAAAGGAGCTCGCCGAATCGGTATTCAAGCGGCGCCTCGAGCAGATCGACGGGGTCGCGCAGGCGGCGGTCACCGGCGGGCTGGACCGGGAGATCCAGGTCGAGGTCGACCCGCGGCGCCTCGAGGCGTACGGCCTGACGCTCACCGATGTCACCACAGCGCTCGCAGCGGCGAACGCCAGTGCGCCGGGCGGCACCATCCGCCGGGGCCGCTACCGGTACTCGCTCAGGACACTGGGCGAGCTGCAAACGGTGGAGCAGATCGGCGATGTGGCTATCTATCCCGGCAGCGCGGGGGCTCAGGACTCGATCACGCCCGCCACCGCCGGCCTGCGGATCGGCGACATCGCCACGGTCACCGACGGATTCCGTGAGCGCGAGACGATCGCGCGCTACAACGGCCACGAATCCGTGGGGCTGCTGATCTTCAAGACGGCGGGCGCAAACACGGTGGGAGTCGCTGAATCGGTGGAGGAGACGCTCACCGAGCTACGGCGTCAGTATCCTACGGTCGAGCTGGAGGTGGCGACGAGTCAGGCGGGATTCGTCTCGCAGGCTATAGATAATGTGGTGCAGAACCTTGTGCAGGGCGCATTCCTCGCCTTCCTGGTGCTCCTCCTCTTCCTCCGCGACATCCGTTACCCGGTGGCGATCGGCCTGGCGATCCCCATCTCCGTGATC
>DASSKB010000109.1:0-19255 GCA_035690925.1 Longimicrobiaceae bacterium
GACACTGGGACCGGCGAAACTCGCTGCCAATACTTGCGTCTACCCCGTCACCCTACGGGTGACCTCGACGGCAACTTGACTGGTAACCAGAGGCTGAACACACTTCCCTTTCCCAACTCGCTCGATACGAGGACATCGCCGCCGAGAAGGCGACTGAATTCGCGCGCGGCGGCAAGGCCGAGACCTGTACCTCCGGCCGTTCGGGTTAGTCCCCCCCTCACCTGCCAGAATCGGTCAAAAACCAACTCCTGATTCTCATTGGCGATCCCGATTCCGCTATCGCGCACGGTGAATACCGCGCGGTCGCCATCCCCGTCATCGAGGCGAAGATCGAAGGAAACCTCACCACTTTCGGTGTACCTAACCGCATTCCCCAGCAGGTTGACAAGGATCTGGCGTGCCTTTCCCGAATCCGTCTCGATCTCGATGGCGGAATCGGGCAATTTCATAGTAAACTTGAGGCCTTTCGCGTGCGCGCCAGGCTCGACGAGTTCGGCCGCCTCTTCAACGATCTTCCTGGCATCGACCTTCTCCCATGCGAGATCTTCCCGTCCGGCATCCAACTTGGCAAATGCGAGAATCTCGTCGATCATCCGCGCGAGGTGCCAGACGCCATGTTTGATGCGTTCGACCCTTCCAATCTGAACCTCGCTTAGATCCTTCTCGAAGAGGAGCAAATCGACATACCCCAACATCCCGTTCAGTGGCGTACGGAACTCGTGCGAAAGCGTCGCGAGGAAAACCCCCTTCACGCGGTTGGCCTCCTGGGCAAGCTCCTTCGCAGCGTCGGCCTCAATCGCGAGCCTTTTGCGTTCGGTAATGTCGTAGAAGGTGGCGACCACGCCGTCGATGCGGTCATCGGCGGAGCGGTACGGATGGAGCCGTACGCTAAACCATCTGCCGGCCTCGCTCTCCACCTCGCGCTCGGCGGGCTCTAACGAAGAGATTACCGCCGTCGATGAGGCTACGCGTCGGCTCGCCGCCGGCGAGGCGAAGGAAATGACCAGCGCGATCGGAAAGATGGACAATCTCGCCATCCTCGTTGACGACGAGACTCGGTGGGGCATACGCTTCGAGCAGGCGTTGGTGGAGGTCGCCGTATGAAACACCGGAATTGCTTTCGGCCTCGCGGGAGCCTGGAGCGGGATCCACCGATCGCCGACGTGCCCTGCCGACTGAAAGCCGTGGTATGACCGCATGCGAAACTGCACCCCGCCGATAAATCCGCTGCTTCGGGCCGATGGGCACAAAAAGCTCGCGGTCGTCGGCGGATTCCGACGTACCAAGAAAGAGGAACCCCTCAGGTCGCAACGCGTAGCAAAAGCTCTCGATAACGCGCTGCTGCGCATCGGGATCCAGGGAGATGAGCACATTGCGACAGCTAACGAGGTCGAGGCGCGAGAAGGGTGGATCTTTCAAGAGGTCATGGCTGGCGAAGAGCACCAGCTTCCGCACCGGTTTCTTCACCCGGTAGCCGCCATTTTCTCGATCGAAGAACCGCTCGAGTCGCTGGGTCGACACGTCCTCGACGATGGTCTCCGGGTAGACTCCTTCTCGAGCATGTGCACACGCCTTCTCGTCGATATCTGAGGCGAACAGCTGAATGTCGGGTGGATCGGCGATGGTGGATGCGTGATCGCACAGAAGCATTGCGAGCGAGTAGACCTCCTCACCCGTGGCGCATCCGGCAACCCACACCCGCACCTGGTCCTCTGGTCCTTTGTGCTCGAAAAGTTTCGGGATCACCTCGCGCTCGACCATTTCGAACGCGTCTGCGTCGCGGAAAAAGCTGCTGACCGAGATAAGCAGGTCCCTGAACAGGGCGTCGATCTCGCCGGGGTCCTCGCGGAGACGTTCGAGGTAGTCGGCCAGCGTAGTAAGGCGATTGAATCGAAGTCGGCGATCGATTCGGCGCAGGACCGTCGAGCGTTTGTAGTCACTGAAATCATGCCCGGTCTTCCCCCGCAGACGGCCAAAGATCTGCCGGAGAATCGCCTCGTCGGTCGCGGGCGGCGATTCGGCCTCGGCGCCGGTGGGTAGTTCGGTGTTGCTACGCTGGATTCGGATGATCTCGCCGGGCATTTCACCGGCTGCCAGCACCATATCCACCTGTCCGGTGGCCATCGCGCTACGCGGCATGCTGTCGTACTCCGCCTCTTCCGGCTTTTGTGCAATGGTGATTCCGCCAGCTTCCTTGAGCCGACGCAGCCCGACGGATCCATCCGAGCCAGTGCCAGACATAACGACAGCGACGGACGCCGGCCCGTACGCATCGCCCAGAGTCGTGAAAAAGAGGTCGATCGGGGCATGTTGGCCGGGTTCACGATCCGACAACTGGATCGTTCCGTCCACCATAGAAAGCTCCTGACCGGGAGGAATCACGTAGGCGTGATCGGGTTCTACTTTGACTGGTTTCGTGACCTGCTTTACAGGAATGGAAGCTCGGTTCTGGAGGAGGTGGGCCATCTGACTTTCGCGATCGGGATCCAGGTGCAGGATCACGACGTAGACCATACCGCTATCGGCGGGGACAGCGTCGAAGAATCCCTGAAGCGCCTAAGGCCGCCGGCGGACGCGCCGACCCCAACAACCGTGAACGGGTGCGGTGGGACGGGAAGGTCGCCTTCGTTGGATTTTCTGGGTGCTTCCTGGTCGCTCGTGGTTCCTGCTATCATCAATCCTTCCAACAGTTTGGGCGACTTGATATTGGGAGGCTTTACAATTTACCCACCCCCCCGGTGGTTCACAAACTCGCTAGGTGGCGGTGCACAAGTGATGCCGGTACAGCTGCCGGATCGAGACACATGACGGCGGCTATTCGGAAAGCTTCCTCCGCAACCTGGTGCGGACAAGCTCAGGATCTGCCCTTCCCCCCGACCGCCGCATCACCTGACCAACGAAGTGCCCTTCCAGCCTGACCTCCCCCGCTCGATACCGTCTCACCGCGTCAGGGTTCGTCTGAAGGATCTCGTCGATCAATTCTTTAGTGGCATCTTCGTCCAGACTGTCGAGCAGCCCCGTGTCCTCCGTCAGCTCGGCGGCGGATCGGCCTGTTTCTATCATCCGGCTGAGGATCGTTCTCGCGAGCGGGCGACGGATATCCCCTGCATCCAACATCCTGAGCAGGGCTGCGGCCTCAACGGGCCTGACGGCGAACGTGGCAAACGAGGATTTACAGGCGTTCACCGCCGCTAGAAGATCACCGGTCATCCAGTTCGCCGCCGTTCGGGGTGCCGCCCCGCGCTCCACCACCTCTTCGTAGTAATCAGCCGTGTCGCGCGTTCTTGTCAGCAGACTTGCCGCGGTGGCCGGGAGGTCGTAATCCCGCTGAAACCTGGCATGCCGCACCCACGGCAACTCTGGTAGATTCTCGCGCATCGTATCGATAGTAGTGCCCGAGACGATCAGCGGAGGTAGGTCCGGTTCGGGGAAATAGCGATAATCGGCCGCCTGCTCTTTGGACCGAATCCCCCGCGTCCCCCTGGCGCTTTCATCCCAGAGGAGTGTCTCGGCGTTCACCACATCGCCAGCGGCCAGGATCGCCTCCTGTCTGGCTATCTCGAAACTGAGGGCCCGCTCCACATTACCGAACGAGTTGAGGTTCTTGATCTCCGTCCTGGAGCCGAGGCGGTCCACGCCGACCTGTCTCACCGAAATGTTGGCGTCCACGCGAAGGTGGCCCTGCTCCATATTACAAGCACTGACGTCGAGGTATTCGAGAAGCTGCTTCAAGGTCTTGAGGAACGAGCGGGCCTCGGCTGCGGAACGTAGATCGGGCTCAGTGACGATCTCCAGGAGCGGGACGCCGGCACGGTTGAAATCTATCGCTGTGGCGGCGTCCAGCCGATCGTGGAGCAGCTTGCCGGAGTCCTCTTCGAGATGGAGTCCGCGGATACGAATGGTCGTGCTGCTACCACTGGTGTGCACGCCGAGTTCACCTCCTCTTGCGAGAGGTTCTTCGAACTGTGTGATCTGATAGCCCTTCGGAAGATCGGGATAGAAGTAGTTCTTTCTGGCGAAGCCGGACCTCTCCAGGACGTCAGAACCGAGAGCCAGGGCGGCACGGATACCCAGTTCTATCGCTCGTTCATTGACGACAGGCAACGCTCCCGGGAATCCAAGACACACGGGGCAGACGTGTGTGTTGGGAGGGGCGCCATATACGTTGGCATCACGGCAGAACAACTTGCTACTCGTATTGAGCTGTACATGAATCTCCAGCCCGATGGTAGGCTCGACCTGCATCCCGTCGTTCATAGCAGAGCGGTCTCCAGGCCCGCAGCGATTCTCATAAGTCGCGCTTCCTCCCACCTGCCGCATATGAGCTGTCCGCCTACGGGCAGGCCGTCGCGGAACCCGATCGGCAGAGAAAGCGCGGGAACACCCGCAAGACTGGCCGGCACAGTGAACTCATCCGAGCCATACATCGAAGCCGGGTCACCGATATGCTCACCAATTCGAAACGCTGGAGCGGGTGTGGTGGGCGTGAAGATGGCATCGACACCGGATGCGAATACGTAATCGAAGTCGAGGGAGACGAGCGCCCTGGCCTTCTGCGCCCGTTGGTAGTGCGCAGATCCATGGCCATGGGAGAGGAGGTGCGTGCCGAGCAGTATCCGTCGCTTCACCTCCGGTCCAAACCTGGCGCGCGTCAACTCGTACAGGTCGCCCGGAGTGGGGGGATCGATAGCACTGGCGCCGTAGCGGACACCGTCGAAGCGCGCCAGGTTGGATGATGCCTCCGCGCCCGCTATGACGTGATAGGCAGTGATGGCGAGGCGGGTATGTGGAAGCGAGACCTCGCGAATGGTTGCGCCGCACGCCTCCATACGTCGAAGTGCAGCGCGGCAAAGCGATCGAACGCCGGGGTCCAGGTGGTCGGGGAAATACTCACCAGGCACACCGATGACAGTGCCGTCCAGATCGCCGTCACCGTCGAACTCGGGAAGCTGCCGCCGGGAGGAGGTTGAATCGCGCTGATCGTGACCTGCCACCACAGATTGGACAAGAGCCGCGTCCGCCACGGTGCGGGCGAGGACACCCACCTGATCGAGTGACGAGGCAAACGCTATCAGCCCACTTCGCGAGACGCGACCGTATGTAGGTCGCAGGCCCACCACTCCGCAGAAGGCAGCCGGCTGGCGAACGGAACCACCAGTTTCCGACCCGAGAGCCGCGGGCACAATACCGGCGGCGACGGCCGCCGCGGATCCGCCCGAGCTGCCGCCCGGCACGCGAGACCGATCGTGCGGGTTCCTGGTCACACCGAACACCGAGTACTCGGTAGAAGAACCCATTCCGAACTCGTCGAGGTTGGTCTTCCCGACGATAACCGCTCCAGCTGCTCGCAATCTCTTTACTGCCGTCGCATCGAACGGCGACGTATACCCCTCGAGGATGCGGGATCCGCATGTAGTGGGGAAATCGACAGTAGCGATGTTGTCCTTGACGGCGATTGGGATTCCCGCGAGCGCGCCGGTAGCCCGGATGAAAGACCGTTCGGTGAGGTTCGACTGGATGAAAGGGTGGATCGGATCCGGTCCGGAGTCCGCCACAGCAAGTGCGAGGGCCGCTTCTCGGAGAATGTCATCCGGCGCTATGGCTCCGGAGTGCAGCGAGCGAGCCAGCGATGCGATCGGCTGCATAGGTGATGCGAGGTTCACTCTTCTGAACTACCGTTTCCTGACCTAGCCTCCGGATCAAGCGCCGGGATGCGCGGGACAGTGTAGAAACCCTCCCGCCACGACGGCGCCAGCTCGGTGAGCGGGCGGTGGACGTGGGTGGGGGCGACCTCATCGGGCCGGAGTGTTGTAGCGATCTGCTCGGCGTCTACAGGAGGCCGGCCGGCCAGCTCGGAGACATCCAGCGAATCCAGCGGCAGCAAGACCCGAAGAATCGAAGTGAGGTCATCGCTGAGCGACTGCACCTCATCGTCCCCCAGCCGGATCCTTGCAAGTGCAGCAAGCCGCCTCACATCGTCCCGATCGATCGCAGCCCCCCACGCGCGAGGATCCTTCATTCCCACTCGGGCTGCAGGTTCGCGTACCGTACGACAACCTTCTTCCTCTCGCCGTCGTCGAAGTCGATAGTGGCGCGGACATCCACCCCACCGCCGGAAAGCTCCTTTACCGTGCCCGCACCAAACTGCGGATGGCGAACACGCGCGCCCTTGACCAGTCGTACGGGGTCCTGCGTATCAGCGTAGTCGACGTATTCCGCATCGCGGGCAGGCGCCAGCGGCGCTTCCATCCCCAATCGCTCTCGGCGCCGCGGCGGGAGCGTTGCAGCCTGTCGTCGCCAGGGTCGATATGAGGACGTGCGCTCGAGCAGGCGAGCCGATTTTCGCACATCCATCAGCTCGCCGGGCAGAGCCTCCAGAAAGCTGGAAGGTACAGAGTCCAACCACTCGCGCCCGCGCCGCCGCCTACGCGCGGTAGTCAGGTAGACCTTCCGCTCGGCGCGTGTTATGCCGACATAGAACAGCCTCCGCTCCTCCTCCATCTGGTCTGGCTCGTCGAATACCCGCGAAAGAGGAAATAGACCCTCCTCCAGACCAGCCAGGAAGACGACCGGGAACTCAAGGCCTTTGGCATTATGGAGGGTCATCAGGCTGACCGCGTTTGCGGTCGGGTCGTGTTGATCTATGTCGGCGATCAGCGCAACGTGCGCCAGAAAGATGTCGATGGTGCGCAGCTCTGCCCCGCTCTCCTCGATCTCGGCCAGAAGATCTGGATCGCCTTCATCCAATCGCGCCTGGAGGTCAGCGGCACCCGCAATCAGCTCATCGACATTATCTATGCGCTCGTCACCCTCGGGGCCCTCCTCCCGGAGTGATTCCAGGAAGCCCGTCCCGCTAACCAGCGACCTCAGGATCTCCTCCAGGCCGATACCCTGATCGGCCAGAGATCTGTGCTCGTCGAGCAATCCGGCCAGCTCGATCAACTTGCCGGTAGCAGCGCCGCGAATAGCAGAGACCTCATCGGCGCGCGAGGCACCCTTCAGCAGGGATACTCCTTCGCGTCCTGCCCACTCCGCAAGATGTGCAACCGACGTATCCCCGATCCCGCGCCGCGGAACATTGACTATCCGGAGGAACGCCTGATCATCATCCGGATTGGCAACCAGACGCAAATAAGCCAGGACATCCTTGACCTCGCGCCGCTCGTAGAAGCGCTGCCCGCCGACGATCCGGTAAGGGAGGGCCTCTCTCCGGAGTGCCTCCTCCAGTGCCCGCGACTGCGCATTCGTCCGGTAAAGAATTACGAAGTGCCGGGGCTCGAGCTCCGGGTCATCGCTCAGGCGCGCCTGGATCTCAGAGACGATCCATGTCGCCTCGTCCGCTTCGTCGGCCATCTCCACGAGCGTCAGGCTCTCGCCGTCGGCATTTCCCGTTCGCAGCGTTTTGCCCTTCCTGTTCACGTTCCTGGAGATTACCTGGTTCGCCGCCTCGAGAATCGTCCTGGTAGAGCGATAGTTCTCCTCCAGCCGAACCATTGAGGCGTTGGGGAAATCCTTCTCGAAATCCAGGATATTCCGGAGGTCGGCCCCACGCCAGCCGTATATGGATTGATCGTCATCGCCTACCACGAAGAGGTTGGCGGCGTCACCTGCCATGAGGCGCAGGAAGGTGTACTGCGCACGATTGGTATCCTGATACTCATCCACCAGCACGAAACGGAATCTGTCACGATACCGATTCAGCACGTCCGGGAAGGCCTGGAGTATCTCCACGGGGCGCACCAGCAGATCGTCGAAATCGAACGCATTGGCTTCACGCAGCGTCCGCGCGTAGCGCTCGTAAACCTGTGCGACAGTTCGGGTGAACGGATCCAGCGCCTGTTCGGCATACTCCTGCACGCCGACGAGCTCGTTCTTCGCGGCTGATATAGCACCGCGCACAACTTTGGGGCTCCACCGTTTCAGGTCGAGTCGCAGGTCGTCCTTGATGATGCGCTTGATTACGCGCTGTGAGTCGTCGGCGTCGTAGATGAGGAAAGTGGGCGACCACCCTATCCGGGTGGCGTCCCTGCGCAGCATGCGCGCGCCGATCGCGTGGAATGTACCGATCCACATGCCCGCGGGATCGCGATCCAGCAGCGTCCGTACCCTCTCGCGCATCTCACCTGCAGCTTTGTTGGTGAAGGTGAGCGCGAGAATGGACGCGGG
Organism: Longimicrobiaceae bacterium; assembly: GCA_035690925.1. Taxonomy (GTDB): domain Bacteria; phylum Gemmatimonadota; class Gemmatimonadetes; order Longimicrobiales; family Longimicrobiaceae; genus DASSKB01. The sequence continues at coordinate 8,167 of DASSKB010000109.1, forward strand.
GTCGACACCAAACTCTTCGATGAGGTTGGCTATCCTGACTGTGAGCACGCGAGTCTTCCCCGACCCGGCACCCGCCAGCACCAACAACGGCCCCTCGAAGTGCTCAGCGGCCTCGCGCTGTTCAGGATTGAGGGTGCTCATCCTGCCCGGTTCTTCACTCATGACTCTATTTCGTTCAGCTGCTCACCGTCGGCGATGGGCAATGTGGCTACAAAGGTGGCGCCGACCTCGGTGGGTACGAGCACCAGGCGGCCCCGGTGCACATCTTCGATGATCCGGCGGGAAAGAGACAATCCCACTCCCCACCCGCCCTTCTTGGTGGTAACACCCGGCTCGAAGATGCTCGTGCGGACGGCCGCGGACACGCCCGGACCGTCATCCTCCACGCGAATAGCGACACGCCGGGCGGTCTGCATTTCGGCACTGACCTGAATGGTGCCTCCGGAACCAGCAAGCGCGTCGAGACCATTCTTAAGGAGATTCTCCAGCGCCCATTCCAGCAGCACAGAGTTGCCGAGTACCGGCGGTAGTGTGTCGGGAACGTCCAGAACCAGTTCGACGCCCTTGCCGAGCTGCGGCATCCGAACGCGTACATAGCGCTCGAGCGTCCGCAGCATCCTGCGCACATCCACCGGGTCGCGGTGGATGGGTCGGCCGATCCACTCGAAGCGTCGCGATACCTTCTCCAGGCGATCCAGATCAGCCTCGATCTCTGCCGCAACCGCCGGCAGCGACGCCATCTTCTCTCGCTCGAGCGTCGGCAGTCTGAGGATCTCGACCCAACCGGTGAGTGAGGAGAGCGGTGTAGCCATCTGATGGGCGGATTCGCGCGCCATCGTGGCCCATATGCGCTCGCGCTCTACTCGCTGGTTGTGCCGGATCATCCAAGCCGCTGCGATCAGCAGGCACGCCAGAGCGCTAACCTGTAACCATGGTACCCACCGGAGACGCTGAACGAGCGGCGGATCACCTATGTAAACCGTGCCGATGCCCGGCTCAACGACCGGGGGGTTCAGTCTGGCGAGCTCCTGCATGTATAGGTAAATCCGGCGCTGGTCCTCAGGGCTGTTCGGATCGACCTCGAAGGGGAGATTACTGGTGTAGGCGGGGATTCCGTCAGGATCTGCGACAACTATGGGGACGCCGAGTCTCTGAATCTCTTCAGAGAGGTTCAGGAGCGTCAGCTCGGCCGCGCCCTCCTGACGGTCGTTCAGACCCTGGAGAATCTGGACGTATATGCGGGACTGGACTACCGCGTCACTCCGCATCTCCCGCACCAGCAGCTCGGTATACAGCAGGTACCAGCCCAGCACGGCGGCGGCCAGAAGACCCAGGGCGGTCGGCCAGTAACGACGTTGCATTTGCGGTTCCTAAGCCCGGAACCGATCCGTCCCTACATAGGGGCGAAGAACTTCCGGCACTGTGACAGATCCGTCCTCCAGCTGACCATTCTCCAGAAGTGCGGCGATCGTTCGGGGCAACGCCACCCCCGAGCCATTCAGCGTATGCGCGAACTCCGGCTTCTCACCAGCGCCGGGCCTGTACCGGATTCCCGCCCTCCGCGCCTGGAAGTCGCCGAAATTGGAGCAGCTGGACACCTCCAGCCAGCGCTTCACACCGGGCGCCCAGACTTCGAGGTCGTACGTCTTTCGACTCGAGAAGCCGAGGTCGCCACCTGCCAGGAGGACGACTCGGTAAGTAAGCCCTAAGAGCTGCAGTACCCGCTCCGCGTGACCGGTCAACCGCTCCAGCTCTGCCTCGGAGTTCTCAGGTCGCTCGAATCGTACCAGCTCCACCTTGTCGAACTGGTGCAGCCGCAGGAGCCCCCGCGTATCCTTGCCCGCTGCCCCCGCCTCGCGACGGAAGCAGGGTGAGTAGGCCACGTATGCTATCGGGAGTCGGTCCGGGTCGAGCAGTTCTTCGCGATGGAAGTTGGTGACGGGAACCTCAGCGGTCGGCACCAGGAAGAGGTCGTCCGACTCCACCCTGTAGGCATCGTCCTCGAACTTGGGCAGCTGACCCGTCCCCACCATCGCACTGCGATTGACGAGGTATGGGGGGACGACTTCGGTGTACCCATGCTCGGTGGTATGCAGATCGAGCATCCAGTTGATGAGCCCGCGCTGAAGCTTCGCGCCCGCTCCCTTGAATGCCGGGAAGCCGCTACCGCTCACGCTCGCACCGGTGGGAAGATCGAATATCCCCAGGTCAGCGCCCAGCTCCCAGTGAGGGCGCGGTTCGAACGGGAATTCGGTGATATCTCCCCATTCGCGTACCAGTAGATTGGACTCTTCTCCACCCGGGGGGACAGACTCGTGGGGCGTATTAGGAGTATTGAGCAGGATTTGGTCGATCTCCGTCTCTATCTCCCGCAATCGCCCGTCTATAACTCGGATCTGCTCGGATACGCCGCGCATCTCCAGAATCACATCATCGGCCGAGTCGCCCTGCCTCTTCAGCTTTCCCACTTCCTGTGACACCGCGTTTCGGCGCGCCTTGAGCGCGTCGACCTCGCCGATGATGGTGCGACGCTCCTCGTCCAGCTTCAGGACCGTAAGTACTGCCGCGTCCGTTTCGGAAGGTTTGCCTCGGACCGCGAGCTCTCGTCTGACCGACTCCGGTTCCTGCCGGATACGTCTTAGATCGAGCACCTTCAGTCGACCGGAACCAGACGAGGGTCGCCGCACTGGCCATTAGTGGTTACCACGAGCTTGACGCGGCCGGTAGCGACGTTCACCTCCAATGGCTGCAACTTCCCGTACTGCGAGCATCCCGTGGCCGGCTCACGCGAACGGGCCGCGTACACAGCGCCCATCTCGATGACCACCGTACTGTCGGAGACGAACGCACTCAGCGGCGGAGCTTCCTCGAGGCCCTCGAACGTCTCGCCCCCCAGAGGTCGGGTGATGGCCGCGCGGGAATCTATCCCGAACGCGCCCAGCGGCTTGAACACCAGGTTGCCGTCTTCCAGCCTGATGGCGAAATCCCACCTCTGCGCATCCTCGGTCCGTTCGGGGAATCGTCCACCAGCTATGCTGAAGCCGTTGGTGGTGATATCCAGCGCGGTCGGAAGTCCTTCATTTGCGGGCGTAGGCGCTGCTACTTCGATGGTATCGGTTGCAAGCACCGGGTCACGCCGGAAGAATGGGTCGCCACCGCACGCGGACAGGCCGCTGGCGAGGAGGATAACCAGTACAAATTTATTTAGACTCACGTAGGGCAGCTCCTTAAAGAATGAGGGCCTAACCATACTCCAAATGAGGCATTGGAGTCAAGGCGAGAGCACGGCTAGATCCTTGACTCTACCCCACCTGGCCCATAGGTTGCCGCCTCCGCCGTCCAAGCGGTTCATCGACCAATAGATTCTCCTCAATTTCTCGCCTCCGGAGCTCCCTGTATGTCTTCGCTCGATGAGGTGCTAAGCTCGATCCAGGATCATCCGGGTGTCGATCACGTTCTGATGCTGGGGCGCGACGGCCTTCTGATCCAGCACCTGGGTCATGCGGATGCCCTCGACACGGAAACTACCTCCGCCGTGGTGCCCGAGATCGCGAGGGCGTCCGAGCAGCTTGGCCATGCCGGCGACATGCGGGGCTTCAGCACGGCAGTGCTCGAGTTCGCTGGCCACGTCGCGATTGTGGTACCTGTATCGGATGACCTTATTCTGGCGGTTCTGCTACGCAGCGATGTGGGATTCGCGCCGCTCCTCCGGGAGCTGAGGACGGGACGTGAGCGCTTTGCGGCTCTGCTCTGACTATCTGGCTCTGACTACCTGATGACTCCTACGCGTCACGTGCTGGTGGCCGACGACGAGCCGCACATCGGGCGAATCGTCCAGCTGAAGCTGGAGCGTGGGCCCTACGAAGTCAGCCTCGTCGCCGACGGGCAGGCGGCGCTGGACCGACTGCGTGGGGATGAGCCGATCGATCTGGTGCTGTTGGACATCATGATGCCCCATGTCAGCGGGCTGGACGTTCTTGCCGAGGCGCGTCGCCTACCTGCTCGCCAGCGCACTCCCATCATCATCCTGACTGCCAAAGGGCAGGACGCGGACCGAACACGCGCTCTGGAGCTCGGCGCGACGGACTTCTTCACCAAGCCGTTCAGCCCCAACAAACTTCTCGCACGCATCGATGACATCTTCGACTGAGTCGGGCAACTCGCGACATATCTGGACGGTCATACTTGCGGGCGGGATAGGCTCACGCTTCTGGCCGGCAAGCACACCCAGCCGCCCCAAGCAGTTGCTGCATCTCGCGTCCGACCGATCGCTGATAGAGGATACGGTAGCCCGCATTCTTCCGCTCGTCCCGCCGGAACGTCTACGAATCCTTACAGGCGCCTCGCTCGCGGATCCCATCTGTGCCGCACTGCCGGAGCTCGGTCCCGGGAACCTGTTGATCGAGCCGCGCGCGGCGGGTACCGGGCCCGTACTGGCCTGGGCCGCGGCAGAGATCGAGCGCCGTGATCCGGACGCGGTTATGATCTCGCTGCACGCCGATCATATTATCCAGCCGCCCGAAGCGTTCCGCGCCCTGCTCGCTCACGCCGCAGAGCTCGCGACCGCGCACCGCCGGCTTTTCACCATCGGCGCGCCTCCTACGAGGCCCGAAACCGGCTACGGCTATATCCGTGTAGGTGATGCGCTCCCTGCAATTTCGGGCGAAACGACCGCTGACGAGGTTACCGGCAACGAGGTTGCGGCCTTCGTTGAGAAGCCGGACCGCGCCACCGCTGAGACGTATATCGAGTCGGGCGACTACCTCTGGAATACCGGGCTCTTCGTGTGGCGAGCTTCTGACCTGCTCGATCAGATGGAACTGCACACGCCCGAGCTCGCTGAGCTGATTCCTATAGTCCGGGAAGGTGGCGTGGAAGAGTTCTTCAGTCGGGCACCGACCATATCGGTCGATGAGGGACTGCTGGAGCGGTCCGATCGCGTGGCCGTACTCCGCGCGGACTTCGCTTGGGACGATGTCGGCGCATGGGACGCCATTTTCCGCTCCCGGCCGCTCGATAGCGACGGAAATGCCAGCGTGGGCGATGCGTTTCCCGTGGAGTCGCGGAACAGCGTTCTCTATGCTGATGACGGTCCGATCGTTGCGTTCGGTGTGGAGGATCTCATCGTCGTTCGCACCGCGGGCGTCACCTTCGTAACAAAACGCGAACGGGCGGCAGATCTCAAGGCGCTGGTCGCCAAGCTACCGGAGAGATTGCGGACCCTCGACTGACCCTCACCGCCTCCTGGATGCCTGATATCTCCCTCGTTCCGTTCGACGATAGCGTAGCCCAGAACTGGGAGCCGTACGCGCTGACCCGCCCCGCCGGCGAGCTCCTCTTCGGAGCATTCACTCTCCGCGAGCGGGCCGAGAAGGTGCTGGACCTCAGAGCATCGGTCCATCTGGCAGCGGATCACCTGGTTGGCTTCGACGAGGCCGAGGCCCCACCCGTGGTCAGCCTGACAGCCGCGCCGACCGATGGGGCGCGCCTCTTTCTGCTTTCACGCGCCGTACCGGACTGGACCGCCAACTTTCGTAGCGCGCCCGACGCGCCGGCAACAGTTCGGATGGATGGCGAAATCGTCGGGTGGTTCGCGCCGGCGGGAGCGCCCGCTCCACCTGCCGACTTCTTCCTCGCCCCGAAGTCGGCCACTCCAACACACGATGCTGGCGCAGCGCTCGACCTTCCTGGAAGGGTGCTGCGGCATGTTTGGGAGCTGGTCTCCCGGAACCCCGATCAGGTCGCGACCGATATCGCCGCGCTCTACCCGGCATCGACCGCTCGGCCGCTTCCACCCGGTGTTCACCACTGGGGCTCGCATCCGCTCGTGTGGGATGCCACGACTCGGATAGAACCGGGTGTCGCTCTCGATACCACGGACGGCCCCATCTGGTTGCGGCGCGGAGTTACGATTCGCGCTTTCACCCGACTCGCCGGCCCTGCGTACGTCGGCCCGTATTCCTCGGTTCTGGGTGGGAGTGTCGAGTCTGTGTCGATCGGGCCGGTGTGCAGGATACGCGGTGAGCTGGCTGAAAGTGTCTGCGCCGGGTACGTCAACAAGGCACACGACGGGCACATCGGCCACGCCTATCTCGGTCGCTGGGTGAACCTCGGCGCTGAGACCACCAACAGCGATCTGAAGAACAATTACGGGAGCGTGCGTATCCACACACCCTCCGGTGAGGTCGATACGGGCGAAACGAAGCTCGGCTGCTTCCTGGGCGATCACGTAAAGACAGGTATCGGCATGCTCCTCAATACCGGAACGGTCGTCGGCGCGGGCAGCAACCTCTATGGCGCCGCGATGCCGCCTAAGTACGTCGCACCATTCAGCTGGGGCACCGGCGATGCGCTCGTTACCTACCAGTGCGACAAGTTCATGCAGGTCGCTGAACGGGCGATGGCCAGGCGCGAGGTCACTTTGACGGACGGCATGCGGCAGCAGCTTCTGCGTGCATGGGAACGATGTCGAGCCGAGGGGGAACCGGACGGACGGGACGCGGGGTAGTAGCACCATGAGAGTAACCGTCCTGGGAAGCGGCAGCGCTGGCAATTCTATACTCGTGGAGGCCGGCGGTTGCCGGTTGCTCATCGATGCCGGCTTCAGCGGGCGCGACCTCGAGCGTCGCCTGGCCGCCGTGGAGGTCGCGCCGGACTCGATCGAAGGACTGCTGGTGACCCATGACCATGGCGACCACACGCGCGGCATGGGGATCCTGGCGAGACGTTGGAAGATCCCGCTCTACCTCACCGCCCCCACCCGCGCCGCGTGTGCAAAGCTCCTGGACGGAACCGAAGAGATCAGGGAATACGCTAGCTCGACGCCGCTGGAGATCGGCGAACTCGTGGTGGATCCATTTCTGACAGTCCACGATGCCGTGGATCCGGTGGCTGTGACCGTTACCGAAGCCGCCACCGGCGAGAAGATGGGCATCGCCACGGATCTGGGCCGCCCGACCGCCACCGTCCGGCACGCTCTTCGGGATTGCGACCTGCTCATCCTGGAGGCGAATCACGATGAGATCCTCCTTCGCGAGAGCCCCTATCCCTGGTCCATCAAGGCTCGCATCGCCGGTAGTCATGGGCATCTCTCGAACAGGGCGGCCGCTGAGCTGATTGGCGAGCTATACCACTCTTCGCTCGGATCGGTCGTTCTGGCGCACCTCAGCGAGCGCTCCAACGATCCCGGACTGGCGCACGATGTTGTTGGGGATGCCCTCGATAGACTTAACTTCGATGGCGATGTGCAGCTGGGACTTCAGGATAGACCGCTCGATCCGATCGATATCTCCGCTCTCCGCCGATCTCGGATGCCCGATCAGATGTCGCTCTTCTGAGCGCCGGGCTGGATCTGGGTCGGCGGCTTCTGCACGATCGCACGGCTGGACGGCAGGCATTTTGCTGCCCGACTATAGCCTCTCTTGTTAAGGACTTTCCATGCGAATTCTCATTGCAACTGCCATATTGCTCCTCAGCGCAGGGTGTTTGCCCCAGGGGATGACACCCGCGGGCACCTCGGCAGGCGCCGGCGTGCTCGTACAATCTATTAACGGGCCATGCGCGACAGCGATTATGGGTATCGCACTGGAGCGCGTCTGCCTGCCCGGGACGGATCCGTCTACCCCGCCGGCAGCAGACAGCATAGTGCCTCCTGATAGCATTCAGAACGGAGAAGTGGAGCAGCGCTCGATCCTGGATTGATCCTGCCCGGCGTATTACTCCAGTTGGGGGCGGCGGCGACATTATAGTAAACGGGGGATTCGCTAGTGCGAATCCCCCGTTTTTTCATATAACGCGCCAGTAAACTCAGGCGGCCGCTTCCTCCTCCTCGCGACGTTTGCAGTCCAGGCAGTAGCGGGCGTGCGGGAGTGCGTCGAGCCGGTCGAACGGGATCTCCGACTTGCAGCTGTGGCAGATGCCGAATTTCTCCGGCTCGTTGTAAAGCCGCCTCAGCGCCTCCTCGATCCGGTAGAGGTAACGACCCTCCTTACTGGCGAACAGGAACGACTTCTCACGCTCCATTGCGTCGGTCCCCTGATCCGCCATGTGGAAGGAATAGCTGGAGAGGTCGGAGTCCGCTGAATCGCGGGATATCGACTGCTCCTGAAATCTACCGAGTGACCGCTGCGCGCGCTCGCGCTCGCGAAGGAGACGGGCCTCGATATGTTCAAGCTGGGTCCGATCCATAGCTCAACGCTCCTGGCTGAAAACTGAACGAACGCATCCCGGCCGGTCCGTTGGTATCGACCGCGGCCGCGTCCTTCGAATAACCCAATAATTTAGCCGTTTAAGGGACTATGTTCAAGCCCGCCACTGTGGCCGGTCAGATCCCCAGAAACCGCAGGACGTCGTTCGTCATGGCCCATACCATTATCCCTACGACGATTATGAGGCCGACGTGCGACATGCGCAGGCGCTGCTCCAGCGAAAGTGGCCTGCCGCGCACCGCCTCGAGGCCGATGAATAGGAGCTGCCCGCCATCCAGAATGGGGATGGGGAGGAGGTTCAGCACGGCGAGATTGATGGAGAGCAGTGCCATGAACGTGAAGAAGCTGTCCAGCCCGAACCGCGCCGCCTGACCGGATAACTGACCGATGGCCAACGGCCCGCCGAGGCTGCGCGGAGAGGCTTCGCCAGTGAACAGGTCGCCAACCAGCTCGACTATCATCGCCGAGGTCGTCCAGCTGACCACAACACCGTGCACCGCGGCCTCGCCAAGCCCCACCGGCCGGTGCTCCAGCTCCACGAGCTGGCCGACACCTAGCTTGCCGATCTCCACACGCTCGAGCTCGGCGTTAAGCTCGGTCTCGGCTTCTGGTGTCACGGAAACCTGCAGCGGCCGACCATCGCGCTGGATCTCCAATACCAGAGCTTCGTCCGGATGGTCACGGATGATTACCACGAGGTCACCCCACGACCGCACATCCTGGCCAGCGGCTCTAACAACGCGATCGCCAGACTGGATGTCCGCTTCGTCGGCGGGACTGCCGGAAACGACCTGCCCTATGACCGGCTCGAAGAACGGATCGAGAGGCTGGAGAGCGGCCACACGCTCGGAGTCGGCCGCAGGAAGGTCGAGCGTTACGGGATCGGCAGACTCGAAGGAAAGGGTCAGCTCGCCGGCGGGCGCCGCGGCGAGCGCGTCCTGCACCTCGTTCCAGCTTTCCACCGGTCGGTCGTTCACTGCGGACAGCTCGGCGCCAACCGGTATGGTGGCGAGGGGCGCGGCAACTCCTGTCAGTTGGTCGGCGTTTGTGACCTCGACGCGGGTCACCGGATTGATGGGCTCGCCGTAGAAGAAGGCGATTCCGGCGAAGACCACCACTGCGAAGATGAAGTTCATTATGACGCCAGCAGAGATAACTATCGCCCTGGCCCATAGAGGCTTCGAGTCGAAATCGCGGGGTCCCGGCACCCGCTCTTCTAACGGCTCGTCGTCACTGCCACCCTCGATCCCTTCCAGCTCCTCCATGCCGGCCATGCGAACGTATCCGCCGAGTGGGAGCGCCGAGATTACATACTCGGTCTCGCCCCACTGGAAGCCGGTTACGCGGGGGCCGAACCCGATGGAGAAGCGCGGAACCTCAATGTCTACGGCTTTAGCGGCCAGTAGATGGCCCAGCTCGTGGACAAAAACGAGCACGCCGATAACAACGAGGAAAGCAGCAATATTCAGCACAGAACCCGATCTCGTATATAGGTTTCAGCGGTTTCGCGCGCCCAACGGTCCGCATCGAGCACGCATTGCAGGGAGGATACACTTCCCCCCGACCAGCGATCCAGGGTGGCGCCGATGGCGTCCGCAATCTCGCAGAAGCCGATCCGACTTGCGAGGAACGCCGATACCGCCACCTCATTTGCCGCGTTATATACCGCCGGCGCGGTACCGCCAGTCTCGCCGGCCGCGCGTCCCAGCGAATATGCGGGGAACGATTCGGCCCGGACCGGCTGGAAGGTCAACTCGCCCGCCGCGATGGGATCGAAGCGCCGCGATCGGTATGGTAGTCTCTCCGGAAATGACAGCGCATAGACTATCGGCGTCTCCATCGTCGGGAAGCCTACCTGGGCCAGCACGGATCCATCCACGAACTCAACGAAGGAATGAACTATCGATTGCGGATGTACCACCGCTTCGATCCTGCTGTACGGAATACCGAACAGGTGATGCGCCTCGATAACTTCCAGCGCCTTGTTGGCTAAGGTAGCCGAATCTATGGTGACCTTCGCGCCCATGTCCCACGTCGGATGCCTCAGCGCATCCTCAGGCTTCATAGCGGCCAACGCGTCGGGCGAACAGTCACGGAACGGGCCACCTGAGGCAGTGAGTATCAGCCTCTCCACCGACCCTGTGCGCGAGCCGCGGAGGCATTGGAGGATCGCGCTGTGCTCACTATCGACCGGAATCAGTTCACCGCCACCCTCGCGGGCGGCATCCAGGACCAGGGCACCGCCGCATACCAGCGACTCCTTGTTCGCGAGCGCGACTCGCTTGCCCGCGCGCAACGCTGCGAGCGTCGGCTCCAGACCCGCGGCACCTACCAGCGCATTCACCACTACATCGGCGTCCGGATGCGTTGCGGCCTCGAGTAGCGCTTCGCTTCCCGCGGCCCACCTGGTGTCATGCGTGCTCGCCGGACGATCGACAAGATCATCCGCCAGGACGGCCAACTTTGGCTCCCATTCGTCGACGATCGCCGACAGTGCCGTCGCATTCCGATTGGCGGTCACACCGACGAGCCGGAACCTATCGCGGTGCTGAGACAGAACGGCTAGCGTACTAAGGCCGATTGAGCCCGTCGCGCCAAGTATTACTACTCCGGTCATATGCCCACACCAGTCGTTCCACTGCCTATGACTACTCTGAAGAAGATGTACGCCAGAGGAAGGGTGAAGATGAGCGAATCGAAGCGGTCGAGCGCACCGCCGTGGCCCGGGAGCAGCGCACCCGAGTCCTTGACGCCGGAATCGCGCTTGAGCAGTGACTCGGCCAGGTCGCCGATCTGCGCTGCTACTGAGATCAGCAGACCGAACAGAACCGCCTCCAGCTGAGTTATGCGGTACGTGGAGAATGAATCCAGGACCCACATGT
>DASSKB010000110.1:0-18845 GCA_035690925.1 Longimicrobiaceae bacterium
GGAGTGCGGGAGTGCGGGAGTGCGGGAGTGCGGGGAACGTACATTGCCGATGGGCGGCTTAGGCGGTCGTTCAATCATTCTCTAATAGTCGAATATGAAAGCGCATCTGCGATACTTCTGGGACACGCTCCGGAACAGCTACTGGTTCGTGCCTGCGCTGATGGCGATCACTGCTGCGGCGCTGGCTGTCGGGATGATCGCGCTGGATGAAGCGATCGGCTACGACATGATCGAGACGGCCCGCTGGATTTACACCGGCGGTCCCGAGGGCGCGAGGGCTGTCCTGTCCACGGTAGCGGGGTCGATGATCACGGTGGCGGGCGTCGCCTTCTCCATCACCATCGTTGCTCTCGCTCTGGCATCCGCCCAGTTCGGACCGCGCCTGCTCAGCAACTTCATGCGGGACAAAGGGAACCAGGTAGTTCTGGGCACCTTCGTCTCCACCTTCCTGTATTCGCTGCTGGTGCTCCGGACCATCCGAACGGAGGAGGACGGAGGGGCATACGTCCCCTACATTGCTGTGACGGTCAGCATAGTGCTCGCGATAGCGAGCCTGGGGGTGCTGATCTACTTCATCCATCACGCATCCATCTCCATTCAGGCACCGCACCTCATAGCGACCGTCGCGGACGAGCTGCACGACGGAATAAACGAGCTCTTCCCGGAAGAGGTCGGCCACGGCCCATGGCCCGGTCAGCCCAGCCACGCGTCGGGGCTGCCCGATGACTTCGACGCGGGAGCGCGCTCGGTCGGAGCGGCCGCGAGCGGCTACATCGACGCTGTAGCGCTGGACACCCTTATGGAGATCGCCACAGCACACGAGCTACTCATCCGAATGGAGCACCGACCAGGGAGTTACGTGGTTCGTGGCACTCCTCTCGCCCTCGTATGGCCACCCGACTCACTCGACGATGCGATCGAGAGCAGTATCCGCGGAGCGTTCGTCACCGACTACCGCCGCACACCGCTTCAGGATGTCGAGTTCTCCATCAATCAGCTCGTCGAGGTGGCACTACGAGCGCTCTCCCCCGCGCTGAATGATCCGTTCACGGCCATCGCCTGTATAGATCATCTCGCGTCAGCGCTCTGTCGTCTCGCGGAGCGGCGCATTCCCTCGCCGTACCGATTCGACGACAATCAACGGCTGCGACTCGTAGCGAAGCACCCGCTCACTTTCGCTGGAGTAGTGGGATCGGCGTTCAATCAGATCAGGCAGAACGCCAGCTATCATGTGTCGGTGCTGATGCGGATGATGGAGGCTATCGAAATAGTGATCGAGTGTGTACCGATCGAGGACCTGCTTACGCCGCTGATCGAACAGGCTGAGCTGATCCGCCGGGCGGCCGCGGACAAGGTTCCGGACGAGCACGACAGATCCGATGTCGATGGGCGCTACGACCGGCTCATCCGTTCGGCCAAGGCGCGCCGCAGGGCGCTCGCCTCACCGCGCGCTGGTCAGCCCATGTGACAGCCCGCCTTGCGTTCAGGCGTGTGACAACCGACTTTGTCACGCATCCCATAGACCCTCACCTGGACGCTACATGCCAAGTATCACTCGCTCGGTTCCTCTCGCGCTGGTCGCCGGCGCGGTCCTTTTCGCGACACCGGCCGTCGCGCAGGTGCCCACGCCGGAGAGCGTGATTGGCTTTCCTGTGGGCGCGGACGGCCACCTTGCCGAATGGTCGCAGATAGTCGACTACTTCGGGCAGCTCGACGAGGCCTCGCCAGCGGTGCGCGTCGAGCGCATCGGTCACACTGCCATGGGGCGACCCATGATAATGGCGTTGATCACCTCGCCGGAGAATCAGGCGAGGCTGGATGAGATCAAGGCCAATCAGGCCAGGCTCGCCGACCCGCGCGGCGTGCCGCAGGCCGAGCTGGATCGCCTTATCGCCAATCAGCCGGCGGTCGGCTTCATAGGCGCTTCGCTGCATGGTAACGAGATCATGGCGACCCAGATGTCGATGGAGCTTGCCTACGATCTGGCGACCGACCCCGCCATGGCCCCCGCGCTCGAGGACGTTGTCCTCGTGCTGGTGCCCGGCATGAACCCGGACGGGCTCGACATCACCCGAAGCTGGTGGCTCGAGACCCGGAACACGGAGTTCGAAGGCGCGCGCATGCCGTGGCTCTATCATTTCTACACCGGCCACGACAACAACCGTGACTTCTTCATGGCCACTCAGCCCGAGACGCAGGCCGTTACGCGCGTGCTCTACAAAGAGTGGTTCCCCCAGGTAGTATACGACGTTCACCAGATGGGGAACGACGGTGCTCGCTTCTTCGTTCCGCCCTTCGACGATCCGCTCAACCCCAACATTCACCCGCTCATCGTGCGGATGACCAACCTGGTCGGAACGCAGATGGCGCTCGATCTTACGGAGAAGGGGAAGACGGGGATCCAACACCAGTCGACGTTCGATCTCTGGTGGCACGGCGGTGGCCGCACTGTGCCCGCCCGTCACAACATGATCGGCATTCTATCCGAGGCCGCGAGCGTGAATTATGGCGACCCGATCGTTCAGAATCCGGATTCGATCGATCAGCCGCGCATCGGTTCCATGTTCCCGGAGGCCTGGGAGGGTGGCGTCTGGAGCCCACGTGACATCGTCGAATACGAGCTCATCGCCTCCAAGTCGCTGATAAACCTGCTTCATCGGCAGCGCCACGATTTCGTACAGAATATGGTGAAGCTCGCCAGCGATCAGGTGGCGATGGGCCGCGAGGGCGGTCCGTTCGCCTACGTGCTGCCGCCGGAACAGACTGACCCCGGCTCCGCGGCCGAGATGCTGCGGGTGCTGAAGGTGGGCGGAGTGGAGATCCACGAAGCGACCGAGTCATTCACCGCCGGCGGCGAAACCTACCCGGCGGGCACACGGGTAGTGCTCATGGCGCAGCCGTACCGCGCCCACGCCAAGGACCTCCTGGAGCCGCAGGATTATCCGGAGCTGCGGCTCTGGCCGGGTGGTCCGCAGGATGCCCCGTACGATGCCGCTGGCTGGACGCTTCCCTACCAGATGGGCGTCGACGCTCGGGTCATTGCGGAGCCGTTCCCGACGAACGCGCTCGTCGAGATGGCATCCATCCCGGTTAAGCCCGGTGAGGTCGCGGGTAGCGGAGACGCCTACGCGCTGGATCCGGCAATGAACAACACCCACCGCGCCATACACGAAGTTCTCGACGAGGGCGGCGAGGTAACCTTCAGCGCTTCACCCATTTCCGCGGGTGGCGAGACCTGGCCCGCCGGTACGGCTGTGGTCAGCGGGGTGGGCGATCTGGACCAGCGCGTCCAGCGCTGGGCACAGGAATGGGGTGTGGATGCGGCGGGCGTGAGCAATGTGGACGGCCGCACGATGGACGAGCTGCGCGTCGGCCTCTACAAGCCGTGGACGGCGTCCAGTGACGAGGGCTGGACCCGCTGGATCTTCGAGCAGTGGAACGTCCCGTTCGATACCATACATGACGCACAGATCCGCGGCGGCGACCTCGCGAGCGAGTTCGATGCGATCGTGATTCCAGATCTGTCGTACCGCTCCATTGTCGAAGGTTCAGATCCGGATGAGAATCCGCCGCAGTACGCGGGCGGAATTGGCCAGGAGGGCGCCGCGGCGCTCGAGGCGTTCGTCAATGCCGGCGGTACACTGATCCTGCTGGACTCCTCCATCGAGTTCGGAATAGAGGCGCTCGGCCTTCCGATAGTGGATCTGGAAGATGCGCAGGATGACGAGGACTACGACAGATGGTACGCACCTGGTTCACTCCTGCGGGTCGAGTGGAACACCGACCACCCGATCGCGCTGGGGATGCCGGAAGAATCCGCAGTCTACTACGCGCGTGGCCCCGTCATGGACGTGCAGTCCGGCGCAGAGGGCATCACGGTCGTAGCGCGCTACCCCGAGAGCGACATTCTCATGAGCGGGTACGCACAGGGCGAGGATCTAGCCACCGGCCAACCCGCACTCATCGAAGCCGAGTTCGGCGAGGGCAAGGTGGTGTTGTTCGGGTTCCGACCGCAGCATAGAGCGCAGCCGCATGATACGTTTAAGGTGCTGTTTAATGCGTTGTATCGGTAGAAGCTATCAGCTATCAGCTATCAGCTATCAGCTTAACGGCTTAGCACCAGCGGAGTAGATCACGGCAGAATGATGGGGCACCCGCATTGGGTGCCCCATTTAAAATCCGACGCCCCCAGCTTTTAGCTTTTAGCTGATAGCTGATAGCTGATAGCTTCTTCTCCTACTTCTCCCACTCCAACCCAACCTTCCCAAAATGCCCATAATTCGTCGTAGCCTTATATATCGGCCTGAGTAGATCAAGCTGTTCGATGATCGCGCGGGGGCGGAAGTCGAAGGTTTTGATGAACTCCGCGGCGGCGCGTTCGTCGCCGGTCCCGAAGGTGTCCACCTTGAACGAGACGGGCTGCGCGACGCCGATGGCGTAGGCGACCTGGACTTCGGCCTTGCGAGCGAAACCCTGCTTCACCACCTGACGGGCTACCCAGCGGCAGAAGTATGCGCCGCTGCGATCCACCTTGGACGGATCCTTTCCGCTGAACGCACCGCCGCCGTGGCGGCCCATCCCACCGTAGGTGTCCACGATTATCTTGCGACCGGTGACGCCCGCATCGGCTGAGGGGCCGCCCTGCACGAAGCTACCTGTTGGGTTAACCAGCACCTCCAGGTCGTCGTGATACCAGCCGTCCAGCGCTTCGGGTACGATCGTTGTCGCGATGAAGGTGCGGATCGCCTCCTGATCCACATCCTTCGCGTGCTGAGTCGAGACGAGGACATCGCTCACCCGCACCGGCTCGTTATCTTCATACAGCACGGAGACCTGCGTCTTGGAGTCGGGGCGCAGCCAATCGACAGTGCCGCACTTCCGGTGCTCCGCGAGGATGCGGGCCAGGCGGTGCGCGAGAAAGATCGGGAGAGGCATCATCTCCTTCGTCTCGTCGGTCGCGTACCCGAACATTATCCCCTGGTCCCCCGCGCCCTGCTCACCCGATTGTGAGGTCTCCGCGTTCACGCCCTGGAATATCTCCGGCGCCTGGGCTCCCAGGAGCGAGGTTATCTTGACGGATTCAGGCGTGAACAGCTGGTCAGCGTCGACGTAACCGATCTCCCGAATCGCACCGCGCACGAGGTCATCTATCGCTGCCTGATCGAGCTCTGCCTTCGATGTTATCTCACCCGCGAGCACAACCGTATCACCCTTGCAGAGCACCTCGCACGCGACTCGGCTGTTCGGGTCCAGCTCCAGGTGAGCATCCAGGATGCTGTCGGAGATGTAATCGCTGACCTTATCAGGATGACCCTCGGAGACGGACTCGGAGGTGAATGTGTATGTCGTCCCCGCCGGCGCACGGACCGCGCTCTCGAGTGTGCTCATAGTCTCCTCGGTATCAAAAAATAAAAAAGGCCCACCGTCGTCGACGGTGAGCCCCTGATCGGCAAGGGGTCCCGTGCGACAATCGCCCGGGACCCCCGAGCGTTTTAGCACATTTATTACGCGGAGCAATCGCTGCAACTCGCCGCGGCGCCTGTTGGCGCGGAGGTATTATGAGGATTTCGCGCGGAGGTGTCAAGCACGCCTTTGAAACCGCAAGGCACGGGACTCGCTCCTGTACCCCCGGCTCGACGAGGTGGCAAAGTGATCACTGCGGACTGCGGGTCGGGTGATTCGGGCCACCATGATTCTATCGATAACCGGAGCAAGCGATGGACCTCGGTATCTGTGGTCGGAAAGCACTCATTACCGGAACCGATTCGGGAATAGGCCTGGCGACTGCGAAACTGCTGCTCGCGGAAGGTGCGGTGGTGGTGATGACCGATCAGTATCCTGACCGTCTGGAAGCCGCGGCCGCGCGGCTCGCTTCGGAGGGGCGATCGCTCCACTGGTTCCATGCGGATATCACCAATCTGGAGTCGCTGGCTGCTCTCGAGTCGCGCGTGAGCGACGCCGTGGGTGACATCGACATCATGGTGCAGTCTGCCGGCATAACCGGGGCGCACGGGCGCTTTCACGAGATCGACGACGAGGGATGGGTGAACACCATCGAGACGAATCTTCTCGGTCCCGTGCGGATAACCCGAACCTTCCTGCCGGCGCTGCGGCGGGGCGGTTGGGGCCGTATTGTCTACATTGCCTCGGAGGATGCCATGCAGCCATACCCGGAGGAGATTCCCTATTGCGCGGCTAAGGCCGGAGTTCTCGCTCTGGCGAAAGGTCTGTCGAAGGGCTATGCGAAGGAGGGCCTGCTAGTGAACGCAGTCTCGCCGGCATTCATCGAGACCCCCATGACGGATGCCATGATGGCGAAACGCGCAACGGCACGCGAAACAAATGTGGAGGAGGCGATCCGGAGTTTTCTCGCGGAAGAACGACCGCACATCGAAGTGGAGCGACGCGGTCAGGCCGATGAGGTGGCTAGCGTCATAGCGTTCCTCTGCTCGGATCGAGCGTCATTCGTCAATGGAGCGAACTACCGCGTGGACGCAGGTTCGGTGGCGAGCATCTGACCCCTCAGCTCACCTTCCCCCGTGGCGGCCGGATCTCGATCATTCCGCCGCGCACCCTCGTCTCGAAGCTCGGCTGCGGCAGTGTGGCGGGGCCATGCTTGACGCTCCCGTCGCGCAGGTCGAAGACCGATTGATGCCAGGGGCACTCGACGTACGGGCCATCGATGCTGCCCTTCTCCAGCGGTCCGCCCGCGTGGGCACAGACCGAGCCTATCGCGTGGATTCCGCTCCCGTCGCGATGCAGCAGGACTCCCTTCCCCTTCACCTCGACCTGAACGCATCCCGCCACATCCGCGGGGAGCTCGGTTTCATCGAGCACCGGAGTCCAGTCATCGAGTCCTGAGAAGTCATCGCGGTGATCCACTCCTACCCGCTCACCGTACACCAGCTTGCCTCCGAGCCACGCACCTGCGGTCGCCGCCGTGAGCGCCAGAGTGGAGAACAGCAGTCCGCGCCCACGTCTTCCTCTCGAGCGGTCCCGCAGCGAGAGAAGATAGAGGGCCAACCCGACACTGTTTGCCATAGCATGCACGCTGCCGACGGTCACTGCTGGCTTGGGAATGGTCGAGAAGTCTGCCAGCCCGGTTATCGCGGTCGGGAGCGCCGACGCGGTGCCCACGGCGGTGAGCTGATCGCCAACGCGGCGCGAGAAGTCATCGTTCGCGAACAATCCCACGGCATCGAAGGCAGCGCCTAGCGTCCAGGCGCCGATTGTGACATCGGTGAGCACCGGATGGAGCGGATGACCGAGCCAGGTGCCGTGGAGCACATCGGCGACATCCCGCGCCTGCTCGCCGCCGTCGAGCACGGCGCCGTGAATGGCGCGGGACACCCGGGTTCCCGCCTGCTCCAAGGGCTTCATCTCTTTAATTGATTCGTCGACCATTCGCCTGAGCGTCGTTCCCCCGTTCATGTCCCTGCCTCGGCTGTTGTTGGTATGGCGTTCGGAGTACGGACTGCCTACGCACGCAGCATGCCGATCACAATCGGGCCGATGTCGACGATATGTTGACACCGCACCCCCTGCATCCCAATTTCCCCGTTCCTCTAGTTCATCATCGCTCCAGCAAAAGCTCCCATGCTAAAGCAGCTCCTTGCAACTGCTATCGCGGCTACGCTCGCGATTCCGTCAGTCGCCTTTTCGCAGGAAGACGCCGGCGACTGGGATGTGACAGCGCAGCACGCCGAGACCACGAAGATCGACTTCATGACCGACGAGGGCACCTGGATGTCCCTCGACGTGAGCCCGGACGGCTCGCGGATCGTCTTCGATATGCTGGGCGACCTCTACGTGATGCCGATCACCGGTGGTGAGGCGACGCTGCTGAGTGGTGGTCCTGCATACGAGACGCAGCCGCGCTACAGTCCGGACGGCACACGCATCTCCTTCACGAGCGATCGCGCCGGGAGCGACAATCTCTGGACAATGGCTGCCGGCGGCGGTGATCTGAAGCAGATAACCGACGAGAAGGATCGTCAGGTAAGCAGCGCCATATGGACGCCGGACGGGCAGTATCTGATCGGGCGCAAGCACTACCGGAACACGCGCTCACTCGGTGCTGGCGAGATGTGGCTGTACCACATCGGCGGTGGTGAGGGCCTGCGGCTTACCGAGCGGCCCAACTGGGAGCAGAACTCCGGTGAGCCGGCGCTCTCGCCCGACGGCCGCTACCTGTACTACAGCGAGGATGTGAGCCCGGGCGGCGGATTCCAGTACAATCGCGATCCCTACTCGGGAATTTACGCGATCAAGCGGTTGGACAGGGAGACGGGGGAGGTGGAAACCTTCATCCGCGGCCCCGGCGGCGCCATCCGCCCCGAAGTCTCGCCCGACGGCGAAACCCTCTCGTTCATCCGCCGGGTGGGCCTCAACTCCGTCCTGTTCGTGCAGGACATCGAGAGCGGCAGGGAGACGGCCCTCTTCGACGGGCTCAGCCACGATCAGCAGGAGGCGTGGTCGATCTTTGGCGTTTACCCGAGCTACGACTGGACGCCCGACGGGGAGAACATAATCATCTACGGCCAGGGCAAGATCTGGAGGATCGACGCGGAAACGGGCGATGCCACGCAGATCCCCTTCCAGGCGCGCGTGCAGCAAACCATTACCGAAGCGGTCCGTTTTCCCCAGGAGGTCGCTCCCGAGACCTTCGACGTCAAGATGCTGCGCTGGGTCACCGTCGCACCCGACGGGCGCAGTGTTATCTACAATGCGCTGGGCAAGCTCTGGCTTCGGCCGCTCACCGACGGTGAACCACGCCGGATCACCGGCAATGCTGATCACTGGGAGCTGCACCCGAGCTTCTCGCCGGATGGCGGCACGATCGTCTACACCACCTGGGACGATGAAGAGCTCGGCGCGGTCTGGACGGTGCAGCCGAACGGCACCGGCGCACGCAAGATAACCACTCGCCCGGGCCACTACGTGGAGCCTGAGTTCTCGCCGGATGGCCGATCGATAGTATTCCGCCGCATCGGCGGTGACGGTCTTCGCGGCGACCTATGGTCGCGTGAGACCGGTATCTACATCGTACCGGCGGCGGGCGGTGAGCCGCGACTCGTTACGGAGCGGGGCTCCGAGCCGATGTTCAGCGCTGACGGCCAGCGGATCTTCGTAAATGGCAGGGAGGACGGCAATACGGCTCTGGTGAGCGTGGACCTGAACGGCGGAGACAGACGCGTCCACCTGACCTCGGAAAATGCCGAGCAGATAGTGCCGTCGCCTGATGGGAAGTATGTCGCGTGGGTAGAGCGCTATAATGCCTTCGTCGCGCCGCTCCCCATGACCGGGCAGCCGGTGTCGATCGGCCCGAACACCAACGATTATCCGGTTCAGCGGATAAGCCGGGATGCGGGTAATTACCTGCACTGGAGCCCCGACGGACGCCGTGTTTACTGGTCGCTCGGACCGGAGCTCTACACACGGGATCTCGGAGAGACCTGGGCGTTCGCGGCACCCGGTGAGCAGGAGATGGCGGAGGGACCGGAGGCCGAGGGCCGCTACATCGGCTTCAGCGCGGAAACGGCCGCGCCGTCGGGTACCATCGCCCTCGTCGGCGCTACGGCCATCACCATGGACCGCGAGCGTGTGATTCCGAACGCGACCATAGTAGTCACTGAGAACCGGATCACCGCTGTGGGTCCCGCCAACGAGGTCGCGATTCCGGCGAACGCCAAGCGGGTGGATGTGTCCGGCAAGTACGTAATGCCCGGGATAATCGACGTTCACGCACACTACTCCAATGGCAGCAACGGCATAGCACCCGAGACGAACTGGGGATACTACGCGAACCTCGCGTACGGGGTGACGACCATGCACAACCCGTCGTCCGGTACGGAGATGGTCTTTTCGAACTCCGAGCTGGTGAAGGCCGGCAAGATGGTCGCCCCGCGCCTTTTCTCCACGGGTACAATTCTGTATGGCGCCGAGGGCGGCTCCAAGGTCATCATCAACAGCTACGAGGACGCACTCTCTAACCTGCGGCGACTCAAGAAGGTGGGCGCATTCACGGTGAAGAGCTACAATCTCCCGAGGCGCGAGCAGCGTCAGCAGGTGGTGGAAGCCGCCCGCGAGCTGGAGATGATGGTGGTTCCGGAGGGCGGGTCCACCTACTACTGGAACATGGCGCAGATCCTTGACGGCCACACGGGGATCGAGCACAACATCCCCATCGCGCCGCTCTACAAGGACGCGCTGACGCTCATATCCAGCTCCGAAACGGGATACACGCCCACTCTCGTGGTGAACTTCGGTGGACTGTCCGGTGAGTTCTACTGGTATCAGGAATCCAATGTCTGGGAGAACGAGCGGCTTTTGACTTTCACACCGCGCGAGATGATCGACGCTCGCTCGCGCCGCCGCCCCATGGCGGCCGAAGACGACTACTTTTACAAAGAGGTATCCGCTACCGCCAATGTGATCGAGGATATGGGCGGTTCGGTACAGCTCGGCGCACACGGCCAGCTCGAGGGGCTGGCCGCCCACTGGGAGTTGTGGATGTTCGGCCAGGGCGGAATGACTCCTATGGAAGCGCTACAGGCTGCGACCATCGCGGGCGCGGAATACCTTGGGCTGGATGGCGACCTCGGCTCGATCGAGGAAGGCAAGCTCGCCGACCTGGTGGTTATGGACCGGAATCCTCTCGAGAATCTGCGCAACAGTGAGTCGGTAAGCATGGTCATGGCCAATGGCCAGCTGTTCGATGCGGCGACCATGAACCTCATCGGCAACCATCCCGCGGAGCGACCGACGTTTTACTGGGAGCGGTAGGGGGCACGGGCAAGGGCAAGGGCAAGGGCAAGGGCAAGGGCGGAAGGTACTCAGGATGACGGGCGAGAGGAGATAAACAGGTGGGAGCTGGACACGGGCACGGGCACGGGAGGACGGAGAATGCCCGGCGCTTGAAGTTGGTTCTTGTGCTGGTCGTGGTGTACATGATCGCCGAGGTGATCGGCGGCCTGCTCACGAATTCGCTGGCGCTGCTGGCGGATGCGGCGCACATGTTATCGGACGCGGCAGCACTGGCGCTCTCGCTGTTCGCGATGTGGGTTGCGCGCAAACCCGCTACGCCGAGCCATACATACGGCTTCTACCGCACCGAGATACTCGCGGCGCTCGTCAATGGGGCGACGCTCGTGGCGATCTCGATCTTCGTCTTCGTCGAGGCTTTCCAGCGGATAGGAGAACCGCCCGAAGTCCAGGGTTCGCTGATGATGGTGATAGCTGTCGGTGGGCTGTTCATCAACCTGATCGGCCTGAAGGTGCTGCACGGCGGGAAGTCGGAGAGCCTTAACGTTCACGGCGCCTGGCTCCACGTGCTGACCGACGCACTCGGCAGTGTGGGGGCGATAGTGGCCGGCGCGCTGATCTGGGCGTTCGGCTGGAACTGGGCCGATCCGGTCGCGTCGATTATTATCGGAGTCCTGGTGCTGTACTCGTCCTGGTCACTCCTGCGGGAGACCGGCTCGGTGCTTATGGAAGGCGCACCGGGCGATCTGGATGTCGATGAGATCCGGAGCGCAATCTGGCAGATAGATCGCGTCGAGTCTGTGCACGACCTGCACGTATGGACCATCACCAGCGGGATGGTGGCGCTTTCGGCCCACGTGACCACCCGCGACCCTCCGACCGACGGGTCGCTGCTCGCGGAGATCCGCCGCGTCCTGCATGACAGTTTCGGGATCCACCACGTTACTGTACAGATTGAGCCTGAAGATTTTGAGCCATGTGACGATTGCACCTGATCCACCCCTCACCTCCTACGAGCCTAGCCATGAATAGAGCCCTCCGAACGTTCGCTGTCCTCGCCGGCCTGCTCACCGCGAGCACACCTGCTCTCGCACAGGATCCGATACTGGGCTTTCCCAGCAGCATGCTGGCCGAGCAGATGGCGATCGAGGCGCAGGCACGCGCCGTCCCGAACGCAGATACGCTCCGCGACCAGATGCGGATCCTCAGCGCTGAACCGCACGAGGCGGGCACCGAGCGTTCCCGGGAGGTCGCCCAGCTCATACTGGAGCGGTTCCGTTCCTACGGGCTGGACGCAAAGATCGAGAGGTTCGAGGCGCTCATGCCGCGGCCCGTCGCACGAACGCTCGAGATGGTAGCACCGGTCCAGTTTACAGCCACACTCGAGGAGCCACCGCTCGCGTTCGACAGCGATTCCGACGATGCGAACCAGCTACCTACGTACAATGCTTATTCGGCTGATGGTGACGTAACGGCGCCGCTGGTATTCGTGAACTACGGAATTCCGGAAGATTACGAGGTGCTCGACAGCCTCGGAATAAGCGTGGAAGGGAAGATAGTCATCGCCAAGTACGGCCACTCGTGGCGCGGTATCAAACCCAAAGTCGCAGCGGAACACGGCGCGGTAGGCGCAATCCTCTACTCGGATCCGGAAGACGATGGGTATTACATCGACGATGATCTTCCCGAAGGGCCCATGCGCCCGGAGTTCGGCGTGCAGCGCGGCAGCGTGATGGATATGCCGGTCCATCCGGGCGATCCGCTCTCTCCGGGCTGGGCGTCGGTCGAAGGGGCTCGCAAGCTGTCGATCGATGAGGCGAAGACCATCATGACCATCCCGGTGCTCCCCATCTCTTATTCAGATGCGCTTCCGCTCCTGGAGAATCTGGGTGGGCCGGTCGCGCCCGAATCCTGGCGCGGCGCACTCCCCATCACCTACCACATAGGTGGCGGTCCGGCTGTCGTCCACCTGGCGCTCGAGTTCGACTGGGAGACCCGCCCCCTCTACGATGTTATCGCTACAGTACCGGGCGAGCTATCGCCAGACCAGTGGATAGTCTACGGCAACCACCACGACGCCTGGGTGAACGGCGCCGAAGATCCGATCTCCGGTATGGTGGCGCTCGGCGAGACCGCCCGCTCCATTGGCGAGCTGCTCCAGACTGGCTGGCGCCCGGCGCGGACCATAGTGTTTGCCGCCTGGGACGGAGAGGAGTGGGGCCTGCTGGGATCTACCGAATGGGCCGAGAAGCACCAGGATCGGCTACGCGAGGGTGGTGTCGTGTACCTCAATACCGACAGCAATAACCGCGGCTGGCTGGGTGCTTCGGGGTCGCATTCACTCCAGGAGTTCACCCGCCAGGTGGCTCGCGATATTCGAGACCCCAAGACGGGTGATAGTGTGCTCGAAGCGGCACTCGAGCATCGCGGTGACTCGACCTTCGCCATCGGCGCGCTCGGCTCCGGCTCCGATTACACGGCGTTCATCGACCACCTCGGCATGGCCTCGCTGAACGCTTCGTTCGGCGGCGGTTCACACGACGGTGTCTACCACTCCATTTACGACTCCTTCGATTTCTACACCCGCTTCTCCGACACCACCTTCGTCTATGGCGTGGCCGAGGCGCAGACGCTCGCCACGGCCATACTGCGCCTGGCCGATGCCCCGCTCCTGCCATTCGAGTTCACCGCGCCCGCCGAAACCTACGGCGAATATGTGGACGAGATCGAGGAGGAGGCAGCCGAGCAGGACGCCACCCGAGCCCTGGACCTGAGCGGCGTCCGCGACGCGGTGGAAACGCTGGAGACCGCCGCCGCCGCGTACGCGGACGCCAGCGCCGGGATCATCGACATGTCCGAAGCCGAGGTCCAGGAGAATTGGGACGAGCTCGAGGCGGTAAACCGACTGGTCTACAGAACGGAGAGACTGCTCACCGACGAAGCCGGCCTCGAGGGCCGCGAATGGTTCCGCCACCTCATCTACGCCCCCGGCTTCTACACGGGCTATGGCGTGAAGACCATGCCCGGAATCCGCGAGGCCGTAGAAGACCGCCCGAACGCCGCCGTCGCCCAACGCGAAGCCGCCCGCGTCGAGTCCGCCATCCGCGCATACGCCGACCAGGTCCAGCGCGCAGCCGAAGCGTTAAACACGATAACACGCCAGTAACCCGACTGCACTTCGCACCTCGCACTTCGCACTTTTTCTAAGGATATCCCAATGCTGAGCCGTCGCAAATTCATCGGGGTCTCATCGCTCGCGGTGGTAGGTACCGCGTGCGGAGCCGAATCGACAATGGCCGAGGACGCGGCAGGCCGTTCCAGTCTGCCAATAGCCATCCGCGACCTGCAGCCCATGAAGGACGGTGTCCGCCCCATAAGCGTGGCCGAGCGGTCGGCCCGGATCGACAGAGCTCGCGAGCTCATGGCCGCGAACTCCCTCGGCGCAATCATGCTGGCCGGGGGCACCTCGCTCGAGTACTTCACCGATGTGCGATGGGGGAACAGCGAGCGGATGTTCGCGATGGTCCTGCCAGCCGAGGGCCGCGCGTTCATAGTCTGCCCGGCGTTCGAGGAGGGCCGCGCTCGGGAGCAGCTCGATAAAGGACCTCTCGCCGATACCGACGTGCTCACCTGGCACGAGCACGAAAGCCCCTACGCGCTGGTGGCCAGCGGCCTGCGCGACCGTGGCCTGTCGAGCGGCCGCCTTGGGATAGAGGAGACTGTGAAGTTCCTGTTCAGCGATGGCATCGCCGCCGCCGCACCCACGCTCGAGCTCACCAGCGCCACACCCGTTACGGCCGGGTGCCGCGGAAGGAAGGATGCCCACGAGCTGGAGCTGATGCGACATGCCTCGGCAGTGACGCTCAAAGCGTACGACGCCGCGTTCAGATCACTTCAGGACGGCATGACGCAGGACGACTTCAGCGGCCTGATATCGGCCGCGCACTCGCGGCTCGGCTATCCGGGCTACGCAAGCGTTCAGGTGGGCGAGTACTCCGCGCTTCCGCACGGCTCGATCACACCACAGGTGGTCCGCGAAGGCTCCATCATCCTCATCGACGGCGGGTGCGGCGTGGAAGGCTATCGTTCGGATATAAGCCGTACATTCGTGCTGGGGAAGGCCACCGACAGGATGAAGCAGGTATTCGATGTCGAGCGGGAGGCGCAGGACGCAGCCCTTGCCGCCGCTCGACCCGGCGTGCCATGCGAGGCCGTGGACGCGGCCGCCCGGAAGGTCATCGTGGACGCCGGCTTCGGCCCCGACTACAGGTTCTTCACCCACCGTGTGGGGCATGGCCTGGGGATGGACGGCCATGAGTGGCCGTACCTGGTGCGCGGGAATACACTGGCGCTCGCGCCTGGAATGACGTTCAGCGATGAGCCCGGTATCTACATTCCCGGCGAATTCGGTATACGCCTGGAAGACGATATGGTGATAACCGAAGAGGGTGCGGAGCTGTTCACGCCGCAGAGTGGTTCGCTCGAGGATCCGTTCGCTGTAGCGGTATGATCCGCGGCGGGTAAACCCTTCGGAGATTCGCGGTGTCTAACGGTGTGACAGGATGCGGGCGGAGCAGGTGAAAGCGATGTTTTGAAACTCCCGGCTCATTGCAACCGTAGTCCATGTTAGGGGCGCCCCAAGTGAGTTGACACTTGACCCTAGCCACACACGAGAATGGAAACGACAGCACGCCGTTATCAGACGCCAGCGGCGCCACCGCCACTGGTCAACCATCCTTCTACGGATGCGACCGCACGCTACGAGCCGATCTTCGTGGGCCGCCGAGTTTTCGGGTATGCGCCCGCCGCAATCGTGAGTCTCGGATGGACCGGACTCGCCACGATGCGCTCGCGCCGATAGCCGTGACTTCCACCAGATCCGGCCAGCCGCCCGCCTCAACCCCGGGGCGGGCGAGTAGGCCGAGGCCCGACCTTATCCGAGATCACGAGCTCCGGCTCAGACGGCAGTGGCCGCGCAGTCCGTCGGACGATCTCCTCACGCCTGGCAGCGTACCCGTCCATTCGCCTGCCGATCCAGATTCCTAGCGGCACCGCCACCAGCGCCGTCCCCAATGCCGTCAGCCGCGGAGCAAACGCGTGCTTCATATCGAACGGCACCTTCCTGACCTGCACAGCCTTCACAGGATGCCGGACCGCCGCGGCAACGGCGACAACCTTCAGTATAGTTCCAAGCATGGGCGACGAGTGCGAAGTGCGAGACTACGAGTGCGAAGTGCGAGGTGCGAAGTGCGGGGGCATAGCAAGGAATGTGCGCACCGAGCGCAGTTGACCGATGACCGATGACCGATGACCTTCCCTCCCCCGGTACAAATCTCGCGAATCGCGCAGGCGTCCGCCATACCACAGACTCTCTGCTCCCGAAACCATGGCCGGTTCGTCGCCCAAAGCAATCTACGCTGCCATCATCGGCAATTTCCTCGTTGCGGTGACGAAGTTCGTGGCGGCTACTGTGACGGGGAGCTCGGCGATGCTGGCGGAGGGGGTGCATTCCGTGGTGGACACGGGGAACGGGCTCCTGTTGCTGCTCGGGATTCGGAAGAGCCGCAAGCCGGCTGACACAACCCATCCGTTCGGTCATGGCAAGGAGCTTTATTTCTGGACTCTAATAGTCGCTATCCTCATCTTCGCGGTCGGCGGAGGAATATCGATCTACGAAGGTGTCCAGCACCTACGTCACCCGAGCGTTGTGGAGGATGCGAGGTGGGCTTACGGTGTTCTGATCCTGGCGATGATCTTCGAGGGATACGCCTGGAGCGTGGCGTACAGGCAGTTCAAAGGCGAGAAGGGCAGCGCGGGGACCTGGCAGGCGGTGCGCGCGAGCAAGGATCCTACCACCTTCACCGTCCTCTTCGAAGACTCGGCAGCCATGCTCGGGCTGGTGATCGCCTTCTTCGGTATTTTCCTGGGCAAGCTCCTCGACAATCCGTACCTGGATGGCGCCGCCTCCGTGCTGATCGGCCTCGTTTTAGCCGCCGTAGCGGTATTCCTCGCCATCGAGAGCAAGGGACTGCTTCTGGGGGAAGCGGTCGACGAAGCTACGTTGAAGAGCATAAACCAGCTGGCGGAGGACGACCCGGCCGTTGTCCGCGGAATCCGACCGCTCACCATGCATTTCGGCCCCCACGAGGTCCTACTCGCGCTGGAGCTGCAGTTCGAGCCTGGTCTGAGCGCCGGCGACGCCGCATCCGCAATCGATCGGCTCGACCGGACGATACGAGCGAAGCACCCCGATATCCGCCACATCTTCATAGAGGCGCAATCGCTGTCGGAGACGGCTTCCAGAGGCCAAAAGTAGTGATGGACCAGCCGGCCTTTCGGTCTAACCCCCCGCAGCGCTACTTTCCGCCTGATCCAATGCTGTTGATAAAATTGTTGTCATCCCGAGGGAGCCCTTCGCTTCGCTCAAGGGCTCCCTCCGACATCGTAAGAGGCCCATTCCAGGAGTGACCCGCTTGAGATCCGTCTCACATCTGCTTCTTCTCGTCCCGCTTGCCCTGTCGACGCCAGCACCCCTCACCGCGCAATCCGATGAGGGGACCGCGCATTCTGGCGTGCCCGTCGCACGCGCCGTGCCTACGGAGGCCATCATCCAGATCGACGGATTGCTCGATGAGGCCGCCTGGAGCACCGCGCCTGTTGTCGACGAATTCACCCAGGTGGATCCCGTGGAGGGCGCACCTGCCAGCCAGCTCACCGAAGCGCGCATCCTCTACGACGATCAGGCGCTCTACGTCGGCCTCCGACTCCACGACACGGGGCAGGTCACCGGCCGCCTCGGCCGCCGGGACATGGACCTGGGCGACTCCGATTGGGTCGGAGTAATGATAGACAGCTATCACGACCACCGTACCGCGTTCGGCTTCGACGTCAACCCTGCCGGAGTACGCCGCGACGAAGTCAAGGTCATCACACAGGACGATAACTCCTGGGATCCGGTCTGGGAGGTGGCCACCACGGTGGATGACGGCGGCTGGACCGCAGAGTATCGCATACCCTTCAGCCAGCTGCGCTTCGGGTCCGCAGATGTGCAGACCTGGGGCCTCCAGCTGGAACGGGTGATAGGCCGCAACCGCGAGTACGCGGTTTCCAGCTTCACACCCAAGAGTGAGCAGGGTGGCGTCCCGCGCTATGGTCACCTTGTCGGACTCGAAGGTATCGAGCCGGGTAAGCGCCTCGAGGTCCTGCCTTATACCGTGGTCCGCGGCGAGTATGTGGATCCGGGCCTGAATCCCTTCCGCACCGACGAGGAGTACGCCGTCTCCGCGGGCGTGGATGTCCTGTACAGGGTCACCTCCGACTTCACGCTCAACGCCACTTTGAACCCCGATTTCGGGCAGGTAGAGGTGGACCCTGCCGTGGTAAACCTCGGCGTCTATGAAACGTTCTTCGCGGAGAAGCGACCATTCTTCGTGGAGGGGAGCGAGATATTCGAGTTCGGCTCGGGCGGCGGGGGCTCGCTCTACTACACACGCCGGATAGGGCGGGCGCCGCAGCTGGGGGCACCGACCTCAGCCGCCGATATCCCTATCGCAACCACTATCCTCGGCGCGGCGAAGCTCTCGGGCAAAACGCCGAGCGGCTGGTCGATCGGCGTAATGGAAGCGGTAACCGCGCGCGAGGAGGCCCGGTTCATCGATGCTGGCGGCGTGGAAGATCTCGCGGTTGTGGAGCCGCTGACAAACTACTTCGTCGGGCGAGCGCGACGGGAGTCGAATGGCGGCCGTACAGCGTTCGGCGGACTCTTTACTGCGGTGAACCGCAATCTGGACTCCAGTCCTGTCGAATCACGCTTGCGCTCGGCGGCCTACACCGGCGGCGTCGATTTCCGCCACGAATTCTCAGATCGCACCTGGGCGATCAGAGGAAGTCTCGCTGGGAGTACGGTGCTCGGCGAACCGTCCGCGATCCTGGCGGTTCAGCGCGCTTCCAATCACTACTTCCAGCGGCCGGACGCGGATCACCTCGATGTGGATGCCGATGCGACCAGCCTCAGCGGGCTTTCGGGTCAGGTATCCATCGAGAAGCAGGCTGGCGAGCACTGGCGCGGCGAGCTGCAGCTC
>DASSKB010000111.1:0-3299 GCA_035690925.1 Longimicrobiaceae bacterium
TGCCGTTCGAGGCGTGGATGGAGGTGGACATGCGCTCGGAGGAGGATCCTAACCTGAACGCCATCGACTCCATCTTCAGGGCATCGGTGCAGCAGGCACTTGAGGAGGAGAACGAGATCCGTCGCGAAGGCCCGCCGCTCACGGTCGACGTCGAGCTCGTGGGAAACAGGCCTTCCGGCCGCGTCGCGACTGACGCGCCACTCATTCAGCGCGCGTCCGCCATAATCCACGAGTTCGGCGGCACGCCCGAGTACGACAGCAGCTCGACCAATGCCAACATCCCATTTTCCCGCGGTATTCCTGCGGTCACGATTGGTCGCGGTGGCTCGGGTGGCGACGGCCATTCGCCGGGCGAGTGGTGGCTCAACGAGAACGGTGCAGCCGCAATCCAGCAGGGCGTCCTTCTGCTCATCGCGCAGGCCGGGCTGGCCGGCTGACCATGGAGCTGCTCCAGATCCGCGGTCGCGGTGCGGGCGATAACCCGCCCAACCGCTTCGAGAGCCTCGAGGTCATCCCGGACGCGGACGCTCGCGATCCGGATGACCCGGGGCCGCGGACTCTGTTCCTGCGCGATACCACTCGAACCATCATCGCCCACAACGACAGCCCCGATGTGGGGTTCTCGCACAGCATAAACCCCTACCGCGGGTGCGAACACGGCTGCATCTACTGCTATGCGCGGCCCAATCATGAATATCTAGGATTTTCGGCCGGGCTGGACTTCGAAACGCGCATACTGGTCAAGGAGGCCGCGCCGGAGCTGTTGCGGAAGGAGCTATCGAAGAAAAGCTGGCGCCCGGCCCCGATCGGCATCAGCGGCGTCACCGACGCATATCAGCCTGTCGAACGCAGGCTAGAGCTCACACGCCGCTGCCTCGAAGTACTCGCTGAGTTTCGCAATCCCGCAGTCGTTATCACCAAGAACCACCTGGTCACGCGGGATGTGGATCTGCTGGCGTCGCTCGCGGCGGTAAACGCGGCCACGGTCTACGTCTCCATAACCACTCTCGATCCTGCGCTCCAGAGGGTTATGGAACCGCGGACTTCGGTACCGCAGCGGCGGTTGGACGCCATCAGCACCCTCGCGGAGGCGGGTGTTCCCGTTGGCGTCAATGTCGCGCCCGTTATACCCGGCCTGACGGACCACGAGCTCCCGGCGATACTCCAGGCGGCGGCAGATGCCGGCGCGCGGCGCGCGGGATTCATCCCGCTGCGTCTGCCGTACGGCGTCAAGGACCTCTTTGAACGATGGCTCGAGACCCATTTTCCCGATCGCAAAGAAAAGGTTCTGCACAGGGTTCGGGAGATACGAGGTGGCAAGCTCAACGACTCCAACTTCCGTACACGCATGCGGGGCGAAGGGGTCTATGCGGAGCAACTAAGATCACTCTTCCACGTTGCGTGCAGGCGCGCCGGACTGAACGCCGAAAGGAACGAACTCTCCACGGCGGCTTTTCGCGCGCCCGCTGCCCGAGGGCAGCTCGGGCTTTTCGATGGTCCCTAGCTTGCACGTGGGGGTTCGCGACAGCGATCGAGGGTCCATTCAGCGGGGACGGATGATGGGGAGTACCAGGCACTTGAAGCATTGGAAATCTACCGAGGCTTCTGCGGCCGGTGTGGTGCTCGTCCTGCTTCTCGCTGCAAGCGGCTGCGGTCTGATAGGAAGAAGCAGTCCTCCACCCGATCGTTCGGAGGACCCGCGGATAAAGGGCCAGGTAGAGGCGCGCATCGCTGCCGAACCATCGCTCGAAGCATCGCAGATCCGCGTCGAGGTCGACGCGGGCACGGTAATGCTGCACGGCACCACGGCGGGGATCGGGGCCATGCAATGCGCTATAGCGACCGCGGGCCTGGTCGAGGGCGTCAGCACTGTCGTAAATTATCTCGTACTGCAGCGCGGCCCGCGCGACGTCACGTGCCTGGCGCCGCGGCCGACACAATAACAGCTACCAGTCAGCCCATGTCCAAGTCCGACGATAGGGCCACGCCCCAGGCGGTCACTCTCTCCATAAACGATGGCATAGCCACCATCCGCCTGAATCAGACGGATCGGCCGGTGAACGTCCTCTCGCGTGACCTGGTTGCGGAAATGGAAGCGGTGATCAGCCGTCTGGAAAGTGACGAGCCAGATGTCCGGGGAGTAGTAATCGTATCGGGGAAGGATGGCGTATGGATCGCCGGCGCCGATATCGAAGAATTTACGGAGATCGAGAGCGCAGCCGACGGAGAGCGCATGAGCCGCGCTGGCCACGAGCTGCTCGCGCGCCTGCAGAACCTCGGCATCCCCATAGTAGCGGCTATCGATGGCGTTGCTCTCGGCGGCGGGCTCGAGCTCGCGCTGGCCTGCACCTATCGCATAGCTACAGATGATCGGAAGACGAAGCTCGGACTTCCCGAGGTGCAACTGGGAATAATCCCCGGGGCCGGCGGATCCCAGCGCCTTCCGCGATTGGTAGGCATCAGGGCAGCGCTGGACCTCATACTTACCAGCAAGCAGTTGGATGCTCGGCGGGCTCGCAAGATCGGACTCGTCGACGAGGTCGTCCCATCAGCAGTACTGCTATCCGCCGCCAGCCGCGCCGCCGCGGAGCTGGCGGCGGGCACCCGCTCCGCGAAGCCAATGCGGCCCAAGGGCTCGCCCCAGTGGCTCGAGAACCTCCCGGTGGCTAAGGGTTTCATCTTCAGGAAGGCGCGCGAAGGGGTGATGTCCAAGACGCGCGGTCTGTACCCCGCGCCCCTCCGGGCTCTCGAAGTCGTCGAGGAGGGTATCGACCTTCCGCTACGCGACGCGCTCGAGCTCGAGGCCCGCGCGTTCGGTGAGCTGAGCGTTACACCCGAGTCACGAAGCCTCATTCACCTCTTCTTCGCCACCACCGCGGCAAAGAGCAGCCCCGACCTCGAGGAGGACGCCGAGTCGGGCGAGATCGACCGTCTCGCCGTCGTTGGTGCGGGCTTCATGGGCGCCGCCATCGCGGCGGTCTCGGCCGAAAAGGGCATCCGGGTCCGCCTCAAAGACGTGACGCCGGAGGCTGTAGCAAAAGGTCTGGGAACGGCGCGGGCCAGCCTCGTCAAACGCGCACGCAAGCGCAAGCGTCCCGAGCACGAGATCACGCAGCTGACCGACCGCGTGGAAGCGACTTCGGAGTATACCGGATTCCGCTCGACCGATCTGGTCATAGAGGCTGTTTTCGAGGACGTGGACCTGAAGCACAGGGTCATCAAGGAGATCGAGGCCGCCAGTGGCGACATGACCGTGCTCGGCTCGAACACCTCAACCATCCCCATCGCCCGGCTGGCCG
>DASSKB010000112.1:0-43500 GCA_035690925.1 Longimicrobiaceae bacterium
CCTCGAGGTGGGACTCGGGTATCCGACAGCGGTCACCGTGGCCTCCAGATCGCCAGAAGCCGCTGCCCGAGCACAGGAGCTGTTCCAGACGGAATATTTCCGGGTCTATACGACCGCTGATGTGCGCGGCGTCGAACTGGGCGGAGCGCTCAAGAACGTCGTGGCGATCGCATCGGGCGTCGTGGACGGTCTTGGCTTCGGCCATAATACCAAGGCCGCCCTAATAACGCGCGGCCTGGCCGAGATCACGCGCCTGGGCGTTGCGCTCGGAGCCGATCCTTTGACGTTCGCCGGTCTGGCCGGCATGGGCGACCTTATCCTCACCTGCACTGGCGGCCTGAGCCGGAACCGGTCGGTGGGTGTGGAGCTGGGGAAGGGACGTCCACTGGATGAGGTTCTGGGTGAGATGGTGATGGTCGCGGAGGGAGTGCGGACGGCGAAATCCGCATGGCAGCTGGCGCGGAAGATGGATATCGAGATGCCGATCGTGGATGAAGTTTACGCTATGCTCTATGAAGGCCGGGATGCCAAGGATGCCATGGAAACGCTCATGATGCGCGAACCCAAGGCGGAGCAGTGGGCCTGATGGCTACCAAACTTGGTCGTTCCCGACGCAGAGAGTTCTACTCGATCGGCGAAGTATGCGAGTCGCTGGGAATCAAACCGCACGTCCTGCGCTACTGGGAGACGCAGTTCGACGGGTTATCGCCCTCCAAGAACAGAGCGGGCAATCGCGTTTACCGTCTCGAAGAGATGGAGCAGATCGCGCTAATCCAGCGGCTTCTGCACGAGGAGCGCTACACGATCGACGGTGCTCGAATCCGCCTTGCCGAGATCGAGCGCGAGGGAACGGTGCACAAGCGGTCCAGGGAAGCTCTGGAGCGCGCCTTCCTCCGCTCGCTCCGTCACGAGTTGGAGTCACTCTCGGACCTGCTGGACCCGGCGTCCCGCTGATCGGCAGATTAACCGCCGAAACGCAAGTTAACCGCCGAGACGCAGAGGCGCAGAGGTATCGAACCAGTCTCCTGGCTGATTTACCAGGTAATCGGATTGTTGGTGAGTACTCCCACTTTTCTTGATAGAATTGAACCAGTCACGATTATAACTTGGTTGGAGGAGAATCTCCTCTGCGTACTCCGCGCCTCAGCGGTTAATCAAGCACCGCAGAAATTCATATATCGCGTCAACAGGACGTATATTGGAATAGATCGAATGTTGATATTATGCTGTAACGACGATGGCTACCGCTCACTCGGGCTTCGCGTGCTGGCGGACGCCGCTCGCGAGATCGGCGATGTGCAGATAGTGGCACCCGATCGTGAGCAGAGCGCCAGCAGCCACTCGCTTACCATGCATTTCCCGCTGCGCGCCCACAAGGTGGATGCGACTACACACTACGTTGACGGAACGCCCACGGACTGCGTGGCTCTTGCCGTAGGGGAACTTCTGCCGCACCGGCCGGACGTGGTCCTTTCGGGCGTGAATCACGGGCCCAACATGGGTGAGGATGTGCTTTATTCCGGCACCGTGGCTGCGGCTATGGAGGCCACGATTCTGGGGATACCGGCGATGGCCTTTTCGTATGTGGGGCGCGACCCCGAAGGAATTCGTGCGTACGGTCCGCGACTGCAGAGCCTCGTTTCTCAGCTTGTGGACAGGGAAAGCTTTCCGCCGGAAACACTGTTGAATGTGAACCTTCCCGCAATCGACCCGGACGCTGTGCGCGGGGTCCGCGTGACGCGGCTCGCACGGCGGGTCTATACGGATTCCCTTACGCGAGCTACCGATCCTAACGGGAAGGAATATTTCTGGATCGGCGGTGGCGGAGTGGAATGGAGCGCCGACGAGGGCACCGACTTCAGAGCCGTTGAAGAAGGCTATATCTCGGTCACTCCACTTCACCTGGATCTCACCAATTACAAGTTGCTTTCGGAGGTTGAGAGCTGGGCGTTAAAAGCATGAGAGACCGGTTCGTGGCTCAGCGGCGTGAGCTCATAGAGAAGGTCAGGGAGCGAGGCATAAGAGATCTCGAGATTCTCCGCGCCTTCGATATGGTCCCTCGCCACCATTTCCTGCCACAAGCTGTCTGGCACAGGGCGTATGAAGATGCCCCTGTCCCGATAGGTTTCGGGCAGACCGCGTCCCAGCCGTCGCTCCAGGCTCTTTATATGGATGTCGTGAAGCTGCAGCCGAACGATCGAGTACTGGAGATCGGCACCGGCTGTGGCTTCCAGACAGCGGTATTGGCTCAGCTGGCCGAACGCGTCTACTCGGTGGAGCGAATCCGGCCCCTGTCCATCCGCGCACGCGCCGCGCTGGACGACCTCAGAATTTCCAATGTGGCGCTCCTCGTGGGTGATGGCACCATCGGGTGGAGCAGGTATGCGCCATACGACGTTATCCTCGTAGCCGCCGCAGCGCCGGAAGTACCCGAGCCGCTCCTGGCTCAGCTCGCCGAGGGCGGCCGTATGCTGGTGCCTGTGGGGGATCGCGACTTCCAGAGGCTTATGCTCGTTCGGCGCGTAGACGGTGTTGTGGAGGTCGACGAGGTCGCCGACTGCACTTTTGTACCACTGCTCGGCCGCTTCGGCCACTGATTCAGACTGGTTGACACCTTCACCCCGTGATTCTAGCTTGGCACCGCATCCGCGCGGATATCTCCTTCCCGAACGGCAGCGTAATGACAACATATTCTGACGAGAGTTCACAGGCCCCTGTTTCCCCACTCGGGCCCGCCGTACCGAGGCATCAGCCATCTGATCGCGCGCGGCTGACCCGGGACTCTCCGCCCGCGCCGCCATTCAGCCGCCGCGCGCAGACCGGTCACGAGCCCACGCCGATCGAGGCGACGGAACCAGCTCCAGAGGATTCCGAATCGGTGGATATCGAGCCACCTCTGCTGATCGAGGAATCGCTCGACCTGGAGGGATACGACGAGCTTGCGTGGCTGACAGACATCCCTGAACCGGATGAGGCGGCCGGCTCGTATGATGTCGACGAAGCTCTGGAGAGCTCGACAGACGAGGAGCAGCCGTCAGCGGAGTGGCTCAACTGGCTCGATGTCGTCGAGGAGGAGCAGACGGAAGAACCAACCAGCACCGAACCGACCGTCACGGCCGAACAGGAAATTGCCGAGGCGGAAGCGCAGGAAGAGGACGAGCAGGCGAGGGACGTTGTTGAGGCTGGTATCCCGGAGGGGGAAAAGCCGGAAGAGCCTGTGGAGACCGTTACGCCGGAGATATCGGATGCTGACCCGCTTGTGGAGGTAGCCGAGCGCCTGGAGCGAATCGCCGCGGCCCTGCGCGACGGATCCGCGGGTACCCTCCTGAGCGAACCATCCACCGATCCACTGGCGGCGCTGGTAGCCGGTTATGCGCTGGGTTATGCCCGCCGGCGTGGTCAGGGTTCCAGCGGCGAATGAAGACCCGGCAGGCGCTGCGCTTGCTGATCTGCGCGATGGCAATAAGTACCGGCGGGTGCGCGCTCATGGGCTCGGGGCCCTCACCCGCCGAAAGATTGGCGAACGACCTGAGCGGAATGATCTGGCCACTTCCTATCGATCGGGCTGCCCTCGTCACCTCACCTTACGGCGTTCGCGGTAACCGTCACCACGACGGTCTGGATATCTCGGGAAATGGGGGCGACCCCATATACGCCGCCCAATCAGGAACGGTCGTATTCGAAGGCTGGATGAACGGGTACGGCAACGCCATCATCATCGATCACGGGAATGGCGTTACGACTCTTTACGGCCACGCATCGCAACTATTTGTTACCGATGGTCAGCGGGTAGCGCGCGGTGAGGTGATAGGTGCCGTGGGCGCCACGGGCAACGCCACCGGAAATCACGTCCATTTCGAGGTCGCCTGGGCCGGGGTCGCGATCGACCCACGGCAGATGCTTCCAGCTCTATCCTTCCGCTGATCATCCGGTGTCAGATCATACCGCCGGGCGCTTGACCTGACGGCGAAAATTGGATTATTTCAAGGCTCGCCCTCGTAGCTCATCCGGATAGAGCGCAGGATTCCTAATCCTGAGGTAGCGCGTTCGAGTCGCGCCGGGGGCACTTGGACCGCCACCTCCCAGCATCCGGGAGGTGGCGGTTTTGCGTAAACGATGGCCGGCAAAGGTGTTGCCTCCGTACCTACGGACTCTGCCGGCCCGAAGGATGCGTCTCGTAACAACCACGACAAACTCGTACCTGGCTGAGACTTCTGCCGACACCTGATCCTGACCACCCACAATCCGAGACGGGAGGAACGGCCATGGAAAACCAGCCATACGCAGATCGCCGCGAGGCCGGTCGGCTCCTCGCCGAAAGGCTGTCCAGCTATGCCGAGCGAGACGATCTTCTTATACTCGCATTGCCACGCGGAGGAGTTCCTGTCGCCTATGAGGTCGCGTGCGCCCTCGAAGCCCCGCTCGACATTTTCCTGGTGCGGAAGCTGGGCGTTCCTGGTCATGAAGAGCTGGCGATGGGTGCGATTGCCTCCGGCGGAGTCCGCGTGCTCAATCAGAACGTGCTCGACATGCTCCCGGTACCGCCTGCCGCCATCGAGGAAGTAGCCGAGAGGGAGCAGGTGGAACTGAAGAGGAGGGAGCACGACTACCGCGGCGATCGCGAGCCTGAGCCACTGGTCGGGCGCACGGTTATCCTCGTCGATGATGGCCTGGCTACCGGGTCTACCATGAGGGCGGCCGCGGCAGCGCTTCAGCAAGAGAAGACGAAGCGACTCGTAATCGCCGTCCCGGTAGCGGCAAGAGAGACCTGCGACGCGCTGCGCTCCGAGGTGGATGAAGTCATCTGCGTGCGGACGCCCAGGCCATTTCAGGCGGTGGGTCTCTGGTACACGGATTTCCATCAGACCGATGACGAGGAAGTACGCACGCTGCTGCGGCAGGCAAGGCAGCGTAAGGTTGTGCGAGTAACAGGCAACTGAATTCAATTACACGGGAGAGGAAGACTATGAAGAACCAGGCGAACCTTCTATTGGGGATGGCGATTGGCGCCGGAATAATGTACCTCCTCGACCCGGACCGTGGTAAACGGCGTCGCTCGCTGGTCCGCGATCAGATAACGCACGCGGGCAATGAGATGGGGGGCGTGAAGGCCGATCTGAACCGTGCCGGGCGGGACCTGAGAAACAGGACGCGAGGGGCGGTTGCGGAAGCGAAGGGTCGCATGCGCTCCGAGCATGTGGATGACGACGTTCTGGAAGCGCGGGTCAGGGCCGAGATCGGGCACGCTGTTTCCGACGCCGGCAGCGTCGAAGTGCACGCCGACCACGGCCGGGTCACACTGGCCGGCTCACTACCGGCAGATGAGGTAGCCGGGCTCGTGGCCGCGACCGAACGCGTGCGCGGCGTAAGAGAGGTGAACAACCGGGTGAACACAGGGGTGGAGCAGGGAACCCGACCTGATCAGGGCTGACGATGGCCGGCACCTATGGAGAACAGGCGGTCCGGGTGCCGGCCGGACCGGTGGAGTTGGACGGCGACCTTGAGGTTCCGCCAACTTCCACCGGTGTTGTCCTGTTCGCGCACGGTAGTGGAAGCAGCAGGCACAGCGTCAGAAACCGGCGCGTCGCCGCGAACCTGCGCGAAAGGGGTCTAGCAACCCTGCTCATCGACCTGTTGACGCCGGATGAGGAGAAGGTAGACGATCGGACGCGCCATCTGCGCTTCGATATACCCCGGCTCGCAGAACGGTTGGTGGGGGTTACCGACTGGCTCGGTGCCGATCCCCGTACCGCCAGGTTGTCCGTGGGATACTTCGGTGCGAGTACCGGCGGCGGAGCCGCCCTCGTTGCCGCCGCGGAGCGGCCCCAGCACGTTGGCGCAGTCGTCTCCCGTGGCGGGCGTCCCGACCTGGCCGGTCCTGCCCTCCCTCGCGTAAGTGCCCCTACACTGCTCATCGTGGGTGGCAACGACACTGCAGTTATCGGCATGAATGAGGAGGCCATGGCCATGATGACGGCCGAGAAGCGCCTCGAAATCGTTCCCGGCGCCACCCATCTTTTCGAGGAGCCCGGCGCACTCGAGGCGGCGGCGAACCTGGCCGGCGATTGGTTCATTCGCTTCCTGGATTGACGTACGGCACTCTTCGGGGCTATTTTCCGAGCTTGTCCCAGCAGGCGACGGGTATAATCCATTCGCTCGGCGCGCTTCTTCGTTGTAACCATATCGAGAGACCCTATGGCCGCGCAGTCAGCCGCTTCCCGATCTCACCGTAAGCGTAATGCGTCCGAGCCGGACGACATAATCCTTGCCCGCGCCATCGAATTTTCCAGGTGGGCACGCAAGAACGTGAGTTACGTCGTCGGCGGTGCCGTGCTCCTCGCTCTTCTGGTGGGCGGTGCGATCTACTACCGGATGTACCATCAGAACCGCATTGCGCAGGCGGCCACCCAGTATATGGAGCTGGAACAGACGGCGGCATCCGGCAACGCAGCTCTCGCCGAACGCGATCTGGCCAGCTTCATAGCCCGTTTCGACGGCACCGTCTACGCCGATGAGGCCCGCCTCCTCATGGCGCAGATCAAACTCGATGCCGATCAACCGGCTGAAGCGATAGCTGTCCTGGAGGGCTTCCCCGATCGCATCGACGACTCGCCGATCGGGGCACAGGGCGCGCTCCTGCTTGCAGCCGCTCAGCAGGCGGCTGGAGAGACGGAGGACGCCATAGCCACATATCTACTCGTAGCCGATGAGGCGCCGATGCTCTTCCGCCGGCAAGCGGCTCTCGCGGACGCTGCGCTCCTACGCATGCAGACGCAGAACTACGCCGGCGCGGTCGAGCTC
The DNA here is from genome assembly GCA_035690925.1 of Longimicrobiaceae bacterium. Classification (GTDB taxonomy): domain Bacteria; phylum Gemmatimonadota; class Gemmatimonadetes; order Longimicrobiales; family Longimicrobiaceae; genus DASSKB01. Next base: position 6,802 of record DASSKB010000112.1, read on the forward strand.
TACACGCGACTCGTGGAGACCGCCGAAGAGGGCTCCGCGGAGCGCTCGGTATACGAGATGCGGCGAGCCGAGGCGGAGGGTCTGGCGGGCGGCTGATCCTCGTCCCACCCGCCGGTTCTACCGCCGCGGAAGCACGGTTTTATCCCCGTACATAGTTCCATCGAAGCGCCTCCATCCGCAGGCGTCGGTCCGATCTGCATCGGACCGACTCTTGCGGATGTCCGTTTCTCCAGGCTCGGCTTTCCCGAAGGATTTTTTGGGTGTATGTTCCAGCCGCCAGCCCGCTTGGGTAATCGGGGAAATCGACCCCTCAGTTAGTTCGAAAAGGAGATCGCAATGACGGATAGCTTTGGCGCAAAGTCCACTCTTCGCGTTGGTAGCAAGGAGTACCAGCTTTTCAGATTGGATGCGCTGGAGAAAGAGGGATTCGACGTGGGTCGGCTCCCTTACTCGCTGCGGATTCTCCTGGAGAATCTTCTGCGCACGGAGGATGGCCGGGTCGTCACAGCCGACGACATCCGAGCGCTGGCGGGCTGGGATCCCGCCGCGGCACCATCCAAAGAGATTTCCTTCACGCCCGCTCGTGTTCTACTGCAGGATTTCACTGGTGTGCCAGCGATAGTTGACCTTGCCGCCATGCGCGACGCCATGGCCGAACTGGGCGGTGATCCCAGGAAGATCAACCCGCTGCAGCCGGTGGAGCTGGTCGTGGATCACTCCGTTCAGGTTGACGCATTCGCGTCGCTGGAAGCATTCGAGCAAAATGTGGAGCTGGACTATGCCCGTAACGGTGAGCGCTATGGGTTCCTAAAGTGGGGCCAGAGATCGTTCGACAACTTCAGGGTCGTCCCGCCGAACACCGGCATTTGCCATCAGGTGAACCTCGAATATCTCTCCCGCGTTGTTTTCGGAGTGGGCGACGATACCCGCCAGGACGGCGAAGGTCTACCGCTCGCCTATCCGGATACTCTCGTGGGTACGGACTCGCACACCCCTATGGTCAATGGCCTGGGCGTGCTCGGATGGGGCGTCGGTGGAATCGAGGCGGAAGCCGCCATGCTCGGCCAGTCCATTTCAATGCTGATTCCGCGGGTCATCGGCTTCAGGCTCGAGGGCGAGCTGCCCGAGGGCGCTACGGCTACCGACCTGGTGTTGACGGTTACGGAGATGCTACGCCAAAAGGGAGTCGTCGGGAAATTCGTCGAGTTTTACGGCCCGGGCATCGCATCGCTCGCGCTCGCCGACAGGGCCACGATCGGTAACATGACGCCCGAGTATGGTGCCACCTGCGCCATATTCCCGGTCGATAGCGTCACTCTGGATTATCTGCGCTTCACCGGTCGACCTGAGGAACAGGTCGAGCTCGTGGAGGCCTACATGAAGGAGCAGGGCCTCTTCCACACGGCCGATTCGCGTGCGCCAGAGTTTACCGACACGCTCGAACTCGACCTCAATTCCGTCGAGCCGAGCATAGCCGGCCCAAAGCGTCCGCAGGACCGGATCCGGCTATCCCGCGCGCGCCGCGCGTTCGAGGAGGTACTCCCGTCGCTCCTGCCGGCGCCACCAGCCGAGAGCGCGAAGGGCGCCGCCCTGGACGACGCATCTGGCGAGTCGGTCGGCGTTTGGGGCGAGGATTCCGACACCGCCGTCCAGTGCCGGATCGGCGACGACGAGATCATGCTCGACCACGGCTCAGTCGTGATCGCGGCCATCACCAGCTGCACCAACACCTCGAATCCCTCGGTAATGATTGCTGCGGGACTGCTGGCCAAGAAGGCCACCGAACGCGGCCTGAAGAGTAAGCCGTGGGTGAAGACTTCGCTCGCGCCGGGCTCGAAGGTGGTCACGGAGTATTACGACGAAGCTGGCCTGACCCGCTACCTCGACGAACTCGGGTTCCAGACGGTCGGATACGGCTGTACCACGTGCATCGGCAACTCCGGTCCGTTGCCGGCCGCGGTGTCCGAAGCTATAGCCAAGGGCGATCTCGTGGCGGCATCGGTCCTGTCCGGCAACCGTAACTTCGAGGGTCGGATCCACTCCGAGGTCCGGGCCAACTATCTGATGTCCCCACCACTTGTGGTGGCGTTCGCCATTGCGGGCCGCATCGACATCGACATGTACAACGAGCCGATCGGAACCGATCAGGACGGCCGGTCCGTGTTCCTCAAGGATATCTGGCCCACCCAGGCGGAGATCCGCGAAGTCGTCCAGAAGGCCATTCGCTCCGAAATGTATCGCGAGAGCTACGGTGAGGTCTATGAGGGCGACGAGCGCTGGCGCTCCATGGACGTGCCCGAGGGAGATATCTACAAGTGGGATCCGGATTCGACGTACGTGCGACTGCCGACCTATTTCCAGGGGATGTCCAAGGAACCACCTCGCAGCGTCGCCGAAATCAGGGATGCCAGGGTCATCGGACTTTTCGGGGACAGCATTACCACCGACCATATCTCGCCCGCCGGCAGCATCAAGGCCAGCTCGCCGGCAGGTAAATATCTACAGGAACACGGCGTCGAGCCGCGCGATTTCAACTCGTACGGATCACGCCGTGGCAATCACGAGGTGATGGTGCGAGGGACGTTCGCCAACGTGCGCATACGGAACCTGCTCGCACCCGGCACGGAGGGCGGATACACCACCTACCTGCCGGATGACGAGGTGATGACAATCTACGACGCTGCAGTAAAGTATCAGGAGACCGACACCCCTCTCATTGTCCTCGCTGGCAAGGAATACGGCTCCGGCTCGAGCCGCGATTGGGCCGCTAAAGGGCCATATCTCCAGGGCATCAAGGCCGCTATCGCAGAGAGTTACGAGCGCATTCACCGGTCCAACCTCATCGGCATGGGCGTCCTTCCGCTACAGTTCAGCGAGGGCGAATCGATTCAATCGCTGGGGCTGACGGGTAAGGAGCACTTCGACATCGAGGGAGTGGCCGACGCCATCGCGAGCGGCTTCGCGAATGGCCGCGAGGTCACAGTCCGGGCACGCGCGGACGATGGAAAGGAAACCTCGTTCGAGGCGCTGATAAGAATAGATACGCCGCAGGAGGTGCTGTACTATCAGCATGGCGGGATCCTGCAGTATGTCCTTCGACAGCTGCTGCTTGGACGCGAGAAGGCCGACGCGGTATCCGGCGCGCTCGCCGCTGCCCCGCAGGCCGAACAGGGAACGCAGCCGGAGAACGGCGCTATAGACGAGGGCTCCATGGAGTCGTTCCCCGCCAGCGATCCGCCAGCGTACTAAAGGCGAGTGCAAGGTGCGAGGTGCGAAGTGCGAAACGACGAACGAGCGTCAGAGGTGCGATGTTTGAGGTGCGCGCGGAATCAGCGGATCAAGGCAGGTGCTCGCGCACTTCCGCACCTCGCACTTCGCACCTCGCACTCGAAGTTAACTCATGACTCCTGACTTCACCCCGAATCCCGCCAGACCTCGCCTCGGGCCGGGTGCGGAGTTTGATCTTATCAGACGGTTTCTGCCGCACGCGCCGCGGTTGGGGCGTGAGGATGTGGCGGTGGGGCCGGGTGATGACTGCGCGGTCCTGGCGGGTAGCGGGATCGCGCTTTCGGTGGATCTCAGCATCGAGGGCATTCACTTCAGGCGGGACTGGCTATCGGCGCACGAGATAGGGTGCCGCGCGACCTCTGCGGCGCTGAGTGATCTCGCGGCGGTAGCGGCTCGTCCGGTTGGAGTGCTGATTTCTCTCGCCGTCTCGGAGGATGACGCGGACGCGTTCGCCGTTCAGGTGATGGAGGGCGTACGGAGCGCGGTGGAGCGCGTCGGGGGGGTAGTGCTGGGTGGAGATCTTACCCGCTCACCGGGTCCCGCGGTGCTCGACATCACCGTAGTTGGTGAGGCGAAGAATCCGGTACTTCGCTCAGGAGCACGCCCTGGCGACGAGGTATGGGTTACGGGCGCACTCGGCGCCGCGGCGGTAACCATCGTGCGGCTGCTCCGCAACGAAGTTCCGCACCCATCCGCCGCTGACCGTTTTGCCTGCCCACTGCCACGCCTCGCCGAGGCGCAGTGGTTGGCGGGCAGAGAGTTGGCCACGGCAATGATCGACCTCTCAGATGGTCTCGCTGGAGACGCTGGACATCTCATGAGCGCCAGCGGGGTTTCCATACTTCTGGACCGCAGCGCCATCCCCATTCACGAGGCGGTATTCGAGGACACGGCTGGTGAGGAGGATGCTCTAAGCTATGCGCTCGGTGGCGGTGAGGATTACGAGCTCTGCTTCACCGCGCCCCCCACCAGCGTGCAGCCCCAGGCCGACGAGTTCGAAGAGGAGTTCGGGATTGCCCTGACCAGGGTGGGCGTGGTGGAGAAAGGTGAAGGCCTGTTCTGGCTGGAGCAGGACGGTTCACGGACCGTATTGGAGATGGGCGGCTTCGACCACTTTCGTGCCGCTCCTGAGGATTAGGAGCGGCACGATTCCATCACCATCGGTGTTTACGCGTCGCTGGTGATATCTCGGTAGTGGACTGCCACGCCAGGATCAACCTGCTCTGCGAGGAATCGGGCATCCCAGTTGGTGAGTCGGACGCAACCATGAGAAGTCGTGTATCCAATCGTTTCCGGTGCGCTCGTGCCATGTATGCCATAGTGCGGCTTGGAGAGTTGCATCCAGACAACACCCACAGCGTTGTTCGGACCGGGCGGAATGATCGCGTCCTCCTTCTCGTCGGGTACGCCGGTCAGTAGCTCTGGCTGGTAATGCCAGGTGGGGTCATGGGCGATGTTGGTGATGGTGAACTTTCCGGTTGGTGAGGGCGCATAGTCCGAACCGAGCGTAGTCGGAAAGTGGTATAGTGTTCGACCACTCGCATCCAGTGCGTGGATGTAATGGCCGCCGTCCGAGATGACGATCTGGGCGATCGCCTGCTGAGGTGCGGGACCGCGGGTCGTCACGTTGGGCACGTTCAGCACGTCACCCGCCTGCAGCTGATTCAGGTCCACATCCGGGTTGAGCATGCCCAGGGTCGCGGGTGTGATGTGGAACATCTCCGACAACTTCTCCGAGAGCGACTCGTAGCACATGCACTCCATCTCCGCCTTCTCGTAAATATCCTCCGGTATGGTCACGAACGGCCCGGAGACGTCCTCGGCGCTGAGCGTGTGGGTGGTGACTATCTGCTGCGGACCGCCGGCGAGCTCTACAAGGCGCGCGAAGGTCGCCTCGTCGACCCGGCCTGTAGCTGCTAATCCTTCGCGCTCCTGAAGCCAGTAGATGGCCTTCTCCGTGTTCATCCCCCAACGCCCGTCTATAATGCCTGGCGAAAAATAGGCACGGTCGAGCAGCACTTGCACCCGAAGCACTGATGGGCCGGCGACATCTCCATGAAGTGGAAGGAACATCGCATCACCGTTAACCGCCGATGCCGATATGTCCTCCCAGCTTTCCGGATAGCTGAGCGTGTCGTTCGCGATTATGGAGTCCGGGCTGGCGTATTGCCGCCAGCCCATATTCATCCGGCCGGCCTCGATCTGCTCCGGTGTAAGCCTCTCATCCAGGTCGCCGAATGTGCTTATGTCGGCTACGGCGGTCGGTGACGCCGGTACGGATGCCGCGACTCCGCTGGCCGGTTCGCTGTCGTCGCCGCACGCCGCGGCGACAAATGCGATCCATAAGAAGATGCTGTATCCAGGTATGATTCTCATTTCGGCGCGCCGCACCCTTACCCTATGAACTTTGCGGTGATCTCCACCAGCCGTCTGGCCTGATAGCGAATTACCTCGCGGGCCTCGTCCGATATGCCTTCGCCTGTGGCCGTGACACTCGCCCCGTACGGGTTTCCGCCGGCCGCGAATACCGAAGCGTCAGTGTAGCCCGGCGGTACTATGATGGCGCCCCAGTGCATGAACGTGAAGTAGAGACTCTGCAGCGTCGTCTCCTGCCCACCGTGCGGGTTCATGGCACTCGTCATGGCCGTCGCCATTTTATTAGCGAGCTTCCCTTCCTGCCATACCGGGCCGAGCGTATCGATGAACGACCTCATCTGGCTGGTCGCGCCGCCGTATCTGGTGGGCGAGCTGAACAGATACGCGTCCGCCCAGACAAGGTCCTCCGGAGTAGCCTCCTGGATGTCCGCCGTGCTCTTAGCGTGCGCCGACCAGGCCTCCTGGGCCTGGACTACTTCCTGCGGCGCCGTTTCGCGGACCTTTCTGAGGCGCACGTCGGCACCCGCTTCCTTCGCTGCCTCTGCCGCGGTCTTCGCCATAATGTGGTTGGTGCCATACGTGCTGTAGTAGACCACTGCCAGCTTCACGTCGCTCATTATTACTCCAGGTTGTTGGTTGGTGGCTCACCGGAATCCGCATGAATACGTGCTCCGCAAGTGCAGGGCCACCTCGCCCACTGACGTGCGGTAGTAGGCCTCAAAGAACGGAACTTGCGGTGCATATTTCGCTTTGCCTGCGCCACGACCGATTGCGCTGGCGTACTCCTCTACAATACCAGGAAGTCCATGACTAGAGTCGCGGTTGCGCTGACGGGGAAGACGGGCGGGGAGGCGGGCGAAGATCTCGGCTCGCGGGTACTGGACCAGCTCAATGGAGACGCGCCTGAAGCGTTGCTTGTATTCGCGTCGCCGCAGCAGGACCACACCGCGTTGCTGGAAGGGCTGATCGGGTCGTGCCGACCGCATGTCCTGGCCGGATGTTCGTCGGCTGGCGAGTTCATCGGCACCGAGGCCGGCGAGGGTATGACCTGCGTTGTGGGCCTCATCGCACCGGAGATGAAGTTCACAGCCACCATGGGGCGCGGGCTCCGCGAGAACAGGCGGGCGGTGGCGGAGAAGATGGCGGGAGACTTCGCCGGCCTCACCGAGCCGGGCTACCGCTATCGATCGGCTCTCGTCCTCACCGACGCGCTGGCTGGATTCGCCGACGATTTCGTCGACCAACTAACTGTCCTCACGGGCGGCGTCTACAAGTTCTTCGGCGGCGGTGCGGGCGACGATGCACGATTCGAGCGGACATTCGTATTCTGTAATAGCGAGGTCGCGACGGACGCTGCTGTCGCGCTCGAGATTCTCTCGAACAAACCGATAGCGGTCGGGGTTCGCCATGGCTGGGAGCCAGGCGGCGAGAACATGCGAGTGACAGCGGCCGAGGGTATGCAGGTGGGGAGTCTGAACGCGGTGCCCGCTGTGGAGGTGTTCGACGCGCACGCGGCATCGTCCGGTCAGGAGTTCGATCATGATGAGCCGGTTCCTTTTTTCCTGCATAATGTTCTCGGAGTCGACTCGGCGGAGGGCTACCATCTCAGAGTGCCGCTTTCGGTGGGTGAGGACGGCTCGGTAGCGTGTGCCGCCGACGTACCTGACGGATCGACCGCGTGCATAATGTCGACGAGCTCGGAATCCGCCGCTGAGGCAGCGGCCTGGGCTACGCGCACCGCGCTGGAGCAGCTGAACGGCCATGAGCCCGCTGTCGCACTCCTATTCGATTGCGTGGCGACCCGGCTCCGGCTGGGTGCCGATTTCGGCAATGAGCTGAGCGCTGTGCAGAAGGAGTTGGGCGATGTCCCGCTCGCGGGCTTCAATACGTACGGACAGATCGCGAAGGCTGAGGGTCAGTTCAACGGATTCCACAACTGCACTGCCGTAGTCTGCGTCATCCCACAGTAGGAATGGAACCAATCGACAGCAAAATTCTCCGCGCCCTCGGCGAGATGGCCTTGCCGGACGGACGGACCACGGCGACTGCCACAATGGCTCGCGTGCTTGGCGGAAGATCCCTTATCCTGTTTGCAGGCGATCCCGAGCTGGACGTTGTCCTTCCCGCTCCCGGACTCCCGCAAACGCTGCGGCGCGCGCAGGATTGGAGGAACTTTCTTGCTGAATGTGTCCAGAACGGCGATCACGCGGGTATGGTGGCCGATCAGGACGGCAAGCGGGCGCATGCCGTTGGGTACGCGTCGCCGGACGGCGCGGTAGCCGTACTGATAGGGGAAGGAACGTCCGCTCAGAACCTTGCCCCTCTTCGACCGGTCCTTCCGCTGCTGGGAGCACTCTTCAGAAGCGAGCGGCTCGTAGCTGTGAGTGAGGTTCGCGCTCGCTCATCTTCGGAGTCGGCAGAGCGCGCGAATCGACTGGCCGCGGCACTGCAGGACCTCCGGGTTAAGCTAGATGAAGCACTTGCGGATGTCGGGGCGTCGAGGGCCGAAGCCAGGCAGCGGGCGGAGCAGGCGGAGGCGTTGGCGGAAGAGCTGCAGGCGCAGGCGATTCAGCTCGAAGAGCAGACAACCGAGCTGGAGATACTCAACGAAGAGCTACTCCTCAGGAGTCAGGATGCCGAGAGCGCGAAACTGGCCGCGGATGCGGCCAATCGGGCGAAGTCCGAGTTCCTGGCCAACATGAGCCACGAGCTACGCACTCCCATCAACGCCGTGATCGGATACACTGAGCTGCTCGACATGGGCCTTACAGGGCCGGTCACGACCGACCAGCGCGGGCAGCTGGAGCGAATTCGCGCGAGCAGCGCCCACCTTCTCACGCTCGTCAACGACGTGCTCGACCTGGCCAAAGTAGAGGCTGGCAGGATGACGGTTGCGAGCGAGAGCGAGAGCGCGCGCGAGGTGATCGAAGAGGCACTGGCGCTTGTCGAGATGCAGGCTGAGGAGCAGGAGATTTCGCTTCACGGCCCCACAATCGATCGGGCCGTCACCTATGTCGGCGACAGGGACCGCGTACGTCAGGTTCTCGCGAACCTGCTGACAAATGCAGTCAAATTCACCCGTCCGGGCGGAAGCGTCAGCGTGAGCTGTGTTGTGACGGCCGACCGGGATCCGTCCACGGATATGAGTGGTGACGGGCCATGGCTGTGCATAACGGTAGAGGACACGGGCATCGGACTGTCTCAGGAGGAGGTTCAGCGGGTATTCCAGCCGTTCATCCAGGCGCAGTCCGGTCGAACCCGCAGTCATGGTGGTACCGGCCTCGGCCTCACTATCAGCCGGCAGCTGGCGCGACTTATGGGTGGCGACCTGACCGCCATAAGTGAACCGGGTGTGGGTTCACGGTTCATCCTGTGGCTCCCATCGCGTCAGTCGTCGGCGGGTGCCCTCGACTCCTCCATTCGTCTTGGGGCCGGTGGTGGTCCGGACGGTTGGCCCGTCGGATTGACCGAAGTCGGTCAGGCCCTGCAGACGAACCTCCCTGCTATTATCTCGAGTTTCGCCCATCGCCTGCGTGCCGAAGCGATCGGGAGCGGCGCGGACCTCAATGACAGCGAAATTATCGATCACGTACCTACGTTGACTGCCGACATCGCCCGATTGATCATGAAGCTGGGCCGCACGGGAGGGGATCCGGCGGCACTGCGCGATAATGCTGATGTGCAGAGGATTATCGCTGAGCGCCACGGCGCCGATCGGGCTCAGCGCGGCTGGACCAGCGACGATCTGCGTCGTGAATTCGAAATATTGCGGGAGGAGCTGGTAAACACCCTGGGCAGCAAGATCGGCCCAGGCGAGGTGGACATCGCTGGTGCTCTCGAGCTACTCTACCAGTTGCTGGACTGGGCGAGGCGCGCGAGCCTCCGGAGCCATCACGCCGCTGTGGTGGGGGACACGTCCAACCTGGAATCGTGACGGGCAGCGACGTACGTCAATCGATCGGCTTGAGGCGACTCACGATCTCCTGACGGCGCGGTTCCAGGAACGGTGGCAGAGCGATACCTTCGCCCAGCGTTTCCGGGTCCTCGTCCACGGCAAAACCCGGCCCATCGGTAGCGATCTCGAAAAGTACCCCGTTCGGCTCCCGAAAATACAGGCTCTTGAAATAGTAGCGGTCCACGGCCCCACTGCTGCGAATTCCCAATCCACTCAGGTGGTCGATCCATTCGCGGTACGTCTCTTCATCCGGCGTGCGGAACGCTACGTGGTGCACGCCACCGGCACCGGAGTGGGCTCGAGCCAACTCCGGCTGTTCCGCCACGTGCAGCTCCGCGTGCGGACCGCCCTCTCCCATCTCATATACATGGATAGTTTCCCTCCCATTCTCCGGATGCGGGTACTCTCGCACCCTCCGCATGTTCATTACGGACTCGAGCATCACGTTGGTCGACGCGATCGACGGGACGCTCATCACTATGGGCCCCAGACCCCTTAGCTGATACTCCATAGGGACCGGGCTTCTGTCCCAAGGCTTCGCGGCGTCGCCCGCACCTCCATCGTCGATGAGCGACAAGCGCTGACCTTCGGGATCTTCGAAATCCATAGTTAGCCTGCCGTCACGCTCCGTTATCTCACCTGCATTTACGCCTGCGCTGGCGAGATGATCAGCCCACCATTCGAGGGCAGCGCGCCCAGCCACGCGCAGATTCGTACGCGTGATGCTGCGGGTACCACGCCGCTCGCGCGGCACGTCCCAGTCGAAAAAGGTCAGATCCGTACCAGGACTGCCCTCGGCATCGGCATAGAAAAGGTGGTACGCGCGCACGTCGTCCTGATTGACGCTCCGTTTCACCAGGCGCATTCCCAAGACATCCGTGTAGAACCGGTAATTTGCACGAATATCTGCGGAAATGGCTGTCAGATGATGGATCCCTGTGAGGTCCATAGTCAATTCCTCTCTGTCGCTGGCGAACGGGAGCATACGGAGCCGCTGGCTCACGAATTGCTAAGTCAGGGGCAATCCAATCTTATGCTATCATACGTGTGATTGGAAGGAGGGAAGGAATCCGCCTTCTCCATGTCCCGCTGAGGATCTACTTCTACGGGGCCGGTTTTTTGTTATGATGGAGGTCGCATGATCTGGAATTCGAAAAGACTGGTGGTCCCCGCACTCGCTGGCGCTCTGGTGCTGGGAGCCTGCGATGAAAACGCAGTCGAACCGGGTGACGATACGAGCAACGTATCGGTCCTGTTGACCGATGCACCCGGCGACTTCGAAGCGGCGGTAGTAACCATCACCGACATCTACTTTCAGCCCGGCCAGGAGGAGGACGCGCAGCGCGTGTACCTTTTACAGGACGCGAGTGTGACCACAAACCTGCTCACCCTGGCCAACGACGCGCTGGAGCTGGTCGACGACAAGAGCATTCCGGCTGGAACCTATCAGCAGCTCCGCTTCGTGATCAGCGGCGGTTATCTGGCGGTCGAGAACGACGAGGGTGGGATCGACATTTACGCGAGCTCTGCGGATTACGAGGGGCTCCCCGCAGGGGCGGAGGTCACCGGAACCCTGCAGATGCCCAGCTTCGGGCAGAGCGGACTGAAGGTGAAATTGCCGGGCGCATCGGGGGATGGTGATGACGGCGCGGCCATAGTTCCCGAGGGCGACTACACCCTGCTGGTGGACTTCGACGTATCGGAGAGCTTCGGACACCAGGCTGGCAATTCGGGCAAGTGGGTCATGCACCCGTCACTCACCGCGACGAACCTCCAGGTCTCGGGTAATCTGACGACCACTTTGGCTCTGGCCGATACAGTGACCTTGCCGATTCTGGAAGACGTTCAGCTGGACCTGGGCGACTTCTCCGCGACACTCACTCCTGCCGCCGGCGGCGACGCCAAGGTGGTGGCGTTCACCGATACCGACGAGAACGGAGTGTTCGAGGCGAACTTCGTCTATCTCTTTCCGGGTGAATACCAGGTGGGTCTGAGCGCACCGGACGCGCTGGTCTTCGATACCGATATTGCTCTGCCGTTTACCGTAACTGTGGATGAGGGAGCAACGGCTACTGCTGCCTTCGTCGTTACTGCGGGTGGGCTAGCGCAGTAAGCAACCCTTCGAACAGATTCAGGAGCGATCCCCGCCGCGAAGTCCGTGGCGGGGATCTTCTTTGCCGACTGTAGGGGATTTCCCTACAGAGAGAACGGGTATCGCCCCCCAGCGCCCCCCCGCAGTTGCCTGTACGTTCGTGAGGTCAAGCAGGTAAAAGTCAACATTCGGCGGGGGGTGATCATGAAGGTAAGTATATTATCGGGAGTGGTACTCGCCTTTATCGGACTGCATGTGGCGGCATGTGGAGCAGAACCAGCCGCTGTCTCCGATGCATCCGACGAGGCTGTGGTGGCCGAGAAGACGAGCCCGACGGCTACCCAGGAGCCGGCGACGGCGCCGGTGACCGGGGAGATTATCGAAGTGAAGATGGTAACTGAGGGGGCTGACAACTACTTTGAGCCTGCGAATGTCACGGCCGAGCCGGGTGACGTCGTGCGGTTCACTATGGTCAGCGGCGTACACAACGTATCATTCCCGGCCGCCGAGAATCCGGGAGCCGATGAGCTACCGGCGGCGAGCCCATACCTGCAGATGGCGGGTCAGACGTACGATGTCGTTGTCGATATGGAGCCGGGCGTCTATAACTTCCAGTGCGATCCCCACGCTATCATGGGAATGAAGGGGACCCTGACAGTGCAGGAATAGTCACAAACGGGGCGGCCAGTGGCCGCAGTGAGGAGGGATGGGGCAGATGCAGGAGCGACCAGACGATCGTAGTGAGGTGAAGCCGTGGGCTGGTCTGCTCGGCGTACCACTCTTCTATAAGATCCTGCTCGCTAATGCGGTGCTGGTTCTCCTGGTCGCGGGTGTGAGCGCCACGCTCGCCGTCAGTTTCCTGGATGCGGCGGGCGGGCGGTCCACTTTCGGCCTTTTTGTCCTTATAGCTGTAGCCGGCGCGGTCGCGACCGTTCCCATCTATGCGGTTATTCTGCGATTCGCACTCGCGCCGCTCGGCGTTCTGGAAAGGACAGCCGAGCGTGTAGAAGCGGGGGACCAGGACGCGCGTGCGACACTATCTCCGCTGGCCGACCCTGAAGTCGCTCGGCTCACGGCCGTATTCAACCGCCTGCTGGACAGCGTAGCTGCGGATAGGATGCGCCTTCAGGAGGTCGCCGCGCGTGCGTTCCAGGCACAGGAGGCAGAACGACTACGGCTCGCCAACGAGCTTCAGGAAGAGACCGCGCAGAGCCTTTCCGCTCTCCTTCTCCAGCTGCGCATAGTCCAGAAGACCGACGACGCGCCGGCTCGCAACGCCGCGCTCACTGTTCTGCGTGAGGATGTCGCTGCGGTTACCGAGCGGATCCGTCGTTTTGCACGAGGTCTGCACGCTCCAGCACTGGCTGAGCTCGGGCTCGTGCCTGCGGTAGAGGGCTACAGCCGGACGCTCGCGGAGGAGACCGGCCTTCAGATCAGCGTCAGCGCCGACGATCTCCGGGGTGCTCTCAGCGCGGAAGGCACCATCGCGCTCTTCCGCATAATTCAGGAGGCGCTCTCGAACGTCGTAAGGCACGCATCGGCTACGAATGTTCAGGTGGAGCTCAGACGTGCCCAGGGCTTGGTAGAGGTCGTGGTGAGGGACGACGGCCGAGGCTTCGCAGTAGCGGAGACGGCCGAAGAGCACCAGAATCTGGGTCTGTTCGGGATGCAGGAAAGGGCACTGTACGCAGGCGGCTCCGCGACCATCGAGAGTGAACCGGGTAGTGGTACCGTTGTGCGCGCCCGCATCCCGCTGGCAGGCGGGTCATCGAAGTGAGAGGAGCCTGAAGTTGTACACACTGGTGCGGCGGTTTATCAAGACGGGGATAGGTTTCCTCGCCGGGGGTCTGGCACTCGGCATATACATGCTCGTGCGCCGCGAGCTGTTCGGCGAATGGCCGCATCCCTATCTGGTATCGGCGCATGCGCACGCGGTGCTCGTCGGTTTCGTGATGTTCCTGATCCTGGGTGTAGGCCTATGGCTCTTCCCCAGGGCGGCGAAGGACGACGAGCGATACCGGCCAGAGCGGATATCGGCCGCTTACTGGATACTTATGATTTCGACGCTCGGGCGTTTCGTAGCAGAAGCGTCGCGCGCGTATTCGGATGCGGGCTGGCTGGCCTGGATAGTCGTTCTGGGCGGGACCGGGCAGGCGCTGGGCCTGTTCGTCTATTTCTGGACTATGTGGACGCGTATAAGGCCCGTCGGCAGTCAGATACGCGAGGCCAAGGGTGAGCGTTTCTGATGATCCAGCACTGTCGCCGGAGCTGACATGATCGAGCTCTACTACCTGAATGTGACGATCCACATTCTTGCCGCACTGCTATGGATCGGAGGGATGTTCTTCCTCGCGGCCGTGGGCGCGCCGGTTCTCAGGACGGTCCAGCCACCGACGCTGCGCGTCGAACTGTTTCGACTGCTTGGCGCGCGCTTCCGACGAGTTGGCTGGATAGCTATCACCATCCTCCTGATAACGGGGGTGTTGAACCTTTACTTTCTTGGCATTCTGCGCGACGGGTTATTGATCGATCCGGCGTTCTGGGCCTCCAGGTTCGGGCAGACTCTGGCCTGGAAGCTCACGGCGGTCGCGGCGATGTTGATAGTGAGCGGACTGCATGATTTTGTATTCGGCCCCCGATCGGCCGCGCTGGAGCCGGGCAGCCCCGAGTCGGTAGCGGCAAGGCGACGAGCGGTGGTCCTGGCACGGCTCAATGCGGCACTGGGGGTGATAGTCGTTATTGTGGCTGTACGTCTGGCCCGGGGAGGATGATCTTGGAAACAGCGACCGCGGTACTCCGCAATCTGCCACTCTTCGACGCACTGAGCGACGAGGCTTTAGCGGCTGTGGCGGCCCGAACGGTAGAGAAACGGATCACCCGGAACACGATACTTTTTCGCAAGGGCGATCCGTGCCAGGGCCTGTACGTGGTATTCGACGGAATCGTACGGGTATATCGCGCCAATCCCGATGGACAGGAGCAGGTGCTTCATACACAGGGCCCCGGGCAGCCACTCGCCGAGGTCCCCCTTTTCGATGGCGGTCCCTACCCGGCTTCCGCGCGCGCACTCGAGGATAGCCGGCTTCTTTTCCTGCCGCTGAACGACTTCCAGCACCTGTACAGAACCCATCCGGAGATCGCCGACGCAACCATCCACGAGTTGGGTCGCAGGCTGCGACGGATGGTCGGGCTGGTGGAAAAGATATCGCTGAAGGACGTGCCTGCGCGCGTTGCCGTCACACTTCTGGAGTACGGCGAGCGCGCGGGCGACCCGAGTGCTCCTGGGGGATTCGAACTCCCCCGAACCCAGGAGCAGCTTGCGGCGGAGCTCGCCACGACCCGTGAGAGTGTCGCCCGCGCACTGTCCAACCTCCGCAAGACGGGTGTAATCGAGCAGAGCGGAGCCCGCATACGAATCATCGACCTCAAACGGCTTCAGAAGGAGGCCTACGGTCGACGTATGTAGGGAAAACCCCCCGCTCATGATCAGGCGATTCCTCACATTCGCCGCACAACTTACCTGACAGACCACCGACCTGAACCCGCTTACCTTCAAGCCGTGGGATAAATAACGACCCGCTCACTTGGAGGAAGAGATGAAAGTCAGATTCGCGCTTATCGCTATACTCGTTGCCGGAGCACTTGGACTGGCCGGCTACGTCGCGACAGGCACTGCCCGACCGGACGGCATAGACCGAACGGATTTCGGTATAACACAGCGGCCGACCGATCCGGCATATCTGGCCAGGGTCATGCCCGCATCGCCTGCCGCGATCAAGGAGTTCCGCATCCCCATCACCCATGACACTATCGAGATAGCAAACGGGGTGACGTACGAGGGATGGACGTTTGGCGGCACTGTTCCCGGCCCGGTGATTCGGGTGCGCGAGGGTGACCTGGTGCGGATCGAGCTGGTGAACGAATCGCCCATGCCGCACTCGATAGACCTGCATTCGGCGCGGATACCTATGAACGAGGCGTTCAGGACCATCGTGCCGGGCGAGAACCTGTCATTCGAGTTCACCGCCTCGGATCCGGGGGTGTTCCTGGTCCACTGCGGCACTCCGCCCGTGCTGATGCACATGATGCAGGGGATGTATCTGCCGATCATAGTGGATCCCAAAGAGGGTTGGGGCACCGAAGTCGACAAGGAGTTCGTCCTCGTCCAGAGCGAGTTCTATGTTCAGGACGCTGCTGATGGTGAGAAGGGGATGATGATGAAGCCAGACTGGAATGCCGCTCAGGATAAGGACGCGAGCTACGTTGTCTTCAATGGCAAGGCCTTTCAGTACAAGGCGAATCCGCTCGAGGTCGATGTTAACGACCGCGTAAGGATCTTCGTGGTGAACGCGGGTCCCAGCCTCAGGAGCGACTTCCACATAGTGGGCGCCGTCTTCGATAAGGTGTACCCCGACGGCAACCCGGACAATGCGCTGGAAGGCGTGCAGACCTGGCTGATCCCGGCCGGTGGCGGAGCGGTGTTCGAGACGGTGTTCGAGGAGGGCGCCAGCGGCGAGGGCGCGTACGCCTTCGTCACCCACGCCTTCGCGGACGCCGAGAAGGGCGCTACAGGCTTGATTCAGGTCGGTGACGTGTCAGTGGCGGGAATGGGTCACTGAGGCTAGAATAGAAGTGGGCGCCCGCTCCGACTCGGACGTCGGAGCGGGCGCACTTTTTTCGAACCTAAGGGAGGATGACATGAGCGCTTCAAGCGGACTGCCTGAACCGATTCTGGACAGAGTGGACGCGGCTATCTCGGACTCATTTCCCGCGAGCGATCCCCCCAGCTGGACGCTGGGCAGCACCCAACCACAGGCGGCAGAGCGCGAGGCGTGGCTCCGCGGGCCCATCGATGGCGTCAATCCGTACCTCATGCCTGCCGCACATGCGCTTATTCAGGCGGGTGAGGACCTGCATCGAGCGGCCGAGTCGCTTACGACCGAAGAGCTGTGGGAGAAGACCGGTGGTGCTGCTTCGCTGGGATTCCACCTTACCCACATCCCAGGTACTATCGATCGCCTCCTGACCTACGCACGTGGCGAGATGCTGAGCGACAATCAGCTGAAAGCGTTGAAACGAGAGAGCGATCCCGGCAAGTCTTCAACTGCCACCGACCTCCTCCAGGAAATCGCCGCCACGGTTGGACGCGCGCTGACCCAGATTCGGAACACACCCGAGGAAGACCTGCTCCAGCCGCGTGAAGTTGGCCGCAAGCGGCTGCCCAGCACGGTCCTGGGTCTTATCTCACACGCGGCGGAGCACACCCAGCGACACACCGGACAGGTGATTACGACGGCGAAGATTCTCCGCGGACTCCGGCGCGGCGGACGCTAGACAGGGTGATAGCCATTGTCGGCGGTGGCATAACGGGGCTCGCGCTGGGCCATTATCTCGCCGACCGCGGTGTAGAGTTTACCGTACTGGAAGCCACATCGCGTCCGGGTGGGGTGATCCGCAGCGAACGAGTCGACAGCCACCTGGTGGAATGGGGACCGCAGAGAACCCGGCTGGTGGGGCGGGTACGGGACCTCGTCGAAGAGCTGGGGCTGGGCAGCGACCTCATCACTGCTCCCGACGGACTGCCACTGCTCGTTTACTGCGAGGGCAAACTGCGGCGCGTCCCATTCTCGATCGGTGACTTTGTCGCCACCGATATGTTCACAGGGGCTGAGAAGCTCCGCGTCCTTGCCGAGCCGTTCACAGGTGGAGCGCGGCCAGGAGAGCGGGTCGCCGGCTTCTTCACGCGTAAGTTCGGACGCGCGGCGTACGAAAACCTGCTGGGTCCCCTGTACGGCGGGCTCTATGCGTCCGACCCTGCCGACATGGTGGTCGATCAGTCGCTCGGCCACGTGCTGCGCGAGTTCGGGATCGGCAGGAGCCTGCTCGCGCGCCTTCTGCGTCGCGGCGGTCGCATCTCACCGCCCGCAGCGTGCTCTTTTCAGGACGGCCTTCAGACGCTGACCACGGCATTATATAAGAAGCACCACGACAACGTACGCCTCGAGGCGCCGGTGACGGGGCTGAGCCAGAGGGGCGGTGGGTGGGTCGTGGAGACGGCAGGCGATTCACTCGAGGCGAGCGCGGTGGTTTTAACTGCACCCGCAGACACGACTTCAGCTCTCCTTCAAACTGTCGCGCCGGATGCCGCGGCGCGGATCGGGCAGCTCCACTACAACCCGCTGGCGGTTGTGCACCTGTACGCGGAGACGGATCTGGTCGGCCTGGGGTACCAGGTGTCGTTTGCCGAGGATCTGGTGACGCGGGGGGTGACCTGGAATGACAGCCTGTTCGGGAGAGCGGGTGTTTACACGGCGTACCTCGGTGGTGCACGGTCCCCCACTACCGTCGACCTACCGGACCTGGATGTCGCCGAAATCGCGGTCCGCGAGTTCGCACGCGTGACGGGCTACGAGGCGGAACCTATCTCAGTGGTTCGCGAGCGGATGCCTGCGTGGGACCACACCTGGGGTGCGCTCGATGGCCTCGAGCTGCCCGCCGGCATCCACCTTGCCGCCAACTGGCAGGCACGCCCGGGGATACCCGGGAGGCTGGGGCAGGCTTTTATGTTGAGTGACAAGGTGACAAGGTGACAAGGTGACGGCGGCTCGGAAACAATCCAGTAAGCCGCCGTCTTTCCGTGTCGAAGATTCCGCACATGGTGGTCGCGCGGGCGTCACCTTGTCACCCCCTCACCCCCTCACCCCGTCACCCCGTCACCCCGTCACCATTCAGGCAGTAGGTAGCGGATGTTGCGCGGCAGAGGCAGGGTTTAAGCTGGGTGCCGGCGCGGTCGACGGCGTCGGGTAGCACCAGATCCTCCGCGAGGTCTGCTAGCACAGAAATAAAGACTGGAGCAGCGTGTTCGATCGGGACCCGGAAGAATCTGAGGCCGCGGGCTTCCGCGTCGGAGCGGAGTTCTCTGTCCAGCTCGGCCAAAGTTTCGGATTGCTCGTGCATGAACGATACAGGGTCGACGACCACACATTCTGCGTCGATATCTTCAATCACCCGATCCACATCTGGCTGGGTCCACTTCACGCCGGGGCGGTTGGTGTGGTTCTGATAGCCAATGACGTAGTCGGTAACCTCCAGCTTGCTAGCGACGCTGGCGCAGAATTCCTTCACATATAAATCGTACCGGCTACCCTCATCGAGGTACTTGATGGGGGTTCCGTGGGCGGAAAAGACCAATTTCACGGTGGCATCTAGCTCGAGGTCGTGCTCATCGAGCAACTCGCGGATGGCTTTCGCCCGAAATTCTATATAGTCCGGGTGTCGGTGCCAGCCGGAGATCTCGCTTACTTCTACATCCCAGCCCTGGCGAGCTATCTCGGCCCTGAATGTCTCAAGCGCCGCCATGGTAGTGGACGGTCCACAGAGCGGGTAGAGGGGGAGACCGACAACGTGCTCGACGCCGGCCTCGCGAGCACTCGCGACGGCTTCGGCGATGGATGGTTCGGTGAACTGCATTCCCACTAAAACCAGTGCATCGTGACCCCTGCGACGTAGCTCATCCTGAAGGCGCTCCGCCTGTTCGCGTGCCTGTGCATGGAGCGGGGAGCCGCCGATCTCCTCGTACTCGTCGATCAGGCCGGGCGCCCGCGCGGTGGCGAGCTGCTGCGCGCGCTCGCGTGCTGCATCCGCGCCGTGCCCTTCCAGGTCGGCGTTGAGGAGGAAAA
Organism: Longimicrobiaceae bacterium; assembly: GCA_035690925.1. GTDB lineage: Bacteria > Gemmatimonadota > Gemmatimonadetes > Longimicrobiales > Longimicrobiaceae > DASSKB01. The sequence goes on from DASSKB010000112.1 coordinate 26,192, forward strand.
TGCGCTCCAGGAACGGGACGACCTCGGCGATGACCGGCTGCTCCGGTTCGCCGAAGTTGAGGAGGAGAATACCAAGCTTCATAGACAAGTTTATTGAATAATGAGTCCGTCATTCCCGCGAACGCGGGAATAGTCCGGTGCACGGCTTTGCCGTGCAGCGCCATTCAGTGTCTTTTCAAGCAGGACGCTGGATGCCCGCTTTCGCGGGCATGACTGCCGAGTTGCGAAGGCACAGAATTCACGCTGTGTAATCGTGGACGAAATCGACAACGGCACGGAGCACGTCCGGATCGGTATCTGGAAGTAGGCCGTGACCGCAGTTGAAGATGTGTCCTGGTCGCCCACCGACCCGGTCGAGAACATCGCGCGCTCCTTCGAGGGCGACCTCGCGGCCGGCGAGGAGAGTCGTCGGGTCGAGGTTGCCCTGCAAGGCGCGATCATCGCCTATGATCGACCACGCCTCATCGATGGGAATGCGCCAATCGACAGACACAACATCGCCACCGGAGCCGGCCACCAGCGGTAGCAGTCGCGGGTTGCCCGTGAAGAAGTTGATCGAGGGGATGCCGGCCGCCTCGAGACGCTCGAACATGGTGCGCATGTGCGGCAGCAGGTAGCGCTCGTAGTCTTGCGGCGACAGAGTGCCCGCCCAGGAGTCGAAGACCTGAATCGCCGCGGCGCCCACCTGGTGCTGGGCGACGGCGAAGTCCGCCAGATGGTCAGCCCAGAAGCCGGCGAGGCGATCCCACGCCTCGGGCTGTCGTCTCATGAACGTCTTTATCTGCTCGAGGTTCCGACCGCGCGTCTCACCGATGAGGTATGAACAGAGCGTGAACGGTGCTCCCACAAACCCGAGGACCGGTACCTCGATATCCCGCGTCAGGAGCCGAATCTGCTCCAGGATGTAGTCCATGGTCACCCGCGGATCGAACGGCTGCAGGCGATCCACGTCGGCAGCTTCGAGGATCGGGCGGGAAACCACCGGACCCACGCCCGCACGCATCTCTACTTCGAAGCCCGCGCCAAAAAAAGGCGTCGAGAGGTCGTTGTAGAGCACGCATGCGTCTACCGGATAATATTCCAGTGGCATGCGCGTGATGCGCGCCGCCGCCTCGGGATCGCGCAGGACGTCGAACATGCCGATATCCGCGCGCAGGTCGCGGTACTTCGGCAGCGAGCGCCCGGCCTGACGCATGAACCAGATTGGTGTTGCGTCCACCCGCTCGCGCCGGATGGCACGCAGGATACGGTTAGATACAGACAAGTGCGAGGTGCGAGGTGCGAGGTGTGAAAAAACGAGTGCGAAAGTGCGAGAGTGCGGCCGTTCGCATTGCGAACGGCTTTCGCTAATCCAGGAGTTCGATGAAAATCTGCCCTTCGGCATCTACCCGGACCGGGTAGGTGGCCAGCGAGCGGGTGGCGGGGAGAGCGCAGACGGTTCCCGAGCAGACCTCGTACTGCGCGCCATGCCAGGGGCATTCGAGGATGCCGTCGTCGATCTCGCCGCCGTCGAGCGGCAGATCCTCGTGTGTGCAGATCCCATCGAGCGCGTAGATCTCTCCGTCCACCTCGCAAAGCACTATCTCGCGGCCGGCGACTTTGAACCCGCGCGCCTCAGTCGATGAAACCGCCGATCGTCGCGCCGCTCGGACTTCCATCTCGATCTCCCAGCTGAACCATTCCCGATACGCCGTGTTTCCAGGCCCGATAAGCGGGTAAATTGGCTCTATAACGCAAGATATGCAAGTACCGACTGCCGATTGGAGAATGTCCCCCAATGCCTGTGCCTTCGGGCGGCCTTGGCGCGTCGGCCTGAAGTAAGCGATTCCGTCATTCCGTAGCTGTTGCGGCGCTGATGCAACAACATGCCGCGTGAACCCTATATTCCGTACGCCTGAGCCGGGGTTTCGGCAAGTTTTGCCGAGTGTGCTAAGGTGCGGGATACAAACAACTTACAATTAATGTGAGGGTGCTTGACCGGCGTAGCGGATCGGGTATGACTCTCGCTTTCATTTTGGCGCTAACGGTATCATGCCGTTGGGATCGAACTTTCACCGGGAGGGGAAGATGAAGATCTGTAGAACGTCGGCCGCATACATGTTCGCGGCCGGAATCGCGTTTGCGGCGGCGCCCACGCTGCAGGCGCAGGCTATAATTGACAACGGCACCATCCAATTGGGTGTCGATGAGCTCGGGCAGCTCAATATCCCCGGCCCGCGTTCATCGGGCGGAACCGACTTCGTCGGCCTGCGCTACCTGCCGACCAATGCCGAATCCACAGCGCCAGGATGCCTCTGCGAAGGTTGGGGTGCCGGGATCAGCGGCGGTACGGGTAGCGGAGTTAAAGGTTGGGCGAATAACGATTCTGGCGACTTCAACGTGACGGCAGTGAGCTTCACCTCGACCGCCTCGACCGCCACGACAGTGGCGGACATCGGCGGCCTGCTTCGTGTGAAGCACGAGTACAAGCCGAGCGCCACCCCGAACCTGTATGAGGTGGTCGTTACCATGACTAACCTGACTGGTGGCACACTGGGGGACGGGGCGCACGCCATCCGCTACAATCGCGTGATGGACTGGGACATCGAGCCGACCGCCTTCAGAGAGAACGTGACGCTGCAGGGCTGGCCGGCCACTGCGCTGGTCCACACTTCCGATGATGGATTCGCAGCTCCCGATGTCTTCGCAACCCCGGGCGTTTTCTGCGCCGGGGCCGTGAATGCTGACTTCACGGATGCGGGTCCCTGCGACCACGGCGCCTTCTTCACCTTTGGCTTCACCCCGCTGGCCGCGGGCGCTAGCCAGAGTCTCTCCATCTTCTACGGCGCGGCCGCCACAGAGGCAGACATGCTCGCAGCGCTCGGAGTTGTGGGCGCCGAGGTGTACTCTCTGGGTCAGTGCGAGTCTACAACATGTGAAACTCTCGGTATACCCAACACCTTCGCTTTCGGGTTCAAGGGTGTGGGCGGCACGCCACTTCCGCCGCCGACCACGGTGCCCGAACCGATCAGCATGACATTGCTCGGTACCGGGCTGGTCGGGTTGGGTGCGGCACGTCGCCGCCGTCGCAACAAGATCGAAGAGGATAAAGAATAGGTAGATAGGTTCGCCACGCGATGCCTCTGAAAGAGGCATCGCGTGGCAACAGATGAACGTGTATTTGAATCATTAGATGTTCTCAACCGATCTCCCTTCCGGTATGTCGCATGTGCCGAAAGCGAGTCGACTACCATCTCCTTCCGCACTAGCCATGTACGAACTTAGTAAGCGTTTCGCACGGCATCTCCGCCAACACTGGGTTTCGTGCTTACTGGTCTTCTCGACATTCGCGTCCTGCTCCAATTCGGAAGGATTGAAGCCGGCACCCTACGTCGCTCCAACATCTGGCACCACGTATTTCTACGAGGGGCTCAGCAATACGATTACGGCCGTGGACGGCTGGCGCACCGAGTTTACCGATGGCCAGGGCCGCGAGGGCGCCCGCCTGGCCCTGTTCATTACCGACACCCCGCAACAGCCTGTAGAGGTGGACTCGGCGACTCTCGGTGACTTGTGGCCCCTCGACGTCAACAACACGTCGGTTGTGAAGGTGCATCGAGGGCCCGAAGTTTGGCGTTTGGACTTCCGCGTCACACGCACGCAGAATATTACAGTACCAGCGGGAACGTTTGATACGTACGTCGTACAGGCAGTGGAAACGCCAGAACTGGTGCGTGACCCACAGAGCGCCTCAACCGCGATGTATACATGGTGGTACGCTCCGGAGGTGGCCGCAGTGGTTCGCTTCCGCACAAGCTATCTCACGGGTCCAGCCACCGGACGTGTCGTGGAATCTTCTTTGAACCGAATCGAGTTGCCACAACAAGCGAGTGTGAACGAGGTCGGCGAGACGGGATAATTCGCGGGCAATATCACCGCAGAGGCGGCGGAGGACGCGGAGCAATACTGTCGGAGCGCGAGCAGTCCCAGTCGATTCAAAATTCACAATTCAAAATTCAAAATTGCCGTTAAATTTCCCTCCCCGTCCCCATCGCGAAAAACGTAACAACCCAGGCCGCCACGGCCACCCATCCCACCGCGAGCGGCAGCGGCACAAGAAACTCCCACCCCAGCGCCTCCGTGAGCCGGTAAGTAGCCACGGAATACATCCCGAGCGGGAATACCATGCTCCAGTATTCGATGCTGTAACTGAACGGCACCCGATGGACGATGTGGCGCCACGCTCCGAGGATCAGGAGCAGTGGGAACCACCAGGTGGCCGTGGCCCAGAAGAGTAGCGTGAATCCGCGGATGAAGGGGACGAGCTCACCGGTCAACTGCGCGCCTGAGGAATGCAGTACGAGTAGCGACCCCGCGAGCGTCGTGACGGCCACCGCGCCCATGTTGATCCAGTATGGCGGGCTCATTCGCACCACATCCAGCTCGAAGAAGAGGAATCGGTACAGGATCAGCGAAAAGAGCAGCATGTAGAACATGCAGCCGAGCAGGAACATAGCCGTAGTGAACGCCAGCATGGCGTCCGCCAGCGAACCCAGGGCGGGGGAGATCAGTGTACCGAGCACCGACACTGACTGGGTAGAGACCACCAGGAGCATCCAGGAGGCGTTGAGTCCTTCCTCGAGCGGTGGTTTGTCGCGGAGGACCGTCATCACCGCGAAGAATCCGTAAACCAGTGCCACCCACAGGAGAAGCGACGTGCACCAGAGGACGAGGGCGACGGCTGGTCGGTCCCAGCGGACGACGAACTCCGTTCCAACAATCGCGGTCGCGGCCACGATGCTCATGAATCCTGCGGCGCGCGCGTGGCTGCGAAAATCCGCGTGGAAACGGTCGCGGAACCGAACTACGCGCATCAGGAGAAGCATGACCAGAGCGCAATAGAACACCAGGTTCAGAATAAAGAGCGCCCACGAGAGCGTCTGCCATCCGAGAAGCTGAGCGGCGGTAGAGACGATGCCCGTTGCCATCACGAGCGAGAACGCGGCGGGTGGTAGATCCCGCGCGATCGACCAGGGGCTCTTCAATGCGTCTACCGATCGAGGCCGTAAAGGTACCTGATGAGCCCCAGTATGAGCGCCAGACAGAGCGCGCTCGCGAGGGCGGCGGGGACCAGGAATCCAGTCTCATCACCCAGATACGCGTTGGTGGTGGCGACGAGCAGCCAGAGTTGCAGGATGACCAGGATCAGCACAATGGCCAGGATGCCATTGACGATGGTCATCTTCTGAGAGCGAACGAATCGGCCGCCGTGCTTCACGCGGACCTCACGTCCACGCCGGTTGCGTAAACTACTCCGCCCCTGACCGTCAGCTCGATTCTCGTGAGAGGTCGCTCCGGCGGGCCGGACAGCACGCGTCCTGTCTCCAGATCGAAGTTGCCGTTGTGGCAGGGGCAGTGGAGCCGGTCCTGGTCCGGCTGCGCTATGACCGGGCAGAGCAGGTGGGTGCACTGCTGGTCGTAGGCGACGAAGCGATCTTCGGCGAGGCGCACGAGGATAGCATGGCTGTCGGGCTCGGGGTACGCAAAGACCAGCGAGCCGCCTACGGGCACGTCGGCCGCGCGCGTAACGGCGACGATCGGGAGCGCCCCGCGCCTCGTCCTGAACTGGTTCAGCACCAGAATGGTCACCTGGCCGATGAAGAACGACAGGCTCGTCAGGGCCAGGAACTTGGTAAAGTCGCGGCGCGATACGTACTCGTCGCGGGGCCAGTCGATGGGGAAGTCCTTGCGCCACCTGGGCTGCTCGCTGAGCGGCCGCCCGTCCGGCGCTATCGTACCGATCTCGGGGTCGTGTCTCATGCATCTTCTCCTGTGAACATCGCGCTCAGCAGCGCGTCGTCTCCCGCATCCGACCGTCCTACCGTGGCTTCGTGTAAAGATCCCGTCACATCCAGCTTCTCTTCAGTGGCCTCCTTCGGGACCATCATGTTCACCTTGGTGGTAATGGTCTGGCCGCCGAACTGGAATGCGTTGGTCGCGCGTGAGCGGGGCCGCAGCCGCTCGACCTCCTCGCGCGTGCCGTAGAATAGCGCCTGACTCGGACAGACCGACGCGCACATCGGCTTGCTCCCCACCGAGGTCCGATCGTAACACAGGTCGCACTTCATCATCAGGTTCATCTCGCTGTTCATCTTCGGGATACCGAAGGGGCAGGCGAGCACGCAGTTGTTGCAGGCTATGCAGCGCGGCTTGCGGGCACTCTGTACGACCCCATCCTCCGTGCGCTTGATTGCGTCCGCGGGGCAGACCTCGGCGCAGGTGGGCTGATCGCAGTGCATGCAGACGATCGGGACAGTCTGCGTCGAGCTAGAGCGATCGAGGTAGTCCAACTGAATGAGCGACTGGCCTTTATGTGTATCGCACTCCGCGCACGCCTGGACGCACGCATTGCAGCCAATGCAGCGGTTCGGATCGATAAAAAACTCGAGTGGCTCGGGTACGGGCATTTTGATGACTGGGTGACTGGGTGACTGGGTGACTGGGTGACAAGGTGACAAGGTGACTGGGTCAATCTGGTGGACCAGTGGCCTTGGCGATTCTTACTGCGCATACCTTGTATGCGGGGATTTTGGAGATCGGGTCCTGGGCCGAGATAGTCAGCTGGTTGGCGCTCTGGTTGCCGCCCCAGTGGTACGGGATGAAGATGGTGTCGGGGCGTATTGTTGTGACGACGTGAGCGCGTAGGGTCACGTGGCCGCGTCTGGATTCGGCGGTTACCCAATCACCATCCGCTATCTCTAACCGCTCCGCCAGGCGCGGATGGATCTCGATCTTGGGGTCGGGATAGTAGTCGACCAGCGGGCCGATGCGGCGCGTCTGGTTTCCCGAGAGGAACTGGGTGATGACTCGTCCTGTGGTAAGTATGAGCGGGTACTCGGCGTCGACATCCTCGGCGGGCGGGCGGTACTCGGCAATGTTGAAGCGCGCGCGGCCATCGGGGAAGTAGAACGGACCCGCCCCGTTGGCCACCGGGTTCCACGAATCGGGCTCGAACAGGCGCGGGGTGCCGGGATGGTCTTCCGAATAGCAGGGCCAGAATACGCCCATCTCCCGCTCGATCCGCTCGTACGTTATCCCCGAGTAGTCGGCTATTCCGCCTTTGGAGGCGACGCGCAGCTCGTCGAACATCTCGCGCGACGATTGGAACTGAAAGCCCTTCTCGCGACCCAGTGAGCGCGCGATATCCTGAATGATCTTCCAGTCCTGGCGCGCATCGCCGGGCGGATCCACGGCCTGGTTGATCTTGACGACCCGCCCCTCCACCTGCGTGACGGTGCCCTCGTCCTCCTCCTGCAGCGAGCCTGGCAGGACGATGTCCGCATGGCGAGCGGTGTCGCTCAGGAAGAAGTCTATGGCCACGAAGAAATCCAGCTTCTCCAGCGCCTGCCGCACGAAATTGTTGTCAGGCAGCGATACCTTCGGGTTGAAGGAGATGCTTAGCAGCCCACGTATTTCTCCCTTATCGGCTTTCCGCATAATCTCGTAGGCATCCACCCCCGGCTGCGGCAGGTCATCCGGATCCATCCCCCAGATATCGGCGATGTACGCGCGGTGCTCGGGGTTGGCGAGCTCGCGCATCCCCGGCAGCTGGTCCTTCTTCTGACCATGCTCGCGGCCGCCCTGACCGTTGCCCTGCCCGGTTATGGTGCCGTACCCGCAGCCCTCCCGACCAATTCGCCCTGAAGCGAGAACCATATTTATGGAGCCCATGACGTTCTGGACGCCGTTGCTGTGGTGCTCTATGCCGCGCGCGTGGAGGAGGAAGCTGGTGCTGGCCGTTCCCCATAGATGCGCGGCCTGCTGGATCAGCCCCTCGCTGATCCCCGTCACCTCGGCGGTGCGCCGCGGCGTCCACTCGTGGACGCTCTTCGCCAGCTCATCGAAGCCGACCGTGTGATTCTCTATAAAATCGTGGTCGAGCCAGTCGTGCTGGATCATCAGGTGGAGGACGCCGTTGAAGAGCGCGGCGTCGCGACCCGGCTTGATCGGCAGGAAGAGGTCGCAGGTGCGGGCGATGGGCGTAATGCGCGGGTCCACCACTATCACCTTGCCGCCGTTCTGGCGTGCCTGCCAGACGTAATCGGTGGTGATAGGCGCGCATTCGGCTACGTTGGCGCCGCTGATCCAGACGACTTCGGCTTTGGGGATGTCGGACCACGGATTGGCGGCGCGATCGACGCCGAAAGCCTTCATGTTTCCTGCGCCCGCGCTCACCATACAGAGTCGGCCGTTGTAGTCGATGTTCGCCGTGCGCAGGCACATGTGGGCGAACTTTCCCATCAGGTAGGTCTTCTCGGTGGTGATGCTGGCGCCGGAGAGGATGGCGAACGCGTCGCGGCCGTGCTCGCGCTGTATGCGCTCGATCTCACCGGCGACGCGTTCGATCGCCTCAGCGTAGCCCATCTCCCGAAAACCGCCCGGCGCGGAATCGTCGCGGGCCAGCGCCGAGGTGAGGCGGTCGGGGTGACCCTGCTGAAGGTATCGCTTGACTCCCTTGGGGCAGAGCATCCCCTTGTTGAACGGGAACTCGTACCAGGGCTCTATCCCGAGGACAGTGTTGTCCTTCACCACGAGCTTCAGCCCGCACTGCTGGCCGCAGAAGCAGCAGTGCGTCTTGACCATCCTGTCAGGCTCGACGCCCGAGTCCAGGCGCATGCCCTTGGAGCGGGCGAGGTGGGGACCGAAGCGGTCGATGGTTGCGGCGATGTTCTCCGGAGCTCGTGACATGTCGGGCGGTTGTGGGTTACGGATGGAAGTTGCCAGCGTCCTCTGCGCCGAGCGGTCCCTCACTTAGTCCTGTGTTTACGTATACCGGCATTGGCAGCGGACCGGTCACATCGCCCTTCGAGCCGTTCCAGAGCCGGCCCTGCGAGAGGGCGAACATCGCGCGGCGGCAGGGCGGGCAGATCCACTGATAGTGTTCCGCGACGCCCTCCATCTCGTAGCTGAACCCGAGGCCGCGTTCCACCTCGATCAGGTCGAGCACCTTCATCCGCGAGGTGAACGGATGATCACAGCGGCGGCAGTGTGCGGGCTCTTCCATGACGCCGACCTCCTTGTAGAAGCGGACGCCGAGTTGGGCTGGTCGTTGGAAGATGTGGAAGAACTTACCGAATGGGAGCCATAGCAGCGTGAAGATGACAGTGATGGCGTGAAGGATGGCCAGGAACTGGTAGGCGTAGCCCTGCATCCAGGTGTAGCTCGCCGTCAGCATCAACCCGGTTATGCTGATGGCGAACAGCAGGATCAGGGGCATGAAGTCCTCGGTGAACCGCTGCACCGATACCGCTCCCTCGTCGCGCATCCTGCGGCGCACAGCCAGCATTACCCCGGGGATGACCAGAAACGCCGACCAGACCAGCCCGTGGAAGACCATCACCGCGAACAGGGACTCGGCCGGGAAAGATATGGTTGGGAATCCGAACACCACCATCTGGTACCATTCCAGATTACCGGGTGCAGGGATGAAGTGAAGCCAGCCGAAGACCAGCGGGAAGGTTATCGCGGCGGCGAGAATACATCCCCACATTATCAACATATGGGTGAGCCAGCGCAGACGGCTTCGCTTCCAGATAAAGCTATTTCCGGCGATGTCGCTCAGTACCCTTTTCGGCCAGTTGCGGAGGTTGCGGCCTACATGTTTCCGTTTGAAGAATACCTGCCAGCCGCGCCGCCAGTACATCTTGGTGGGTGGCCGCTCCAGCCACATCGCGTAGCGATAGGTTATCCCGAAGGCCGCAAAGAGCGACGCGAAGGTGTAACCCACCAGGGCGGCGTCGAAGTGGGCGAGATTGCGCGACCCGACGATTATCGCTGCGCCGAGCGCAACAGTTACGATAGTGCCCCAGAGAGTTGCGCGGGCTACCTCTCGCGACATCGGTGGATCTCCTGTTTCAGGAGGCGAAAAGAGGGTGTACACGGCGTGGTTTCACGTGGTCGCAAGTTCCGTACAAGGTAGATCCCTGTTGCTTCGGACCGCGCAAATACGTACACTGAGGGAGAAGATACGACATTTCCTGTAATCGCGTCGGCGGGTCAACCCCTTGCCCCGGAGTCAACCGTGATTCAGATCTCCATTCTGCCAGCCTATCCCCAAGCGCAGCAAGATCATGCCGGCTGAGACGACATCGGGTGCTTTGAAGGGAGACAGGGTAATTCCTTTCCGCGCCCGTGACGGGGTAGCGTGTAACGTAATCCATGTGACCGGAGCGCGCACGCCCGATAAGGGTCCTGTGCTGCTGGTGCACGGCGCAGGCGTTCGCGGCAACATCTTTCGCGCGCCGGTGAAGGCGACTGTGGTGGACCTTCTGCTGGAAGCAGGCTACGACGTATGGCTCGAGAACTGGCGGGCGAGCACCGACCTGCCCGCGCACATCTGGACCATCGACCAGGCGGCGCTCTACGACCACCCGGCGGCGGTGGAGAAGGTAGTGGAGGAAACCGGAGCGACCGAGCTGAAGGCAATAGTTCATTGTCAGGGCTCGACCTCGTTCTGTCTATCGGCTGTGATGGGGCTGGTGCCGCAGGTGTCGGTCATCGTGAGCAACGCTGTGGCACTCCACCCGGTGGTGCCGCCGGAGGCGTGGCTGAAGCTCAAACTGGCGGTCCCGCTGCTGGCGCATCTCACCCCTTATGTGAATCCCCAATGGGGAGTTGATCCTCCCACCATGTTGGCCCGGGCGCTTACGGCTATGGTCAGGCTGACCCACCATGAATGTGACAACATAGTCTGCCGGTGGGCCAGCTTTGCATACGGCGTCGGTTTCCCGACACTCTGGCGTCACGAGAACCTGAACGACGCCACGCACGAGTGGCTCAAGGCTGAATTCGCGGCCGTACCTCTGCTCTTCTTCGAGCAGATGAGGCATTGTGTGGACGCGGGGCATCTCGTACCGGAGGATGTACCTGAGATGATCCCGTCCAACCCGGTTGCGGAGGCGCCCCGAACGGATGCCCGGTTCGCGCTGTTCGCAGGCGAGCTTAACAGGTGCTTCCTTCCGGAGAGCCAGCGGCTGACGCACGAATGGCTGGAATCACATCGCCCGGGATACCACACCCTCCATGTGGTGCCCGAGTATGCGCACCTGGATCCGTTCATGGGTCAGCATGCATACCGAGACGTTCTCCCCCTGATGATCCAGGAACTCGACAAACCCCGTTAAAGGCAAAGGCCATGGGAATTCCCGCGCGACTGAAGCGGCAGGCTGGTCGTCATGCGCTGGTCGACGGCATACCGTTCACCATGCCGGTGAACTCCCGGCGTAGTCCCGCGCTGATGGCGGCGTTCCCGATCGATCCGGACAGAGCGGCGGAGCTCATGCCTGGCAACGAGATTCACCCGCTACGAATCGGTCGCAGCGCGCTGCTTATGCTGACGGTAATCGATTACCGCGAAACGGACATCGGCAAGTACATCGAGTACAGCATAGGTATCGGCTGCACACGTGGTCCGCGGCCGGCCCCGCTGGTGCTGGCCGGGCTCTTCCGCGGCCGTTACGGAACGGGCCAGTACGTTATAGACCTGCCTGTCAGCTCCGAGGTGTCGGTAAAGGGCGGCAAGGGGATATGGGGGATGCCGAAGCACCAGGCGAATCTGGACTTCGAGATCTCGGATAAAACTGTGAGGAGCCGCTACGACCTGGACGGACGCATGGTCGTCGAAGTAGAAATCGATCGGCCGGGCTGGGATAGGTTTCCGTTGCGGGCCAGCGCCGTCAACTGGTGCGCGTTCAGGGGGATGTTGATGAAATCGGACATCTATTTCCGTGGGAAGATGGGTTTCTCACTCCTCAAGCGCGGTTCGGCGCGGCTGACGCTGGGAGATCACCCGCGGGCAGATGTTCTGCGGCGCCTGGAAATAGGAAGTCGACCGCTCTTCACGGCATTCCTGCCGGAGACAGCGGGCACGCTCGACGACCACCTCCAGGCCTGGTTCCTGACCTATCCCGAGCCGCCGGCATCGGCGCCGGAGGGGATGGAGAGTGTGATGGATCTGGGCCTCAGCGAAAATTGGCTCTCACCGCCTGGCTCCGAGACGTTGGTCGGGACAGCGGAGGAAAGTTGAAAACCGCGGCACCGCCCGCTGCCAGACGGCTATTGCGGGTTGGGGAGCCTGAGCTCTTCCCCTTCACCACCGCCGATGGCGTCAGCCTGCGGCTGACGCGGTATCAGGGTGGGGCCCGTGGACCGGTGGTGCTCGTTCACTGCATCGGCGTGTCCAGCACGATGTACTCGCTGGACACCGTGGAGACTAACCTCCTGGAGTACCTCTACGCCGAGTCGTTCGACGTCTGGCTGCTGGACATGCGGCTCAGCACTCTGCTACCGGCGTGCGCGCGGCAGTCGAGTTTCGACGAAATTGCGCTTTACGACTTTCCCGCCGCGGTAGATAAGGTGCTGAAGGTGACCGGCGCCGAGAGCATTCAGGCCGTCACGCACGGGATAGGCTCCCAGACCTTCTGCATGGCGATGTTGGGCGGTCTGCAGGGGGTGCGCTCGGCTATCTGCTCGCAGGTGGCGATCCATCCGCTGCCGGCCGGGCTCAACCGGGTCAAGGCTTACATGGGATTCCCGGCGTTAATGCGGGCGCTCGGCGTGGATTCGCTGAGTGCCGTACCGGACGAAGCGGGCGGGTGGAGCGATCGCGCGCTGGGGCTGGGTTCTCGCCTTCACCCGATAGCCGCTGAGGAATGCTGCCAGAGCGATACCTGCCGCCGCATTACGGCCATGTACGGCCCGCTCTACGAGCACGACGCTCTGAACGTTGAAACCCATGACGCGCTGCCCGAGCTGTTCGGCCGTGCTAATTTGCGCGCGTTCCAGCACCTCATTCGCAACCTTCGCGTGGGGCAGGTGGTGCGCGAGGATGGCGCGAATGTATACGTCCCGAACGCCGAACGGATGGCGATTCCCATCGCGTTCCTGCACGGTGCCGAGAACACCTGCCTGCGCCCCGAGAGCACGCTGGCTACCGAGCAGATGCTGGCCGAGCGAAACGGCGCCGGGCTCTACAGACGGCATGTGTTTCCGAATTATGGTCATGTCGACTGCATAATCGGAGATAGGGCACACCGCGACGTCTACCCCTTCATACTGGCCCACCTGATGGAGACGGCCACGGATGCCCATGCATAAACTTGCGTTCACTGTACCGTCTGGCGGCCAGGATACACGGCGCTCGCTGGTCCTCTCGGGTGGCGGGATGCGTCTGTCGTACCAGGCAGGGGTGCTGCGCGCGCTCGAGAAGGAGGGTCTGACATTCCAACACATCGACGGCACATCCGGCGGCTCGCTGAACCTCTCGATGTTGCTCTGCGGGCTGACGCCAACGGAGATGTGCGGGCGGTGGGAAAGTCTGGACCTGGCGCGCTCGGTATCGCTGATGCCGCTGAAGGAGTATATCCAGGCCGCTCCGGTAGCGCTCGGGAGTGCCGACGGGTTCGTCGACTACGTCTACCCTCACCTGGGTATCGATATCGGACGCTTGCGGGCGGCGCGTGGGGTGGAAGGGACCTTCAACGTCTTCAACTACGGCCGGAAGGTCAATGAGGTCGTTCCCCACACGGACATGACGTTGGACCTGCTGGTAGCCGGAATGTCGTTGCCAGGCGTGATGCCACCGGTATCCACGAACGGTGGGATCTATTTGGATTCGGCATTCTCACGCGACGCCAATCTCATGGAGGCGGTACGCCGCGGCGCGGAGGAGATATGGCTCGTCTGGTGCCTCGGCAACACCGACGTATATAGAGGCGGTTTGCTGAATATCTACGTGCAGATGCTGGAGATGGCGGCGAACGCCAGCCTGAACCGGGAATTCGACCAGATCAACGAACTCAACGCCAGAATCGAGGCCGGCGATTCGCCGTATGGCCAGAAGAATGCGATCCGGCTGCACGTCATCCGCCCGCCCACGCCCCTACCGCTCGATCCGGACCTTTACCTCGGCAAAGTGAGCGCATCCACGCTTATCGCCCGCGGCTACGCGGACGCTATGGCATACCTCGATGTAAGTGAACCAAACGGCCTTCCACTCACACCGGAGACTATTATGATGACAGCAGCGCAACCCGGGATCACGTTCAGTGAGACCATGGAGGGTCCATTCGCGCTGGATGCGGAGGAGCCGCGCATCGGGAGATTGGATGGCGAGCGATCCGGGACCAGCCTGGCAATGCACGTGACGGTAGAGGTGCGGGACCTGGACCGATTCGTCACCGATCCGAACCACTCGGGGACGCTCGTCGGCACCATCGATTTTGCCCCATTCGGGCGTGCAATGCCAACGGGCGAGGGCATCTTCAGGCTCTTTTCCCCCGCTGAGAACCCCGGCGTCAAGCTGATGGTTTACGAGGTTCCATTCAAGCACGAGGGCGTGGATTACTATCTGGCCGGCCGGAAAGAGGTGCATGACGATCCGGGCTTCGACCTCTGGAGTGATACGACTACGCTCTACACCCGTCTGCACAGGGGCAGCGATACCAGCGGAGCGGTTGTGGGCGCTGGAATGCTCTCGCTCGACGCGCAGGCGTTCATGAAAGTGCTCACGAGCATCCGCGCGCTCGACGCCGGATCGCCGACCGAGGGGTTGGCGCTCATAGCCAGGTTCGGCGAGTTCTTCGCGGGTGAGCTGTGGAAGAGCTATGCCCGCGCGGGTAAGCGCTAGATGGAGCGCCGGTAATGGAGAGCCGAGTACCGTACGAGCCGGCGCCGAGCGATGACGCGGAGCCGCACGGACCGCCCGCGATGCCCGAAGTCCTTACCTGGCATCGCCAGAAAATGGTCAGATGGTTCAACCCGATTCAGCTCGCACACACGGGTGCGCAGGCGCTCCTTTCGGGCATCTTCGGGACTTACGCCGACAAGCGCGAGATGCAGGCGGCGCTCTCGCACGACCACGGAAAACCCGCCATCCACGACTTCTCGGGGAACGAGGATCTCTGGCTGGACTACACAGCGGATCTGGGCGATGGCTTCGACTCGACGTACTCGATAGCGTGGACGCTCAGCCGTGAACATCCCGAGGGTGACGAGGCGGAGGCGCTGGCTCTGACTAAGCGCGGCGATATCCTGATTCTTGGCGGCGACCAGGTCTACCCGACGGCATCGCGCGAGGAGTACCTGCGGCGCTTCGCTGGTCCGTACGAGGCGGCTCTCCCGTGGCTGCCCGAGCCCGAGCGGCCGACGATGTTCGCCATTCCGGGAAATCACGATTGGTACGACGGATTGACCAGCTTCATCCGGCTGTTCTGTCAGCGCCGCTCCATCGGCGCCTGGCGTACGCGCCAGTCGCGCAGCTACTTCGCGCTCGAGCTGCCGCACCGATGGTGGCTACTCGGGATAGATATCCAGCTGGGTGCGGACCTGGACAAGCCACAGCTGGACTACTTCGAGCACGTTGCCGAGAAGTTCCAGCCCGGCGACCAGGTGATCCTCTGCACGGCACAGCCCGCGTGGGTACACGCCACTAAGGAGCCACGTGCATACGACAATCTGGTGTTCTTCGAGCGGAAGATTATCTGCCCGCGCGGAGCGAATCTCATGCTCACGCTCACCGGCGATCTGCATCACTACGCACGCTATGCCGATTCAGGCAGCGTCCGGCACAAGATAACATCAGGTGGCGGTGGCGCGTACCTGTACGGGACGCATCGATTGCCGACGAAGCTGGAGCTTCCGAAAGCGGACGAGGCCGAGTCAGGTATCGGGGAAGCGCCGGACACCAAGACGTACGATCGCGAAACCATCTACCCGGACAAAAAGACTTCGCTTCGCCTCCGGTTCGGCGCGCTACTGCTCGGGATCCGGAATCCTTATTTCATAATGTTCCTTGGCTTCGCATACACCATGTATGCGTGGATGCTGCAGAGTGCTAGCCGGGTACATCTGGAGGAAGGCACGCTTACCGAATGGCTTAGCACCCGTTCGCTGGCCGATCTGGAAAGTGTCTTCATCACCATCCTCCAGATCACAGTTCGCGCGCCACTGCTCGCTGCCACTGTGGCGTTTTTGATATACGCGCTCTACCAGTTCTGCGCACCCGACAGGGGACGACCTAAGTGGTTTCGCTGGTTCGGCGCCGTCCACGCGGTGGTGCATCTGGTGTTGATTCTCGCGCTTGCCTGGCTCTTCGCCTGGTTCAATATGCAGGTCCTCGGCATAGACGTGCTCGAGTTTGGCGCGATAGCTTTCTTCCTGGAGATGGTGCTGATTGGCGGTCCGGTCGGCGCCCTCATCTTCGGTATCGCCCTCCTGCCGGGCGTCAACTTCAACGAAGCATACTCGTCACAGCATGGCGAGAACTATAAGAACTTTCTGCGGTTGCATATCGGCGAGAGCGGGAAGCTGATCATCTATCCCGTGGGCATCGACCGGGTGGTGGAGTGGGAGATCAATCGCGACGCGCTTCCGGGCGACCCGTATTTCAGGCCACGCGAGGGGGTGCCGCCACGTGCCAGGTTGATCGAGAAGCCAATTGTTATGACTGGGCCGACCCCGTCCGTCCCGAGTCCCTCCAACCTGAAGGAGACCTCATGAGCACAGAGCATTTTGATGCCGTAGTCATTGGATCCGGGTTCGGCGGATCGGTGATGGCTTACCGCCTGGCCGAAGCTGGGCTGAACGTGTGCGTTCTGGAGCGCGGGCAGGCGTACCCGCCAGGTTCGTTTCCGCGCACGCCGCGCGACATGAACAGGAACTTCTGGGATCCGAGCAAGGGCCTGTTCGGGATGTTCAATCTCTGGTCGTTCAAGAACCTTGGTGCGCTGGTGTCGAGCGGGCTGGGCGGCGGGTCGCTCATCTACGCGAACGTGCTGCTGCGGAAAGACGAAAAGTGGTTCGTGAAGGACGAGAGCGGCGCACCGGGCGCCGAGTACTGGCCCGTAACGCGCGCGGACCTCGATCCGCATTACGATCGGGTAGAGAAGATGATGAACGCGCAGAGATTTCCGTTCGAGCACGAGCCGTATAATCGGGTCGAGAAAACCGTCGCAATGAAGAGCGCGGCCGAGAAGCTGGGGCTCGACTTCATGTTTCCGCCGCTCGCCGTAACATTCGGGAACGAGGGCGAAAAACCGGTGCCTGGCGAGCCGATCAAGGAGGAGCACCGGAACCTGCACGACAAAACCAGACTGACGTGTACCCTGTGTGCGGAGTGCGATATCGGTTGCAACCACGGCAGCAAGAACAGCCTGGACTACAACTATCTCTCCGCGGCGAAGCGCGCTGGTGCGGAGATCCGTACGCTGGCCGAGGTCGATACGTTCGAGCCGCGCTCGGGCGGCGGGTACAACGTCCACTATCGGCAGCAT
>DASSKB010000113.1:0-21731 GCA_035690925.1 Longimicrobiaceae bacterium
CCGTGGCGGCCGCAATCGTCGCCACGGGGACATACCTCGCCATTCAGGCTTTCGGAGGCGAGGGCAATGAGGACGATCACGGACCTGGGAAGGGCGGAACGGACAAGGTTCTGATACCACTCCTTCGCTGGTCCTGGTGAGCCATGATTTTGCAGCGCAGGTTTGCATATCGCCGAGCATCATTCCTGTCGGTGCTTGCTGTAGCTTATTTTTCACTCGCCGGTTGCGACGACCCCTCGCCTATCGACCCGATCGACGGCCCTGGAAACGTCAGCGGCACAGTCGCGCTCGCGAAGACCGCCGCTGGCGTTCCGAACGCGATAATCGCTCTGCTCAGCGATGGTGATGTCGTTCGCACGACAGCTACGAACACTACCGGCGAGTTCTCGTTCGCTCAGGTGCCGCCTGGCGAGTATATCGCCCGACTGATCGCCATGGAGCTGACAGGGCTGGACCCGCGGTACGTTTCCTTTGCTCCTCTCGAGGTCCCCATAAGCGTTGGTGATGCGCCAGTAGAGGTGTTCTATGCTGGCAACGGCCTGGTCCCTCCGCACATTGTGGGTGATGTATTCTGCGGAGGGGTTCCCGTAGTGGGCGCCGAGGCACGCGTCGTAGGTGGAGACTTCGATACAACGGTAGCTACTAACGATCAGGGCCGATTCAGCGCGACGAATCTCGCGGCCGGAAACTACACTGTCCTCCTAGTGAGTGAGTCGTCCAGCTGTGAATTCGAGCCATTTTACAGAGTCGTGGAGATGCGGGCCGGCCAGGGCGCCTCAGTTGAATTCGGGGCACCATGAGATGGCTCCCGTTTCTGATGATTCTGTCGGCCCTCGCGGCCTGCTCCGAGGCGCCCGTCGAGCTGGATCTCCCTGAGGATTCGCTCCTGCGCCGCGCGCTGGCTGCCGGCCTGAAGCCGATCCCGGAGGATCCGATCTATCCGACCGATAATCCGTATCAGCCGGATCGCGTGGAGCTCGGGCACCTGCTTTTCTTCGATCCGATACTCTCGGGTCCGCAGAATGTAGCGTGCAGCACCTGCCATCTCCCGCGCTTCGCCTTCGGCGACGGTCGACAGTTCCCGGCTGGCGCGGGTGCCACCGGGCTGGGGCCGGACCGCACCGACCCTGAGCCCGCACCGCTGCGCCTCATGCCGCGCAACAGTCCGCCCATGTTCAACCTCGGGATACATGGAAACATGAGCCCGGTTCCGTCCGAGAGCGCGACCATGTTCTGGGGGGCGGGGGCGTTCGGGCTGGAGGGTCAGGTGTTGGGCCCGATTGCGGCCGAATCTGAGCTGCGTGGCGTCTCGTACCCCCGAGCCGTGGCGCTCGACAGCGTTATCGCGCGCCTGCGGGCGAACGACGAGTACCTGGACAGGTTTGCCGATGCGTATCCGAGGAGGGTGGATAATCATGGACGCGACCCGTCGCGTCTCATCACCCAGACGACCCTCGAGCGGGCGATAGCGGCTTATCTCCGTGAGCTGCTTACCCCCAATGCGCCCATCGACCGCTTCCTGAAGGGCGACGAGGGAGCGCTTTCGGAGCGTGAAAAGGCGGGCCTGGAGCTGTTCATCGGAGATGCCAACTGCGTCAGCTGCCACATGGGCCCTGAGCTGAGCGACTTCAGCATGCACGTACTCGGGACTCGCCAGGAGGGGCTCGGGCGAGATACCACGCCGGGCGACGACCTGGGTTGGGGCGAGCACGGCGGAACCCCCTATGCTTTCCGCACGGCTCCCCTGCGGCAGGTAGCGGAAAGTGCTCCCTACTTCCACGCCGGCACAGCGGAGACGTTACGCGACGTGCTGGAGTTCAAGAACCAGGGACTGAGCCGCTATTCGCGCGTGACCGCGGACATGCTGGACCCGAAAGTGGTACCACTCGAGCTTTCTGACGCGGAGATCTCCGATCTCATTGCGTTTCTCGGGGCGTTGACCGACACAATCACAATCAAAGGACCGCTGTACCTGGCACCAGATCGGGTCCCCAGCGGGCTCAAGATTCCGAAGTAGGCTGTAAATGAAGGAGTACTATGCGTGTTCATAGATGTCTGACGGCGACGGCTTTTCTCCTTCTGCTCGCTGGCTGTGATGGTGAGCCCAGCGGTCTGGAGGCGGGGAGTACAATAGAGATTGCCTTCGAGGGTCTGCGGGCCCTGGATCCGGCCACTGAGGGCACTTACCAGGCGTGGCTGGTGGGTGCCGGCGGCGAAATTCATTCGCTCGGCCGCTTCACGCTGCCCTCTAGCGGCAGAGTGGAGCTCGAAGCACCGGTCGCGGATGCCTCTCGCGTGATGGTCACCTTGGAGGCGCCCGGCGATACGGACAACACGCCGTCAGAGCAGGTCATCCTTGCGGGTCGGTTCGATGGCGGCAGCGCCTCGCTCACGACTCTAGGTGTGGTCACCGCCGGCCGTCCCCTGAACGACGCCCCTGGTCACCACTCGCTCTTCACCTCCAGCAACAACGTCAAACTCGGCTATCCATCGTTCGAGAGCTCCGGCCTGTGGATGTTCTCCATCGATAAAACTATGAATCGCCACGGCACCCGCGAGGTCATGATGACCCCGCTTCGGCGCCCATGGTTGTATGAAGGCTGGATCGTGCACGGCTACGGCACCGAGAACGAGATATGGATTTCGTACGGAAAGTTCAGGCCCGACAATCACCAGCTTCTGAACTCTCGTGACGACACGGGCTCTGGGCCCTTCTCGGGAGATGAGGATTATCGCAATGGCGGAATCGAGGACGTGCCTGGTGAGGAGTGGACTGTCAATCCACTCGGGCTTCCTTTCCCCGACGAACTGAGCCTTCCGCTTCAGCTCGATTCCGTCGATGCGTCCGGCAACGCGGTATGGACGCATGTGATAACAATCGAACCCGCCTTCAACGAGGATGAGCCGCTCCGCACAGAGGTGCCGTTCCTCATGCAGCCTTACAGGAATCCCATCGGCGCGGGCGGCCCCGGCGTTCCGCGCGAGATCATCTTTCAGGACAACATGCCGACGGCGTCACTGCGGATCGTCGGATAAATAGACCAGTTTCACCCCATTAACTCAGTCATGCCCGCGAAGCTTGTCCCCGGCTCCGATCGGGGAGCGGGCATCCAGTGTCCCTACTTGAGAAGACACTGGACCCCCGCGTTCGCGGGGGAGACAGGTTAATTAGTTATCAACCCCTTTCAACGAGAGCGGAGATATGTCCACACGCCTGCATTTTGCCGCGACAACCCTTCTTTTCTGTGCCGCCCTACCCGCCGCGGCCCAGGAGCGTCCGTCGACCGCCGAGCTCAAGCGTGAGGTCGCCGCCGAGGTCGCCAGCATGCAGGACCTCTCGCAGGAAATCACCGATATGGTCTTCAGCTTTTCCGAGCTCGGGTTCCAGGAGGACTGGACGGCTGAGTACGTCACAGGGATTTTGCGCGAGGAAGGATTCGAGATAGAGATGGGTTGCGCCGACATGCCTACCTGCTACGTGGCCAGCTGGGGAACGGGCGGGCCAGTAGTAGGGATCATGGGCGATATCGACGGCCTTCCGGAGACCTCTCAGACACCAGGGGTGACCGAACACCGGCCGCTGATACCCGGTGGTCCGGGGCATGGCGAAGGGCACAACAGCGCGCCGGCGGTCGACGTGGTCGCTGCGATAGCGACCAAACGGATAATGGAGAAGTACGACATCCCGGGCCGCATCAAAGTTATTCCCGGGGTGGGCGAGGAGCTAGTGGCCAGCCGTACGTACATGGTGATGGACGGGCTGTTCGAGGACATGGACGCCATGCTCTCCACGCACGTGAGCAGCCGGTTCAGCACCAGCTACGGCATAAGCGGGTCGGGCCTGGTATCTACCATGTACAACTTCCACGGCAAATCCGCGCATGGCGCGGGGTCGCCCTGGGACGGGCGGAGTGCTCTGGATGCAGTAGAACTGATGGACATCGGCTGGAATTTCAGGCGCGAGCATCTGCGGCTGCAACAGCGCTCACATATGGTGATAGTGAACGGCGGGAGCCAACCGAACGTGGTGCCTTCGGAAGCAAGTATCTGGTACTACTTCCGCGAGCTGGATTATCCGCGCATCAAAGCATTGCACGAGCTGGGCACGACCATGGCCGAGGCCGCGGCGATGATGACTTCGACGACCTTCGACGAGCGGATCATAGGCTCGGCGTGGCCGCAGAACTACAACAAACCGCTAGCTGAGGCGATGTTCCAGAACATGCAGATTATCGGGATGCCCGAGTGGTCGGACGCTGATATCGCGCTCGCCAAGGCCGCGCAGCGGGCGATGGGCTCGGACACCATCGGCCTGCGCACCGAGATGCAGGACTCGCTTCGTGAGGCGGATCAGGGGATGGGCGGCGGGAGCGACGATATAGCCGAGGTGTCATGGAATGTACCCACCGTTCGAGTTCGCTATCCCTCCAATATCCCTGGGATGACTGGCCACCACTGGTCGAGTGCCATTGCCATGGCGACGCCGATCGCGCATAAGGGAGCGAATTACGGCGCGCGCGCGGTTGCCATGACGGCCATCGACCTGTTCACCGATCCGTCACTGCTCGAGGACGCCAACCGGTACTTCGAGGAGGTGCAGACGAAGAACGTAGAGTGGGTGTCGCTCATCCCCCGCGACGTGGACCCGCCGACCTTTCTCAACGAGGAGCGGATGGCGCAGTACAGGCCGCTTCTGGAAGAGCTCATTTACGATCCTTCCAGGTATGACACCTATCTAGAGCAGCTCGGGGTGGAGTATCCGGCGGTGAGGAACTAGACGACTGTTAGGTTGCTGCGAGAAATACGGCTGACAGCAATTTTACCGCGGAGGCGCGGAGGAAAAAATCAGGCTCCCGGTGAATTGATCTGGACGGTCGGATGGTTGCTAAGTTCTCCTGCCATTCACCAGACTGGAAAAAGCCAGTCCTGAATCATAATTGTTTGGAAGAGACGCATCTCCGCGTCCTCCGCGCCTCCGCGGTTAAAAAACCACCGCGAAGTATGGATACCGCATTTGTCACTGACGCGGGATGACAGAATATCTAATCCAGGATTGATAATGAGAACTACAACCGCGCTTATTGCCCTCTGCTCCGTGATCGTCGCGGGACCCGTTTACTCTCAGACTCCGTACGACATCCTGTTCAGGGGCGGGACTGTGATAGACGGTAGCGGCAGCCCTGGATTCTTGGCTGACGTCGCGGTGAGCGGAGACCGCATCGTCGCTGTCTCGCGCACACCGATCGCGCCCGAGCTCGCGGGACGAGTGGTGGATGTGAGCGGAAAGGTCGTCGCGCCGGGGTTCATAGACATGCACGCCCACCTGGACCCGCTGCTTCGACTGCCTGAGGCCGGAAGTCATGTGAGACAGGGCGTTACTACCGCTCTCGGTGGACCCGACGGCGGCTCCCCTCTGCCGATAGGCGAGCATCTGGATTCGGCGCAGGCGCTCGGCGTTGGGATGAATGTGGCCTTTCTGGTGGGCCACAACGATATCCGCGAAAGCGTCATGGGGATGGACAATCGCGCTCCAACACCCGCCGAGCTGGCGGAAATGCGGCGCATGGTCGGACGTGCCATGCACGAGGGGGCATGGGGGATGTCTACCGGACTCAAATATCTCCCTGGAGCATACTCGGAGACGGACGAGGTCGTTGCGCTCGCGGCAGTGGCTGCAGATTCGGGCGGGATCTATACCTCACACCTGCGCGAGGAGGGTCTGGGTCTCATCGCGAGCGTTGCAGAGGCGATAGAGATCGGTAGAGACGCGAACATCCCGGTGGTGCTCACCCATCACAAGGTTGTCGGGGCCCCAATGTGGGGTGCGAGTGTCACGACCCTCGGGATGGTCGATTCCGCGCGCGCCGCGGGCATCGATGTCATGATAGACCAGTACCCGTATACTGCTACATACACGGGGATCTCCGTCCTCGTCCCGGCCTGGGCGCGCGCCGGTGGCGATACGGCGTTCTTCAGAAGACTCGAAGACGAAGCGCTGCGCGACAGCATAATGGACGGCATCGTTTTCAATATCCTCAACGATAGGGGCGGTGGCGATATCCGACGGGTTCAACTCGCCAAGGTAAAGTGGATGCCAGAGCTCGAAGGACAGACTCTTCGCGACTGGGCTCTGTTGAAGGGTCTCGATCCCACTCCGGAGACGGGTGCGGAACTCGTCGTCGAGGCGATGCGGCGGGGCGGGGCGTCGGCCATCTATCACGTTCTGGACGAGGGCGACGTCGAACGTATAATGCGGCACCCGCAGACCATGATCGGTTCTGATGGCCGCCTCACCCAACCCGGTGAGGGACACCCGCACCCCAGATGGTACGGCACATTCCCGCGCGTTCTTGGCCATTACGTCCGGGAGACTGGCGTCCTGACGCTGCCGCAGGCGGTTCACAAGATGACGGGAATGCCGGCCGCGCGATTGGGACTCACAGACCGGGGCCGGCTGATCGAAGGCGCCTACGCCGACATTGTGGTGTTCGACCCGGCCATGGTCGACGATATGGCGACCTTCGAGAACCCGCATCAGTATCCCGTAGGAATCGACTACGTAGTCGTAAACGGCACTTTTGCCGTCGATGCGGGCGAGTTCCAGGGCACGCGCGCGGGCAGGGTTCTGCGCCATAAGCCTCCGCTAACAGCGGATTCACCGCGGAGACGCGGAGTACGCGGAGGAAAATATCAGGCTCCCGGAGATTTGTCTGGTCGATAGGATGGTTGCTTAATCACCCTGCCGTTCACAGATGAATTGACCCATTCTCGAGCTGATGTTGCTTGGAGAAGAATCTCCTCCGCGTACTCGGCGTCTCCGCGGTTTAATAGCTTTACGGTTATTAGCTTCGCACAGGCACAATACGAAATGAAAGTCGCTCCAACCGAACTCAAATTCGAGGGGAACCACACAAATCGATGATAGTACCTCTGCTCGCCGCCGTACTGCTCACCGCCCCCGCCGACACCCTCGTCCTGGAGGGCGGAGCGCGTAGCCCAGCCTACGCCGCTGACGGGCGTATAGCGCTCGAACTGCGTGGAGATATCTGGGTTTCCGCCGGTAGCCCGGCCGCATCGCCCCGTAGGCCGCCCGATCTGGTTCGCGTGACCTCGGGGGCGGCATGGGATGGTGAGCCGTCGTGGACAGCGGACGGAACGGCTCTAGTGTTCGCGTCCGATCGGAGCGGCGGGATGGATATCTGGCGCATCGCGGCCGCGCCGGGGTCTGCCGCGGAGCCGGTGGCCCTCATTTCCGGGCCGGGCGAAGAGCGGGCGCCCGCAGCGTTACCCTCCGGAGGTGTTGTTTTCGTAAGGGGAAGCGGCACCGCGGCTGACCTCTGGGTGCTGAGTGCGACGGGTGAGGAGCGGCGGCTCACGGACGAGCTGGGCGCTGACCTCACACCCGCCGTTTCGCCTGACGGCAGCGAGGTAGCGTACGTAGCAGAGCGTGACGGGCGCACGGAACTGCGGATCGTGCCGCTGGAAGGTGGCGATCCTACTACTGTCGTGGACGACCGCGAAGCCGAGTTCCCGGCGTGGTCGCCGGATGGTGAGCGGCTTGCCTTCACCACACGCGCGGGGCGGGCGGGTGTGTGGGTCACGCCGACCGACGGCAACTATGTTAACCTGGTCAGCGAGATGCGCGCGGAGCCAGTCTGGACGACGGACGGCCAGCACCTCCTGATAGCGCAGATTCCGCGTCAGGACGCCGGGTACAACGGCGACCCGAACCGGTTCGGCGACCGCACGACCGGTGCGATCTTTCCCGTAAACGGCGCCCTCTGGCTGGTGAGACCCACTGCCGTTCCCGACGCGGAGTCGACCGTCGTACCGGTACGGGTGATAGTCGACGGTCCGGAATACAACGCAGCCGTTCTGGCGAGAGTCGCGCAGCGGGTCGAGGAGAGTCTGGCTCGCCGCGCCGGTGCCGATGCCGTAGGGCAATGGAACAGGGCGGTGGATGAGCATCGCGCCGCGATTCTGGCTGCGGCCTCCGAGGACGCCCTGGAGCGCGCGATCCACGACCTCATGCGAGACCGCCCGCCTCTGCTCCCCGAGGTGAGTGGCCGCGCGGCAGTTTCTAGCGCGCATCCGCTCGCTACCGCGGCCGGGCTGGAGATCTTGCGGCAGGGCGGAAATGTGGTGGATGCGGCGGTAGCAGTCTCCTTCGCGCTGGGGGTGGTGGAACCTGACGCGAGCGGAATGGGCGGCTACGGATCCATGGTGCTCTATCTGGAAGGCATGGCTGAGCCAACGGCCATAGAATTCCTCACGCGCGTTCCGCAGGCCGCGACGCTCGAGAACGGCAGCCTTGCGCTGGACAACGGCAGAATCCCATCGCATGGGCCGGTGGTAGCAAATGTACCGGGCACTGTCGGAGGGATGTGGCTCGCGTGGGAACGCTATGGCAGCGGGAAAGTGCCGTGGGCGGACCTGCTAGCGCCCGCGATTCGTCTGGCAGAGGACGGGTTCGTGCTGGACAGATCATTCCCGACGACGCTTCGTGTGGAGCAGGCGGGATATGCGCAGTACGAGTCGAGCCGTGAGATCTTCTTTCGGGACGGCGCCC
Source organism: Longimicrobiaceae bacterium (assembly GCA_035690925.1). Classification (GTDB taxonomy): domain Bacteria; phylum Gemmatimonadota; class Gemmatimonadetes; order Longimicrobiales; family Longimicrobiaceae; genus DASSKB01. The sequence goes on from DASSKB010000113.1 coordinate 8,570, forward strand.
CGCTCGAGGCCGGTGATACCCTCCGGAACCCTGACCTTGCATGGACGCTACGGCAGGTCGCAGAGGGCGGTGCCGATGCCTTCTACCGCGGCGAGATAGCACGGCGGATGGTCGCGGACCTGCACGGCAAGGGTAACGCAATGCGGCTGAGCGATCTGGACCGCTACTACGCCGTGGAGCGCGCACCGATTACCACCAGCTATCGCGGTCATGGCATCTACTCGAGTCCACTCGCTACCAGCGGCGGGGCCGTGCTGGTTTCCAAGCTGAACCTCCTGGAGCAGTTCGACGATCCTGCCCTCTTCAGCGAGGACGCTGCGACGCTGCATGCGATGGTGGAGGCCTGGAAGCTGATGCCGTCCACGAGCGGCCATATTGCCGATCCGGGCCTCTGGCCGGTGGATCTGGAGCCGTTCGTGAGCAAGGACACCGCTCGGGCGCGCTGGACCTGCTTCGACCCCGGCCAGAGCAGTGACCCCGCGGCTGCCGATAGCCTGCCATGCGATCCACCAGCCGCGGTGACGGCGGCGTGGGGCGAGGATGGGTTGCTCGCGTGTCACGACCACCCGCCCGCCACCGGCGGTGCTGGATGCCGGCGAACGGGCACGACAGCGTTCGCCATAGCGGACGCAGATGGCAACATGATCTCGGTCACCCAGACCCTGGGCACCTGGGGCGGCAACTTCTACGTCACCCCCGGCCTGGGATTCCTGTACAACGACAAGCTCGGCTCGTACAGCGACGACCCCGAGGATTACAACGCGCGAATCCCGTTCGCGAGGAATGTCACGACCATCTCGCCAACTCTTGTGTTCGATGGCGTTGGCTCTGACGGCGAACCGCTCCTGGCGGTGGGTGCCGCCGGCAATTCATGGATTACGGCCGCCGTCTACGAGGTCATCGTGGGTGTAATAGACGCCGGGCTGGGTCCGCAGGCCGCCCTCGAGCTGCCGCGGTTCCTGCCGGCCGGCGATAGACGGCCCGATGGCTCGCGCGGCGTAGTTATCCAGATGGAAAACGGCTTTGCGCCTCGGGTCGTAGAGGAGATGCGCAGCCTTGGCCATCAAGTCCAGATCATCTCACGCCCTGGTGAGCTGAGGATGGGCTACGGATCCGCGGTTATGGTTACTGATGATGGTGTTACTGCCGGCGCTGACCCGAGACGTTCGGGAGCCGCCGGCGCGGTGGGTGGGGAGGGGGAGCCTTAGATCCCGTTCGGCTGCGGCCGGCTCAGCCAGCGGTTTATTATCTCCAGGAACCTTCGGATATCAATAGGTTTGGTGACACAGGCGTTGCAGCCTGCCTCCATCACCCTTGACTGCGCACCTTCCAGCGCGGTCAGCGCCAGGATCGGGGTCTGACGGAACTCGTCTATCTTCCGCAGCCGCCGGGTAGCCTCGAATCCATCCAGGTTCGGCATCATGATATCCATAACGATAAGATCGGGGTGCAGCATACGCGCGCGCTCGATCGCCTCCTGTCCGTCCTCGGCGAGCGCGACCTCGTAGCCGGAAGCTTCCAACAGCACCTTGAGAGCTTCGCGGCTATCAGGATGGTCCTCCGCGATCAATATCATCCGTTTATAATCTTCAGGCATTCCCAGCGAGGCACGGCTGTGGAGGTGTGTTGCGATAGGGGCAGGCAAGCCCATGGCTGGCTTACGGGAAAGCGCCGACGTATCGCAAGAGCCGTTCCGCTGAGGGAAGTAAGGCGACTTACGCCGCCTTTGCCTCTTCCGAATTGTCGGGGAGGGAAAGTGTAAAAGTCGAGCCCGTGCCAGGTGTGCTGTCTACCTGCAGGTCTCCACCCAGGAGGTGCGCGAGCTTGCGGGAGATGGCGAGGCCCAGACCCGTACCCCCGCGGCCGGCGGCGCCGGGCGACTGTTCGAACTCCTCAAAGATCCTATCCTTATCCTCGGGCGAAATGCCCGGACCTGTGTCATCTACGGTAACGCGTACCCAGCTCGCCCCGCCTCCGTCGCTCTCGGGTGGGCAGAGGGTGACTTTGACCTCTCCGGCATCGGTGAATTTCACGGCATTGGACAGCAGATTGAGGATAATCTGCCTTACGCGAGCCGGATCGGTAACCACCATGAACTCGCGTGGGCACTCGATCTTGAGCTCGAGTTCTTTAGCCTCTGCCTGGAGCTGAATCGATGTAGCTGTATCGTGAAGGAGGTTCGAGAGATTAATGGGTTCCGGGTAGATGGCGAGCTTGCCGGCCTCGAGCTTGGAAAGGTCGAGAACGTCGTTGATGAGCTCCATGAGGTGATGGGCGCTGCGGCCCACCTTGGAGACGGCGTTCTTCTGCTCGGGCTCCATCTCACCGTATGCACCCTCTTCGAGCAGCTGGGTATAGCCGATTACCGCGTTGATGGGTGTTCGAAGCTCGTGGCTCATGGACGCAAAGAACCGGGAGCGGTCGGTCATTGCCCGCTCGAGGGCCACAGCCTGCTCCTCCATTTTTCGAGCCTGCTCGCGGGTGCGTAGATGAAGGAAGGCGTTATCCAGGGCGATGGTTGCCTGGCGGGTCAGGAGCTGCAGGAGTGGGCCGTCCGATTCGCGCGCGAAGCCGTGCTCGCGAGTGCTGAAAATGGAGAGAAGGCTGGGCCGGCGGTTCTCGTGATGTATGAGCACGCCGACGATGGACCTGTACTCTTTCCGCCGCACCAGCGTGCCGGCGGGACCAGCGAGGTCGTCGACAGGCACCTCCTCCGCACCACTCGGGTTCTCTATTAGATGCGTGGTAATAGCCTCGGCGAGGGTTTCGCAGAGCGGATCGTCAACGGATATACCGGCGCCCACGCAATCTGCCCTGGACTCCGGGCGCGAGTATGCCAGGAGCGCTGCATCCGCGCGGAAGACCTGTTGCACCTGATCCACGAAGCGCTGGCTGAGGTATTGGGGGTCCAGTGTTTGGAGCAGAGTGTCCGAGATGCTGGCTATCGCACTTAGCTCGTCGTTTCCGCGCTTGATCCTGCTCATCACGCCGACGCGCGCCAGTAATTCGCCGCGGCTGCACCCTTTGCTAAGGAAGTCGTACGCACCCAGGTCCAACCCGCGGACTATGAGCTCGTCGGTAGGTGGCTCGGCCGTGAGAAAAACCACGGGGGTCGGCGCCGTGTCAGGGTCGCGCTTGAGCTCTTCCACCACGGCGAACCCGTCCATCTCGGGCATGTACACATCGAGGACGATCACGTCGGGCAGCCACTCGCGGGCGCGTTCCAGACCGGCGGCTCCGCTGGCCTCGGTGGCCACCTCGTGGCCAGCGTCGCTGAGCATCGCGGCGACCGTCACGCGTGGGATCTTCTGATCGTCGATAACCAGTACCCGTGCCATCAGTGCATCCTCCGACCTTCGTGTGGGTTGTTCGGCATACACAGCTGTGCCAGGAAGGGACCGATCCTGGAGATCGGGAGGACATGTTCGGCCCATTCTCGAGCCGCGCGCGGCATCCCGAAGATGATGGCTGTCTCAGCACTCTCCACGAGGGTGCGGGCACCCGTCCGCCGTAGGAGCTCCAGACCCTCGGCGCCGTCCTCACCCATTCCCGTGAGCACAACGCCGATTGCGCGTCGCCCCACATGCGTCGCGGCACTCGCGAACAGGTGGTTGACCGAGGGCCGGTGTAGAAGATTACCAGTCGGCTCGCTGATCCGTACAAAGAGACGCGTGTCCACGCGCTCGACGGCGACCTGGGTGCCGCCTGGCGCTATCAGGATGCGGCCCGGCTCGAGCTCATCACCATCACGCGCCTCACTGACCGCCAGCGGCGAATTGCGATTCAGGCGCTCGGCGAGTGTTTCGGTGAACCCGGCCGGCATGTGCTGGGCGATAACCACGCTTGCGCCAAAATCAGCGGGTAGTCGCGAAACGACTTCCATCAGGGCTCTGGGCCCTCCTGTCGACGCACCGATGAGCACGACTTCGAATTCGCAGAACGTTGCGGGCTCGGATGCCGGGATCCGGGGACCGTCCGCGTCGCCGCCCTCTGATCGGCTGGATAGTGAGACGGTCTGTATGTCGGCACCGGCGATAGCTGTGACTTTCTCGCGGAGGAGCGGAGCGAGATTGTAGATGTCCATGACCGTGCCGTTCCGCGACTTCTCGATAAAATCCACAGCTCCGAGTTCCAGCGCCTGTAAAGTGATCTCGGCACCCTCACGTGTGAGGGTGCTCAGCATGAGAACGCGTGTGGGCGCTTCGGTCATTATGTGTTTCAGTGCGCTCAGGCCGTCCATCTCGGGCATATTGATGTCCATGATGATAACATCCGGCCGAAGCTCCCTGGCCAGACTTACGGCTTCTTTCCCATTGGTGCCGAGGCCGACGACCTCGACGGCGGTGTCTTTGAGCATCCTGGCTACCGCGCTTCTGACGAACGATGAGTCGTCTACTATCAGTGTCCGAATAGGCTTACTCATCGCCAGCCTCCGGACGCCGGTAGAAGACGGCGCCCTTTCTGCGCTCCGCGATGAGCGGGGTGGCTACGCGGGTAAGCGTCTCGGCATGACCCAGGAAGAGGTACCCGCCCGGCGTGAGAGCATTGTAGAGTCCGGCTACGGCGCGTTCCACTGCGCGATCGTCGAAGTAGATGAGCACGTTGCGGCAAAAGATTACGTCCTGTGGTGGTAAGCCAGCGGACCAGCCAGAATCCACGAGGTTTCCCGGCCTGAAGGTGACCCGCTCACGAATACGGGGGGCAATTTCGTGAACGCCATCTTCGCTGGCTCGGAAGTGTCGCTCGATAAAATCCGCGCCTACCCGGCGAAAGGCATTCTTCGTGTAGCGGGCCTGCATTGCACGCGCCAGAGCTGTGGGATCTATGTCGATACCGGTTATCTTCACGCGCCAGGGGGCGGGGAAGACGCCGGAATCCCGCGCGACTATCGCCAGCGAATACGGCTCCTCTCCGGTGGAGCATGCCGCGCTAAGGATCCGAACCTCATTGCGGCCGTTGCCCTCCAGGCGGGAGCGGACCGCGCCGAGGACTTCGTTCTTCAGGACTTCCAGTTGACCTGGCTCGCGCAGGAAATAGCTCTCGTTGTTGGTTATGTGGGGCAGAAGCCGCTGACGCTCAGATTCCCGATCCGGATGGAACTTGAGGTGGAAGTATAGCTGTTCAAAAGTTTCGAACCCCATCTCCGCGCGGCGCGGCTCGAGCCGCGACTGCAGGAGATACCGCTTTTCCGGGCCGAAGCAAAGGCCATACGTCTCGGAAAGCCACTCACTCAGTAACCGGAACTCCCTTTCGGTAAGCTGCGCCTGCATCACCCTCCCTCCGCTGATCCGGCGTCCGCGGTGAATCCGCTGAGTGCGGCGCGGGCTGCCTCCCGGATAAGCGGATCCGAATCTCCGGCCGCGGTAGCCTGCAGTGCGCTCGCGGCACCGCGCGCGTCGAGGCGCTGGAGCGCTTTCACGGCCGCGTGGCGAACCTCTCGGTCGCCATCGCCCAATGCACCTACCAGACCGTGCACGGCCTCGGCCGGTGCGACCTTGGCCAGAGCGAACGCGGCTGTGCGCCTCATATCCCTATCCGTACCGGAAAGTTGTGCACCAAGCGGTACAGCCGCGCGAACATCGCCCAACTCACCCATAGCCTGGAGCGCGGCCGCTCGCACCTCCGACCGCTCGTCGCCCAGGGCTGACAACAGCGCGGGGAAGGCTTCGGCCATCCCGGTACAGCCGAGCGCCCGTACTGCCGTGAAGCGAATCTCGGCGTCGGGATCGGAACAGAGTCCGGCCAGCTCATCGACAGCCTCGGTTCCGCCGGCCTTACCGAGTGCGAGGATAAGCGCCTGTCTGGTGGCGGGATCCTGCTCGGCTCTGAGTGCCGCGAGGATCGGTGTCGCGCTCAGGCCCGTGCAGCGCGCGAGCCCGTCCGCAGCAGTGGCGCGTACCCGCGCGTCCGCGTCGTCGAGCAGTCCGCTCAGAGCCTCGCACCTTTCGCCGCCGAGCATGCCCAGCGCCTGAGCGGCGGCAATCCGGCAATGCGGCACACCGACGGCACCTTCGAGGACGGGTCGGACGACATCATCGTCCGAGCGACCCAGCGCGGCCGCGGCTGCGCTCCGGATTTCTTCGTCCGCATCCCCCAAGTAATCGACTATGGCGCTGACGTGATCGGATTCCGTGAGTGGAGGGAGCGCAGCCAGGGCGGCGCAACGGCCGTCGGGATCCTCGTCTGCGATGAGCGCGAGGAGAACATCGACAGCGACTGGTGGTGGAAGCAGGCCGATCCCAACCGTTGCTGCCGCCGCGTGATCAGGATCTGCGAGTTCCCGCGCCAGGTACTCAGCGGCGCGGTGGGTGCCGGCTATGCCCAGAAGTCGAGCCAGGTTCAGGTCGCCTGTTTCGTGGAACTGCCCGCCCCACTCGCCCTCATGGCCCCTGGCCGCCGCACGGAGCCACTCCGGGATGTCGAGTTGAGGATTACTGCTGAGTATGGATGCCGCGGCCTGGATCGAGATGTTCTCCGCGATCTCGTCACCACTTTCCAGGACCGTCCGAAGAGCTTCCAGGCCTCGCGCATCGCCAATCTCGCCCAATGCGGCGGCCGCGGCGTAAACGCCCGAGGGCTCCCGTAGCGCCGCAATGAGGGCGGGAATGCTCGTGGGGGCGCGCGACTGACCGAGAGCGACAATGGCCGCATTCCGCACCCACGCATCCTCTGATCTGGAGGCCTCGGCGAGGGCGGGGATCGACCGCTCGTCAGCAAGCACTCCGAGTGCATCGGCCGCCGCGGCCGCAACGTTGGCACTACTATCGGCGAGCGCCGCCTCGAGAGCGTCGCGCCCGGCAGGATTTGTGGATTCACCGAGCGCGGTCGTTGCCAGAACGCGAACATCGATGTCGTGATCGGCTCCGCTTAGCACGGCGAGTCGTTCGACTGCTACCTCGGGGGTGGGATTTCGGGGGCTTGCCAGAGCGGCGAATATGGAGCGAGCGGCATTGCGAAGCTCGGCATGCGTGGTATCTCGCAGCGCTGAATCCAGCCGGTCGAGGAGCGGTGCGCTCGCGGGAATACGCCGCACTCGCTCCAGAATCTGCGCGCGCTTCCAGGGTGAGGTGTCCGAGAGTTGCGCGAGGACGGCATCCATAAACTCTCCACCTCTTCCCGCCTCGATTACCCGACGAGCCGATTCGGTGGCCTTCGACCCGTCGTCGCCCTCCAGGAACGCTCGGATGTCGCTGTCAGACACGGAAGCTGTTTACCAGCTCTGTCAGGCGTGCGGCCTGGGTGGACAGGTCCTGCGCCGCGCGCGTCATCTCCCTTATCGCGCCCTGCGTGGCGCGCGCGCCGCTGCTTATGTTTTCCGTCGATTCGACTATCATCTCGCCCCCCTTCTTCTGCTCGGCTGTGGCCGCGAAAACCAGTCTGGTCTGGCGGCTCATGTTCTCGACGGCTTCCACGATCTGTCGGCTTCCCGTGGCCTGCTCTCGGGTCGCGATTCGCGCTTCTTCAGCAATCCCCTGGATATGCCGTATAGCCTCCTGCGCCTGGTCCGCCGCGCTGATCTGCTGGTTCGTTGCCAATGATACCTCTTCCATGAGCGTAAGCGTTCTGCTCGCCGACTCGATTATCTTCTCGAGCGCCGCCCCAGCGGAGTCTGCCAGCTCGATGCCCTCGCGGGTGCGTTCCCCAACGATCTCGGTCGAGGTCACTACACTCTTCACCTCTTCCCTCACTTCACGGATGGTGCTGCCGATCTCCCGCGTGGACTCTACCGACCGCTCGGCCAGTCGCCGTATCTCCTGAGCGACGACTGCGAAACCGCGACCGTGCTCGCCGGCCCGTGCGGCCTCGATTGCCGCGTTCAAGGCCAGAAGATTCGTCTGATCGGCGATGTCTTCTATCAGCTTCGAGATCTGACCTATCGACTCACTGGTGCTCCCGAGCTGCCGTATGCGCTCCACGAGATTTTCCATCTCGGAATGAATACGCCGCATACCTTCCACCGAGCTCACGACCGCTCCACCGCCCGTGCGCGCGTCGGATTCGGCGGCCCGAGCTATCTCCCTCGTCTCCTCGATGTGGCGGCCGGTCTGCGCAATCGAGGTGACCATCTCCTCGATCGTCGCCGAAGTCTCCTCTACCGAAACGCCCAGGGCATCGGTGCTCGTGGCGGTCTGCTCGATGGACGTGCTCATCTCACCAATGGAGCTCGAGGTTTCCTCGACCGACACGGAAAGCGACTCGGTGCTCTGCGCTACGCGGTTTATCTGCGCGGCTATTTCCTCCATGGACGATGATGCTTCTTCCGTGGAGCGAACCTGCAAGTCGACAGTCGATGAGATCTGTTCCGAGGCCGCGGCTATCTGTTCAGAGGCGGAAGCTACCTGCGTGATAGCCGCGGATACGCCGGACACCGTGTTGCGCAAATCACTGGCCATGCCATTGAGCGTAGCGGTCAATTGGCCGACCTCGTCGTTGCCGCTGGGATGCGCCTGCCGGGTGAGATCTCCAGCCGCAACCGCTTCGGCGAACTCGACGGCTTCGATGAGCGGTCGCGAGATCCGTTGCGCGATCCAGATTGCCACCAGTGAGGCGAGTATCGCCGACAGGATTGTGAAGAGAATGGTGGCCAGACGCATGGATTCCACCGCTTCGTCCACCGCCGCCTGGCGGTCGGCGGCAATTGCGTGCTCTCGTTGCTCGAGATCGGCTAAAAGGCCCCTGACGGCTGATTCGTAGCTTCGGGCGGTACCCTCGTTATAGAACGCTTGCACCGCTTCGAACGGAGGACCACCTGGCTGGAGAGTGGCTTGCCTGAGCGGAACCAGCACCCCGGCAACCGAGTCCGTCCACAGCTGGATCGCGCTTATTACCTCGTTCAGCTGCTGTATCTGGCCAGAATCCGCGAACAGCGCGCGTGTATCCTCAATCGTCTCATTCAGATCCGTCGCGGTGTTGCGGAACGCTTCGAGGCTGGTCTCCTGACCCGTGATGGCATATTCGGCGAGAGCGGTTGTGCGTCTGGAGAAAGCCGCGCTCAGCTCTTTTTCAGAAACCAACACATCCTCGATGGTGCGGAGCTCCTCGTTCGCGCTCCTTATGCGCCCCGCCTGAATCAGCACCACCAGACCTATCAGGAACGTAAGCACCAGAACGATACCATAACCGAGAAGTATCTTGTTCCGTACACGAGTATCCGCGAACCACTTCGAAATCCCGCTCATGCGACTTCCTCGGCTGTGGAGAGGTTGAGTACGGCGTCGAGCTCGAGCACGGTCACGAGCCGGTCCGATTCCAGGGCGACAACGCCGATCATCCATCCGGCGGGCAATACTGCCTCCGCTTCCGGTGGAGGCGTGTCTATCTCCTGCGGCCCGGCTAGAATGCCGGATACGCCATCCACGAGCAGGCCCACCAGGTTTCTGGACGCTCGATCTTCTACGATCACCAGACGGCCGGGGCGGGCCGCCGCGTGGCCAAGCAAGCGGTCTCCCAGGTCCAGCACAGGGATTATCGTTCCTCTGAGGCTGGCGATACCGAACACCGACGATTCGGCGAAAGGCAATTTGCTTATCCGCGGCGTTGGAACCACCTCCTGTACTCTGAGCACGGGCACTCCAAACTCCGCTCTACCCAATCGTACCGCGATTATGCCACTGGCGAGATCGTCCGCTGAGGTAGGGCTCATTGCGCGGCTGGTGCCAATGTCTCAGCTATGGTGGCAAGGAGCTGATCCGGCGTCCACGGCTTCCGCAGATATGCGTTGGCGCCGGCTTCCCGAGCGGCCTCGCGATCCACCTCCTGGCCCTCGGTGGAAATCACAATTGCCGGCAGATCCGTCAGCTTCAGCTCTGTCCGAACCCGCCGAAGCAGCTCCAACCCATCCATCTGCGGCATATTGATGTCCGCGATAAGCAGATCCAGATCCGTTTCCTGCGCCGCTCTGTCCAGCCCTTCCACGCCATCGCGCGCGAAGATGAGCTCGCTTCCACTGCGGCCGAGAACAAGCCGGTACAGCTGGCACATCGTCGGGCTGTCTTCCACGATGAGAATCTTCTTAGGAATTGATTCCACGATTCTTCCTCCGATGCAGTTCCAGGTTGAGATCCAGCAGACCGCCGGTCTCCAGAAGAAGGACTACCTGCCCACCGGGAATCAGGGTCGCCCCGGATACTCCACGCAATTCGCCGATGTATTGCGGGATCGGCTTCACCACTACTCCACGCTCCTCCAGCACCCGCTCCGCAATGAGCGCGGTAGCTCGGTCACCGCGGCGGAGCAGGACCGCAAACGGGTGGGATTCAACCTTCCCGTTTCCACCGCTCCCGCCGTTGCTCAGCCCGAGAAGGGTACCGAGTGACGCGAGCGGGACGAGCTCGTCTCTAACCCTGGTCACCGCTGCCGCCCCCACGTACTCCGGTCGCACCCGTCTGAGCACCTCCTCGACGTCGCTGGATGGGATCGCAAAGGTTTCGTCGGCGGCCTCGAAAACCAGCGCCGGCACTATCGCGAGGGTAAGTGGCAGCTCGAGGGTGAACCGGGTGCCGCCGCCCTCCGCGTCTTCCACGTCCAGGCTGCCGCGCAACCGTGCCGCGCTCGCGCGGACCACGTCCATGCCGATGCCCCGCCCAGAAACCGTGCTCGCCTCCACGCGCGTGGAGAACCCGGGTGTGAAGATGAGCTGGTCGATCTCCTCGTCCGATATAGCCTCCGCCGGAGATACCAGACCCAGATTCCGGGCTCGCGCAAGGATTCGGGCACGATCCAGGCCGGAACCGTCGTCTTCCACCTCGATTCGAACGCGGTCTCCGCTTTGCCGCGCGCGGAGTGTGATCCTCCCTTCGGGCGATTGGCCCCGCGCCTCGCGCTCCCCGGGTTTGGAGATGCCGTGATCGACGGCATTGCGCACCAGGTGCAGCAGCGGCTCCGCGAGCGCGTCCACAGTACTCTTGTCCAGCTCGACCTCTTCACCTTCCAGGACAACGTTTACGCGCTTCCCGGCCTCGCGCGCAAGATCTCGCGCCAGGCTCGGGAACCTGGAGAATACGCGGCGTAACGGGACCAGCCGCAATTCCATTGCGCTGGAGCGGAGCGTCTCGGCGATGGTTCCGAGCCGCTCTACCGAGTCCCTGAGCCGCCGCTTCAACATCTCCGGGTCCACTTCGTCGGCCGCTTCCTCGATGGCTTCGAGCACATCTACAGTGCCGAATAGCTCGTGCACCTCGTTCAGCAGCGAGTCCAGCTTGCCGAACGGGATGCGCAGCACCTCATCCGCCGGATCTATTTCGTTGGCTCTTCTATTCGGGGGTGTCGACTCCCTGGCGGGCTGCTCCGGTGCGCTGGCGGTGGCCGGTCCGGTCGGGCTCTGGTCCTCGCCCGCCCTCACCGCGGCCGCAAGCTCCGCCAGTGGTGCGAATGCGTCGTCCTCACTGTCCGTGGCCGCCCTCTCCACGGCTCGCCTGAGTGCGGCGGCGGCGGTGAACATCACGTCCAGCTGCTTCTGATCGTAGCCGGTGGCCCGCCCTTTCAGGGCACTTTCGAGCGCGTGCACAAGATCCCTCACCGGCCCGAACCCCAGCATCCCGGAGTTCCCTTTGAGAGTGTGCAGGGCACGCTGCAGACCGGTGTCTATCTCCTCCGAAAGTTCGCCTGCCCGCTCCAGATGCAGCAGGGCGGCGTCGAGTACCCCTATCTGCTGGCGGGCCTCGTCGCGATACTCTTCCGTCAAGCCGGAGAGGTCGAAGGGTTCGGACATGAATGGCTTCTGGCGATCAGCTGACAGTATCAGCTCGAGGATGCGAATTCTCAATGTAGGCGGGGCGGCCGTGGCAATCAAACCATAGCCCCGGCAGTGCTGGTTGATACTCGCCCGGCAATCCCCTATGCTTTGTCCATGCCACCAGCGCAACAATTAGCCTTTCAGCCGATCGACCAATGCTCTTCCTCACCCGCTCCGTACGGTTCAGCGCCGCGCATTTCTACCATCGTCCCGAATGGAGCGATGAAGAGAATCGGAAGGTTTTTGGCGCCTGCGCGAATCCCCACGGGCATGGTCACAACTATGTACTCGAAGTCACCGTAGCCGGAGCAGTCGACCCGACCACCGGGTTCGCTACTGATCTGGGCGCGCTTGATGCTGTGCTTCAGGAAGAGGTCGTCCAGCGTCTGGACCATCAGCACCTGAATCATGCCATCCCCGACTTCGCCACGGGTAGGAAGATCCCATCTACCGAGAACATCGCGATCTACCTCTGGGGCAGGATAGCCCCCCGAATATCCGGTGGGCGCCTGGCGCGATTGAGGCTACGCGAAGATGTGGATCTTTTCGTGGATTACTACGGACCCGAGGCAGAGCCGATCCCGTGGGGCAGGCAGGGCGGCATCGAGGTCTGATCGGGCCGAACGTTTTCGCCAGGATTGCCGCTGGTTCGGGTTTCGGGTAGCTTTGCGTGCCATTCGAAACCTTTCGGGAGACAAGTCGTGAGTGAAGATAGCAGCGAGATCAAAGACATCACCATAATCGGCGCGGGGCCCACAGGGCTCTTCGCCGCTTTCTATGCGGGTATGCGCGGACTGAGCTGCCGCATCGTCGATGCATTGCCGGAGCTCGGCGGCCAGCTTATGGCGCTCTACCCGGAAAAATACATCTACGACGTGGGTGGACTGCCCAGGATCCTGGCCAAGGATCTCGCAAAGAATATGATCGAGCAGGGGATGCAGTTCGGCCCCGAAGCCGTCCTGGAGGCTGAAGTCCGACAGCTCGTGCACGAGGATGGCCACATCCGTTTAGTAACCGCGCGCGGCGATTTTCTCAGCCGCACTGTCGTAATTACAGCGGGGAAGGGCGCACTCAACCCGCGTGTGTTGGAATGTCCCGGCTGGGAGGAGCACTTTACCGCGGATGCCGGTATCCACACCCACGTCCGGCGCCCCGAGGACTTCCGCGACCGTCGGGTTCTGCTCGTGGGCGGCGGCGACTCAGCGGTCGATTGGGCACTCGGCCTCAACGGCATCGCGCGCGAGGTCACCCTTATCCACCGCCGCGATCAGTTCCGGGCCCACAAAGCGAGCGTGACGCAGATGTGGGAACTGGCAAGCACCGGAGCGATAAACATCCTTACCCCATACGAGGTCTCCTCCATCGAGGGGGACGGCGGTTGCATCGCGCGAGTCGTACTCCTCAACAACGACACCGATGACCGCACGG
>DASSKB010000114.1:0-14899 GCA_035690925.1 Longimicrobiaceae bacterium
GCTCGCGGCGCAGCAATCGCCCAATATTGTCTTCCTGCTGGCCGACGATCACGCCGCCCACGCGATATCGGCATATCAGGATCACCTCCGCTACGGGGCGGACCTACCGGATACGCCGAACCTGGATCGGCTCGCCGCCTCAGGGATGCTCTTTACCAACGCGTTCGTCACCAACTCTATATGTGGACCCAGCCGTGCCGCGATCCTCACCGGACAGTACGGGCACCTGAACGGGGTGATGACGAACGCGGAGGCGCTGCACCCTACCACGGTCACATTCCCGGGTCTACTGCAGAAGGCCGGCTACCGAACGGCGCTCTTCGGCAAGTGGCATCTCAAAACGGATCCTACCGGCTTCGACGTATTTGAGATTCTTATCGGGCAGGGGCCTTACTACAACCCGGCGCTTCGGTCAGCTACGGACACTGTGCGGTACGAAGGCTACACAAACGACATTATCACTCGGCGCGCGATAGACTGGATGGATAAGCGAAGTGAGGACAGTCAGCCATTCCTGATGATGCTCCACTTCAACGCGCCACATCGTTACTGGGATCCGGGCCCTGAACAGATAGGGATGTTCCGCGACACAGTACTACCGGAACCTTCGACGTTCTGGGACGATGGAAGCGAAAGGGCGTTCCCGACGCGCGACGCCGAGATGACCATTGCGCTCGACCTCTTCGCGCGAGATCTGAAGTTGGAAGTGCCGGACAACCTGACGCCCGAGCAGCGGACGGTCTGGGAGGCGGCTTACGGTGAGCAGAACGAGATATTCAGATCGCTGGACCTCAGCGGCGATGCGGCGACGCGTTGGAAATATCAGCGGTTCATCAAGGACTACATGCGCGTGGTACTCGCGCTGGACGCCGCGGTGGGGGAGCTTCTGGACAGTCTCGAACGCAGCGGGCTGGCCCGGAACACCTTCGTCGTCTACATGTCCGATCAGGGGTTCTTCCTGGGCGACCACGGATGGTTCGACAAGCGGTGGATGTACGAGGAGTCACTGCGGACGCCCCTGCTAGTGCGCTGGCCCGACGTTGTGCAGCCTGGGTCGGTCAACGACGATCTGGTGATGAACCTCGATATTGCCCAGACTTTTCTGGACATAGGTGGCGCGGCAGCGCCGGCGTCCATGCAGGGGAGGAGCATCGTCCCGCTCCTTCGCGGTTCGACGCCGGACGATTGGCGGGACGCGATCTACTACCAGTACTTCGCCTATCCCGATTGGCACATGGTGCAGCGGCAGTATGGCGTACGCACCGCGAGGTACAAGCTCATCCACTACTATGAGGCCGGCAAGTGGGAATTGTTCGACCTGGCGCGCGACCCGAATGAGATGAGCAGCGTGTACGCCGACCCGCAGTACGCGGACGAGCGGGAGCATCTGAAGCACCGACTGGCCGAGCTACGGGACCATTACGCGGTTCCGGCGGAAGATCCAGTTCCCCACATGCCGTTCGATCCCCCGCCGAACCTGCGCCGCGCGCCAGGGGACCGGCCTGTGCCTACCTGGTCAGCCGGTAAATCAGGACAGCCGCACGTTTCGCCTGGAGCGGGATCGAGTTCAGGTTCACGGTCTCATTGACGGTGTGGGAGCCTGACCCGTAAACACCCAGTCCATCGATACCTGCCTCGATGTAGGGTGCGACGAATGATATATCCGCCGCACCGCGATCCGCAGGGTCGAAAGGTAGGACAGGGCCTTTACCCAATGCTTCGCTGGCGTCGCTGTATTTTCGCAGAAGCGCGTAGTTCGCTTCGGTCGGCGGCATGGAAGGATATCCCTCGCTGAAGGATATCTCGGCCTCCGTTTGGGGCAGTCCGAACTCGACTATATGCCTCATGCGGTCGCGGGTACGCTCGAGCTGCTCTGCTGATATGGTGCGAATATCCCCGGTGGCGATCGCCGTCTGAGGAATGACGTTGGTCTTCCCGAATGCCGTGCCGCCCGCCGTTCCCTCGTCGAAGGTCACTTCGGTTCCGCCGAGGATCATCCCGACGTTGAAGGTCAGGTTCTCCTCACCGCGGATCTCGGCGTAAAAGCGGTCCAGGATACGGGCTGCCTCGTAAATGGCACCCGCGCCTACGCCCTCAGCGAAAATCCCCGACGAGTGAGCCGGTCTGGCGCTCACATCCAGCCGCCAGCCAGTGGAGCTGCGGCGCGCGACAACGGCGCGGACAGTGCCATCCCGACTGCGAGAACCCCCTTCGAACCCGAGAGCCACGTCCGCATCCTTGCCGGCCTCGATCAGCGCCGCACGAGCCGTCGCGAGTGGGTCACCTGGCCTCTCCTCGTCGCCGGTCATGACGACTGTAATGTGAGTATCTTCAAGCGCACCCACGCTCCCGAGCGCTTCGAGAGCCTGGATGATCACCACATCGCCGCCCTTCATGTCCGCGACACCCGGACCGCCGGCGATGCTATCGTTCAGGCGGGTGAAGCTCTGAAACGGGCTGTCCTCCTCGAACACCGTATCCAGGTGGCCGATGAGGAGGAGCTTCTCGCCGCTAGCGGTCCCATCCGCGGGCCGACGTGTGGCCACCAGGTGCCCGCCGCGTCCCATCTCAGCCGGCTGTTCCGCATAGGTGACCTCGAATCCGAGCGCGCGCAGCTCGGGCGCCAGCGCATCGTACACGGCCCTAACACCCTCGGGATTGAGACTGCCACTGTTGATGTTGACGATCCGCTCCAGGAGGTCCACCGCCTCCCCCTTATGGGCATCCAGATAAGCCGCGATTGCCTCTTCCTCAGGAGTAAGAGTCGGCGCCTGCGCCGCAGCACCAACCGCCATGACCAGAGTTGCCGAAACTACGAGAGAAATTATTCGTGACATCAAACAAAGAGTGCGAGGTGCGAAGTGCGAAGTGCGATGAAAACGAGTGCGAGAGTGCGGAAGTGCGAAAGTGCTACAACCCAACCTACAGTTCAAAGCCTTCAGCGCTAGGGCCACGCGTCACCCCCTCACCCTGTCACCCTGTCACCCCCTCACCGAAGAGCGGCACGAAACATGACCTGAACCTGAGTCGACAACTGGCCCTTACGAACAGGACGTATGCCGAAACTCAGATACCGCTCATTTCTGGCCGTATTCCTACCGACCATTGCCGCGGCGTTGGGGGATTCTACAACAGTTCGCGCGCAAACAGATTCGGTCACCATAATCGCGCAGCCGGATTACGCCGCCGACGGTCTGAAAAGGTGGCTCCTGGGGAGCGACTACCGGGACCTGTGGACGACGCCGATCCGGGTGCCAGTGCTGGACCTCGATACCTTCGCGGGCGGTCTTGAGCCCGTGGAACGCGGTGGCGGGATGCAGACTATCTCGCTCCGTTTCCTGGGCGCCGACGGTCGCGAGTATAACTTCCGCTCGGTGGATAAGGATCAGGGTGGTGGATTGCATCCGGACTTTCAGAACACCCTCATCGACCGAATCGCCCAGGACCAGGTCAGCTCCAAGCACCCTGCCAGCGCGCTGATCGCGGATCCGTTGCTCGAGGCAGCAGGAGTACTGCACGCGCGCCCACAACTCTTCGTTATGCCGGACGACCCCGCGCTCGGTGAGTACCGCGAGCTATTCGCGGGTATGCTCGGTCTCATCGAGGTCCACACGAACGAGGGTGAGGGCGACACACCGGGGTTTGCTGGCGCGGTCACGGTGGCTGGGGCGGATCGGCTGCTGGAGCACATAGAGGAGGATCCCAGTCATCAGGTTCACAACCGCGAGTATCTAAGAGCCAGGCTGATGGACTTCTTCCTGGGCGACTGGGATCGACACCTCGGACAGTGGCGCTGGGCTCGATACGAGCGCGACAGCGTGCATCTCTGGATACCCGTTCCGGAAGACCGCGACAACGCATTCTCATCATTCGATGGACTGCTTCTGGATATCATCCGGGGTCGTGCACCGCGCCTGGTGACCTTCGAAGAGGAGTATCCCAGCCTGTTCGGCCTCACCAACAACGCGCAGCAGCTCGACCGTCGCCTTCTCTCCGAGCTTCCTCGCGAGGCGTACGTCGAGATAGCGGCCGACCTCCAGAGCAGGCTCACTGACGAGGTTATCGCCAGCGCCATCGCCAACTCGCCGCCTGAGTACCAGGCGCTACGGGGTGAGGAGATTGCGCGCAAGCTGCGGACACGCCGCGCCGAGCTCCCCGAGATTGCGATGCGGTTCTACGACCAACTCGCAGCCCAGGTCGAGGTCCACGCCACCGACGAATCCGACCTCGCTCTCGTTGACCGCATGGAAGACGGATCTGTCGAGGTACGTCTGTTCGCCGATGTAGATGACCCCGCTGACCCTTACTTCTACCGGCGTTTCTACCCGGAGGAGACTCAGGAGGTACGGATCGATCTCCATGGTGACGATGACAGGGCGGTCGTCCGCGGCGATGTTCGGAAGAGTCTCATGGTGCGGATTATCGGCGGCGGCAGTGATGATATACTCGTTGATTCTTCGAGTGTCCGGGGCCGCTCGCGTACTGCATTCTACGATGCCGAGGGCGACAACGAGTTCGTCACTACCGCGGCGACTATCGTGGATGAGCGAGAGTTCGAGGAGCCGGAGGGCGGAATCAGCGGGTTCAATGAAAATGCTCCAGGCTTCCGGGACTGGGGAAAGGAAATTTCATGGTTCGAGCCCTGGGCAGAATGGCGCTATAATGTTGGTCCGGCTATCGGTGGTGGCCCACGGGTCACGAAGTACGGATTCCGGCAGGTGCCATACTCCTACACGATGGGTGCACGAGCACTCTACGCGCCGCTCGAGAACCGCTTCGGTCTGGAGCTTGACGGAGACTTCCGGAAGGTCGGATCTCTTTCTCACACCACCGTCGATGCCTACGTCACACAACTCGCGGTGACGCGGTTCCACGGATTCGGTAACGAGACCGCCAACACGGAAGATGCCGAGCTCTATAAGGTCTGGGAGACCCAAATTGGCATCGAGCCGCTGTACCATCAGTCGCTCGGGCCTCGGGCCGAGCTGTTCGCCGGTCCGGTACTGCGCTATACCAATCCCGAGCTGGAGGATGAGGGACCCGCAACGCTGCTCGATCCGCTCGGGACCGACCCGTTCTTGCAGTTAGGGGCGCAGGTGGGGTTCGGAGCTGATACCCGTGACCTGCCCTCGTATCCGCGTCATGGTGTGTTCGCGCGGGTCGAGGGTTCGGCATTCACAGCCACGGGAGATATACAGTCGGAGTTCGGGGCGCTGGATGCATTTGCGGCAGCCTATTTCCCTGTGCCGTTCCCACTCGAAAGTACGCTAGCAATCCGCGGCGGAGGTAGTCAGGCGCTGGGAGACTTCCCGTTTCAGGAGGCGGCCTTCGTCGGCGGCTCGGGCTCGCTCCGCGGCTTCGCGCGCCAGCGCTTCGCGGGGGAGGCGGCGGCGTTCGCCGGCGCCGAGCTACGCACGTATCTCACACGATTCAAGTTCATTAGCCGCGGCGACCTGGGCATCATTGCATTCGGTGATGCCGGTAGGGTGTTTGTCGAGGATGAGACTTCCGAGGAATGGCACACTGGCTACGGAGGCGGCCTGTGGGTAGGGATACTCGACCGCACCCGGACCTTCAGCGCGGTGGTCGGCCACGGCGAGACGACGGTGCTATACCTCGCCATGGGGATGCCCTTCTGAAGTCGATCGTAGCTCCAGTGCAGCCAAATCTCGCTACACCGACGCCGAACTATCGCTGCGGCAGAGTGGACGCGAACGGCTGAGTTCACGGACTTTCGGCTATGGTCATCGCAGACTACATTGCCCGCGGTGCCCCGCCCCGCTCCCCGCGGGGGTATCCTCTCCCTCCCTGAGGAAATCTGCTATGGAAACCGAGACAGTCGACGCCCCTCGCCAGAGTGAAGAACCCGCCTCCGCATGGGAAGATTTTATCGACATCTTCTACGCTCCCTCCGCGGTATTCAACCGGCACAGGCATGGAGGGTTCGTTGTCGCACTTATCTTCTATACCATAGTGCTAGCAGTGCTCTTCTATGGCATGCAGCAGGTACTCGCTCCCGCATTCGACGCGGAGTTCAGCCGCGCGATGGAATCCGCGCGCGCTCAGAATCCCCAGATGACAGCGGACCAGGTGCAGCAGATGCGTGACATGTCGAGCATCTTCGGGCTGATCGGCGTGATAGTCGCCGTGCCGATCGGTATACTGCTTTCGGGTCTGATCCTCTGGGGCATTGGCCGCCTCATGGGTGCTACGGCATCCGTCGCGGCGGCCATAGCGGTAGTCACGTTTTCCCAGTTCCCGCGCATACTCCAGGGTGCCGCGAGCATTCTCCAGGGTCTGATCCTCGACCCCTTCTCGCTCGACTCACTATCCGCCGTCTCCATAGGTCCAGCGCGTTTCGTCGACCCGTCGGCGATATCTCCGGTCCTGCTGGTACTCCTTGGACGGCTCGACCTCTTCATAATCTGGTCGGTCGTACTCGTCGCCATCGGCATTCATGTCGTGGGCAGACTGCCTAAACCGCAAGCCTGGGTGGCGGCTGGCCTGCTGTGGATAATAGGCAGTATACCTATGCTGATGGGTGCGCTGTAGATGGGTAGGTGAAGAAATATCTCTGGGTGGCCATCGCCCTCGGCTTCATCGCCGTCCTTCTGTATGCAACTGTTACGTCGACGCCGGAGCCTCCGCTCGGGGGAGCCAGCTACAACCGACAGGCCGCTGAACGGGTATGTACGGATGCCGTTAGCGAACGAATCCAGGGTGCGAGGTTCCCGTTCGCCGCGGAGGCAGTATTGGTCGGTGAGGGGAGCTACCGGCTCAACGGAATGGTCGACTCGCCAGCGTCCGGTGACGCGGTTCGCCGCAATTACGAATGTGTTGTTCAGCAAGTGGAGTCGGACAGTTACCGCACCGAATCGGTGCGGATATGGCAGTCACATTAGCAGTCCCACCTACGCTCAGGAGTAAGGACAATGCAGAAAGAGTTTCGTGATTTCATCGCGCGCGGAAACGTAATCGATCTAGCTGTCGGTATAGTTATCGGCGCAGCGTTCACGACTGTAGTGAAGAGCTTCGTCGCGGACATCCTCATGCCGCCGATCGGCCGGCTGACGGGCGGCACGGATTTCACCAACTTCTTCTGGGACCTCTCCGGAGGCGATTATGCCACCCTGGCGGAGGCGCAGGAGGCCGGAGCCGCAACAATAAATTACGGGCTCTTCTTCACCAACATCATCTCATTCCTCATCGTAGCGTTCGCGGTGTTCCTCATCGTACGAGCCTACAACAGAATCAGAACCATCGAGGAAGCCGCGCCACCGGCCGAGACGGAGAAGGACTGCGATTTTTGCAGGATGCGAGTTCCCAAAGACGCAATCCGCTGCGGTCACTGCACTTCGGAGATCGCGGCGATGCCGACCTGAATCAGCGTTCCCGGGGCTTTATGAGACAGCAGTCTCGACTCTATCTTTGCGCCTGGGCCATTTTCGTGGCGATAGGAAGCTGCGCGCCTGAATCATCGAGCTCAGGTTCCGGTCTGACGGAGGACACACTGCCGTCGTCGAGCGTGCAGGCGCCCGCACCCTCGAGCGGTACGAGCGCGCCACCCGCGCCGGATACGGCATGGGTGGTGACGGCAACCGGTGTCGGGCCCATACGCATCGGCATGGCGCTGGATGAGCTACGCGGTGCGCTGGATGGCGGGCTACGCGAACCCGATTCACTGAGCGCGGCGTGTGATTACGTATTTCCGACCGACTATCCTGCGGTTGCGGTCATGATCGTCGGCGATACTGTCGCACGAATCGACGTGGACAGCGCCAGTATCGCAACAGCTGAGGGTGCGCGAGTAGGCGACGAAGCCAGCCTGGTTGCACAGCTGTACCCGGCCGGTCTGAGCACCATGCCTCACAAGTATACGGAAGGCGAGTACCTTATCGTCACCCCCAGCGCTCCGGCCGATACCATGAACCGCCTGATCTTCGAAACCTCGCCCGAAGGTCGCATAGACCGCTACAGAGCCGGCAGAGTGCCCGAAGTCCAGTGGGTGGAGGGCTGCTCGTGATCTCTGAGGAGCGAATGCGAGCCGCTCTCCGACGCGCGGCACGCCTCCAGGCCGACGCGGCGGAACAGCTGGAGAATGAAGCCCGACTCAGGATAGAAGCGCACACAGGGTCGAAGGCCGCACCCGACGGTTTTCTCCCGGAAGATGTGGAGAGTGCCGCCGTCGAAGCCGGCATTTCCGCCGAGTATATACGGCGGGCGCTGGTCGAGCAGGAAGCGCTGGGAGAGCACGCGGAAGAGCTCGCGCCCTGGATGGACCGGACAGGCGATCGGATGCTCGGAACGCGCCAGCGGAGCATAGACATCTCACGTGTCGTGGCGGCCGAACCTGAAGCAACTCTGGAAGCGATGCGGCGCATCTTTCCAGCGCACCCTTACGGCCTCACGCTCATCGATTCGATCGGCGGTACACCCCTTGAAGGCGGCGTTCTGGTCTTCCAGCTACCGAAGATGTCAGGATTCTCCACGAGCGTCACGCCGTTCGGTTACGCGGCATCCGTCATAGACCTGTTCCAGATCGCGGTAACCATGAGGCCGGTAGATACAGCTGGAAAACCGGCATGTGAGGTCACCCTTCGGGGCGATCTCAGAACCAGCATGCGGCGCAATGTATGGGCGGGGCTCGGTGTGTCCGGCGTGATCGGAGGTGTGGGAGGGGGAATTGCTCTCGGCGGTGCAATCGCCGTCGGCGCAATGCTGCCGCTGGCAATAGCCGTCGGCGCCATCGGACTCACCGGCTTCGGCGGCGCGAGCGCCCTCGGCTACGGTGCGGTCTATCGCTACTACCTCAGGAAAATGACGGCCGAGCTGGAGACACTCCTCAAAATAGTCGGAACCAACGCCAGAACCGGCGGTTCGTTCCGGCCGCCACAACCGCCACCCGCGATAGGAGAAGGCGGTGAGTTCACCGCGATAATTGGGTCTTTCTGACGGTTTGATTCGGGGCATTGTCGCTCATCCATTTCCCTCCCCTGCGGCGAGCTCCTGCACTAGCTGATAGGCGTCGTTCCGTGAGATCTTCATTCTCTCCCTCAACTCCCTGGCGACGGCGCTCGGTGCGAGCCCCTGGGCGAGCAGCGCCTCGGCGATAACACGCGCGGCGGACTCGTCTTCCGCCTCGGGTGGTGCCGTGTTGCCGCTTATCACAACCACGACCTCACCGCGGACGTTCAGCCCCGCGAAGTGCTCGACCGCCTCGCCCACAGTCGCCCTGTAGAATTCCTCGTGCAGCTTGGTGATCTCGCGACCGACGACGACGTACCGATCCGGTCCCGTAACTTTGAGTAGATCGCGGAACAGCGCCGAGAGCCGATTCGGAGATTCGTAGATTATGCAGGTGTATGGGGAGGCAGCGAGCTCTTCAAGGAGATTGGTGCGATCGCCGCCCTTCCGGGGTAGGAAGCCGTAGAAAGTGAACCGACCAGCGGGAAGGCCGGACCCAACGAGCGCCGCCAGGAGAGCTGAGGCACCCGGGATAGGAATAACATCGAAGCCAGCCGCGATGGCGCTGCTGGTGATGCGATCGCCCGGATCGGATACGAGGGGGGTGCCTGCGTCGGACACCAGCGCCACCTCCTTGCCCTCTCCGAGCAGCTCCACTACCAGGTCGGCACGGGCGGCTTCGTTGTGCTCGTGCGCCGAGATCAGTCGCGCCTGAATATCGAAGTGCTTCAGCAGCACCCCCGTCCGCCGCGTATCTTCCGCGAGGATCACATCAACCGCCCCCAGGATCTCGATCGCCCGCCGCGAGAGATCCCCGAGATTACCGATAGGCGTGCTTACGACGTAGAGGGCAGGCATGGGTACTACAAGTGCGAGGTGCGAAGTGCGAAAGTGCGAGGGTTTCAGCTACGCTGAAACCCTATCGTACGCGCCGAGTTTGCCCCAAAATCGCACTTCGCACCTCGCACCTCGCACTTGCCGTCCTACATATGCTCCTGGATCTTGCGCTCCAGCTGCGGGCGTGGGACTGCGCCGACTACGGTGTCCACCAGCTGTCCATCCTTGAAGAAGAGGATGCTGGGGATGGAGCGGATGTTGAACTTCGCGGCGGTCTGCTGGTTGCTATCGACGTCCAGCTTGCCGACCTTGAGCTTACCAGCGTACTCGCTGGCGATCTGCTCTACGATCGGGGCAACCATGCGGCAGGGTCCGCACCATGCGGCCCAGAAATCCACCATCGAGAGGCCATCCGCGCCTTCGATCTCCGTGTTGAAGTTGTCGTCGGTAACTGTAACCAGTGTTCCGTTGTCCGCCATTCTAGTAACTCCTGATGATGTTGCCGTGGCCGCAAATGCGTGCCCGGATTATAGTAGATTACACTAACGTCTTAAACCCTACACCACCCGACCCTGTTCCCCCATGAACGAGCCCTCTCTGGACCACGTTGGCATCGCCGTTTCGTCAATCGACGAAGCCCTTCCCACATGGGAATTCACCACTGGCTCGTCGGGCACCGGCCGCGAGCGGGTAGAATCCCAGGGTGTCGAGGTCGTCTTCATCGGCACGGGCCCTACTAGCATCGAGCTCATCGCCCCTACCCGAGCCGATTCCCCCGTAGCAAAGTTCCTCGAGCGACGCGGACCCGGGCTCCACCACGTCTGCTACCGCGTCCCGGATATCCGTGCGGCGCTGGCCAGCTATGAGGAGCGCGGGTTACAGCTCATCGACCGTGAACCGCGTGCCGGTGCGCACAACCACCTCGTCGCATTTCTGCATCCACGCTCGACAGGAGGAGTTCTGATCGAGCTCCTCCAGGCCGCGCCCTAGTCATCGCCCATGGAGTCGGTAACTGCCGCCAGATCGATCTGCTCGACGAACCAGCGCCGCTCGGGGCCCTGAACAACAGTGAACGGCACGAGATAGTCGCGCTCGCCCCTCATGAGGTGGACGTCGAAGCGGATCGCTTCGCCGATCCGGCCGGGAACCTTGAGCTGATCACCTATCGTATATGACGTGTGAGTGAGCACATTGGCTATCGCGTACATACGCCGTTCGACATCCGAGATCGGATCACGTTCCACGATGGAGCCTTCGGTAGTCCCGAATAGCCAGCCCATCTGCACGTAATCCTTGTTCGAAACCTCCTGAAGGAAGCTCTCTACAGCCGCCCGCGCGGCCGGTGCACCCGGCGCGCCGTCAGCACGCGGGACGTAGGTGGCACACGCAGAAAGCGCGAGGAGCGAGACGACTAGTGCTGTCAGCTTTGTACGCAACTGATCTCGTTGATTCGGGGGAACGACTGAGGCAAGCGGTCGGTGCTCCATGCTAGACCTGCGCGGTCGAGGTGTCAAGGCGGAAGCTGAGCTGATTCGAGCCCGGCTCGCGGTCCACCACAATGGTATCGCCCTCGTCGAAATCGCCCTGCAGAACCCGAACCGCCAGCGGATTCTGAATGAGTCGCTGGACGGCGCGTTTCAGCGGACGCGCGCCGTAGGCCGGGTCGTAGCCCTCCTCAGCGATGAGTTCCTTCGCTGCGTCGGTCACCTCGAGCGTCAGCTTCCTATCTTCGGTGAGCCTCTCCAGCCTCTCGAGCTGGAGCTCCACGATATGGGTCAGGTCGTCCAATGAAAGCGGCTTGAACACTACAATATCATCAACGCGGTTCAGGAACTCGGGCCTGAACTTCTGGCGCAGCTCGGTGAGCACCGCCGCTTCGACTTCGGCGCGGATGTCGGGATCACCCATGCGGCCCGCCTGCTCCAGGATCATCGGGCTCCCGACGTTCGAGGTCATGATCACCACGCTGTTCCTGAAATTCACCACCCGACCCTGCGAGTCGGTGAGCCGGCCATCGTCCAGGATCTGCAGCAGGAGATTGAATACATCGGGATGGGCCTTCTCGATCTCATCGAAAAGGATAACCGAGTACGGCCGCCTTCGTACGGCCTCGGTCAGCTGCCCGCCTTCCTCGTATCCGACGTAGCCGGGTGGGGCTCCGATGAGCCGGGCGACAGCGTGTTTCTCCATGTACTCTGACATGTCGATGCGGACCATCGCGTCCTCATCGTCGAAGAGGAACCCAGCGAGCGCGCGAGCAGTCTCGGTCTTCCCGACACCGGTGGGACCCAGGAAAATGAAGGAGCCGATGGGGCGATTCGGGTCCTGGAGGCCGGCGCGGGAGCGGCGCACCGCGTTGGCTACCGCCTCAGTTGCTTCTTTCTGACCAATTACCCGTTTGTTCAGCAGCTCGTCCAGGTGGGCCAGGCGATCACGCTCTGATTGCAGCATTCGCTGAACCGGTATTCCCGTCCAACGCGCGACGACTTCGGCTATATCGTCCGCGTCGACCTCCTCCTTGAGGAACTTGAACTCCTTCTGGAGCTCGCCGAGCCGACCCTCAGCGTCTTCCAGGCGCTTCTGGAGCGCCGGGATTTCGCCGTACTGGATCTCAGCGGCGCGCGTGAGATCACCCGTCCTGGTGGCGCGCTCCATCTCCACCTTGAGCTCGTCGAGACGCTCCTTCATCTCCCGCAGCCCGGAAATAGCCTCCTTCTCGGACTGCCACTGCGCCTTCATACCCGACGATTTCTCGCGCAGCTCGGCGATCTCCGCGTCCACCCGCTCCATTCGCTCGCGGGACGCGGGATCGGTCTCCTTCGATAATGCCTGACGTTCGATCTCGAGCTGCGTGGTACGGCGCTCGACCTCATCGATATCCTGCGGGAGCGAGTCGATCTCGATCCGGAGGCGCGATGCCGACTCGTCTATCAGGTCGATGGCCTTGTCCGGCAGGAAGCGGTCGCCAATATAGCGATCCGAGAGTGTCGCGGCGGCGACTATCGCCGGATCGGTGATGCGGACGCCATGGTGGACCTCGTAGCGCTCCTTGAGCCCGCGAAGGATCGCTATGGTGTCCTCGACTGTCGGCTCACCTACGAAGACGGGCTGGAATCTCCGCTCCAGCGCCGCGTCCTTCTCGATGTACTTACGGTACTCGTCCAGCGTGGTGGCGCCCACCACCCGGAGCTCACCGCGGGCGAGTGCCGGTTTCAGCATGTTTCCGGCATCCGGCGAGCCCTCTGTCTTGCCTGCTCCCACTATGGTATGGAGCTCATCGATGAAGACTATGAAGCGGCCTTCGGCGTCGGTGATGTCCTTGAGCACCGCTTTGAGACGCTCCTCGAACTCGCCCCGGTACTTCGCGCCTGCCAGCATGGAGCCGATATCCAGTGAAACAACCGCCTTGTCTCGCAGGCCCTCGGGCACGTCGCCGCTCACAATCCGCTGCGCCAGCCCCTCAGCGATCGCCGTCTTCCCGACACCCGGCTCCCCGATCAGCACCGGATTGTTCTTGGTTCGGCGGGAAAGGACCTGCACCAGTCGCCTGATCTCTTCGTCGCGGCCTATAACCGGATCGAGCTTGCCGCTTCGCGCGCGGTCGGTGAGGTCAACAGAGTACCGCTGGAGTGCCTGATATTTGTCTTCAGGATTCTGATCGGTGACGCGGTGCGAGCCTCTGACCTGCTCCAGAGATTCCAGGAGCGCATCGCGCGTCGCGCCCTGCGCGCTGAGCAGGTCACGCGTCGCAGATCCCTTTTTCTCCGCCAGCCCCAAGAGTAAATGCTCGGTGGAGATGTACTCGTCCTTCAGGTCGCGCGCCTCCTTCTCCGCCCGATCCAGGATCTCGTTAAGTTCGCGGGAGACGGTCGGCTGTGAGCCACCGAACTGCGTAGGGAGTCGCTCCAGCGCTGCCTTCAATTCGGAACTGAGCCGACTCACGTTCACGCCGACCTTCTGGAGAACGGGCACGACTATCCCCTCCTCCTGCGCCAGGAGGGCCGACAGCAGCTGGACATCCTCAACTGCCGGATTCCCGGCTTTCCTGGCGATATTAGCGGCTTCTTGTATAGCTTCTGCCGCTTTGACAGTGAGGCGTTCGAAGTTGATCATCCGCTATTCCCATCCTATTGTCGCAAACATTTTATCACTCGACTGCCACTATCGCAGACGCCCGCAGTTTAACATGTTTTAGGAGGGAAGATCTGTGCCGCAAACACCTTGGCAGGTAGCAAACATGAGAACATGTTTGACACATGTCTAAGATGATCCAGATTCGGAATGTGCCGGACGAGCTGCATCGCACGTTGAAGGCACGTGCTGCGCTCGATGGCCCCCTCGCAGAAGCACTCGGCGCGCCGATACTGACCCGGGACGCCCGTTTGAAGAGCGCCCCGGTTCACCATGCCATCGTCGAAGTAATCTGACGGCGCGGCTACATCCCCCCGAGCAGCAGTGCGTTGATGTAGAGCGGATGCGTCTCGCGCCAGAAGACCCTGAAGAGGGGGTCATCGGCGAAGAGTGTCACACTTCCCTGCCCGACCCCCGTGGTGACGAGCCAGGCGCCCTGCTCCAGCCGGCTGAGGTTCTCGTCCGAGATAATGCCAGCGGTAGCGTCCAGATCCTCCGGGAAGTACGCGACCGACTCGACGCCTTCGGCGGGCTCGAAGACTCGCGTTCCCTGATGTAGAACGAAGATGCGGCCATCCCGACCGTCGGGAGTCGCGCCCCAGGCGAGTGGGTGCGCGGGGTCGATGGTCGCCTCCAGAATGGCGCCGGGCACGTCTTCGCTCCAGTCCAGCGACTCGCGCGCTTCGCGGCCGAGGAGGAAACGGTCGATGGACTCGGCGCTGTCCGCCTCGACCTCATCATCCCTCGTCTCGATTTCAGCTATCTCCGCCGCTGTGGAGGTGCCGCGTCCCACGGCGACGAGGTGCCCGCCATTGCGGACCCACGAAGCGAGCGCCTCCTGTCCGCTGTCATCCAGACCGGACGCCTCGGGAATCACGATAACATCGTACTCGTGCAGATCCGTTCGACCCACATCGGCCACGAGGATCGCGTCAAAAGGCA
The DNA here is from genome assembly GCA_035690925.1 of Longimicrobiaceae bacterium. Classification (GTDB taxonomy): domain Bacteria; phylum Gemmatimonadota; class Gemmatimonadetes; order Longimicrobiales; family Longimicrobiaceae; genus DASSKB01. Next base: position 14,875 of record DASSKB010000114.1, read on the forward strand.
GACCCAGACGCCGTTCGAGGAAAAA
>DASSKB010000115.1:0-27177 GCA_035690925.1 Longimicrobiaceae bacterium
GATCGTCAGCGACCTGCGCCGATCGCTGGCGGGGCTCGCGGGTGCCCGGCTCCTGGCGAGCACCGTCTGGGGCGCGCACCCCGTGACCCGTCACGACGGCCCACTCTCCGTCCGCCGGGCGTTTACGCCCGCGGAATTGGCGGGCCTCGCGGACGCTGCGGGCTGGCCAAACGCACGAGTACGTACGCACCCGTTCTTCCGGGTATCGCTCGTGCTGAACGCGGAACAGTCGCCATGACCGACAACTGGGATGCTATAGTTGTAGGCGGCGGGCCAGCCGGATCCGCTATGGCGGCGCGGCTGGCGCGGCTGTCGCATAGAGTGCTGCTTCTGGACCGCGCCGAGTTCCCGCGCGACAAGCCGTGTGGCGAATGCCTGAGCCCCGGCGCGGTGAGGCAGCTCGCCGAACTCGGCGTTCTGGACAAGGTCCGCGCCGCCGGCGCGGTAAGCCTCTCCGGCTGGAAGATAGTCCCGGCCCGCGCCCATTCATTCATCGGCGAGTTCACAGCGGGCGAGGAGGGCTTCGCGCTCCCGCGGTCCACCCTGGACTCGATCCTCCTGGAGAGCGCGCGTACCGCTGGCGTCGAAGTCCGGACCGGCGAGCGGGTTACGGATCTGGTTCGCGCCGGGAGAGCGGTGACCGGCGTGCGGACGGGCAGGGCCGGGCGATCAATACGCGCGCGACTGGTGGTGGGCGCGGATGGCATCAGGTCGGTTGTCGTACGGCGGTTGGGCTTGCTGCGGCGGTCGCCGCGGCTCAGGAAACTGGCTCTTACCGGCCATGTTCGGGGCGTCGAGGGGCTGGGGGGGCGGGGCGAGTTACACGTCAGGGCCTGGGGATGCGTGGGGGTGGCTGCGGTGGGCGGGGATCTCGCGAACGTCACAGTGGTGGTCAACGGGGGTGAGGCGGGGCGGGTGGGTGGTGACCGGGAGCAGTTTTTCGACACCGTCCTTGCCAGCGAGCCGCGCTTCGCTGACTGCGCTCGCGACGGTGGCGTACTGGCGACCGGACCATTCGATTGGCCAACCCGGAGCGCCGTCGCTGACGGGGCCATGCTGGTCGGCGACGCAGCAGGCTATTATGATCCCTTCACCGGCCAGGGGATGTATCGCGCTATGAAGGGGGCTGCGATGGCGGCCGAAGTCGCCGATAACGCGCTTCGAACGAACGACCCATCGGCTCGCGCGCTACGCAAGTACGATCGCGACCGCCGACGGGAGTTTGGCCCCGGCATTCGGGTGCAGCATCTGGTCGAGGCGTTTGTCGCGAGACCAGCGATGATGAAGATAGCGGCTCACCAGCTAGGTGGTCACACCGCCGCGGCCAACGCTCTGGTCGCTGTCGTTGGGGACGTAGCGCCAGTCAGATCACTGCTCCGTCCGGGGCTGCTATTTTCGGGAGCATGATGCAAACTGACGGACTGCGAAGAATCCGTGCGTCGAATCCGTCGCCCATGACGCTCGATGGTACGCAGACATTTGTCGTCGGTGACCGCCAGACTGTGGTCATAGATCCGGGTCCGGATGATCCAGCGCATCTCGATGCTATTGAACACGCGCTTTCGGGTTCGGCGGTTCAAGCGATCCTTCTTACCCACATCCATCCCGACCATGCGGCCGGCGCGGAGGCACTGGCGGCGCGGGTGGGTGCGCCAATCTGGCGAGGGCGGGAAGCCGATGATCGCTGGCCTGAAGTTCGGGCTGATCATTGGCTCAGCGACGGAGATATCATCACCACGGACCGCGGTTTGCTGCGACCTGTCGGAACGCCTGGCCACTCACCCGATCACCACGTTTTCGCGTGGAGCGCCGACCCTGCGGCTGGCGGCCCAATCGTGTTCGTGGGCGATCTGTTGATGGGTGAAGGTGATACTACGCTTGTGGCTGCGCCCGAGGGTGACCTTGCGCTTTATCTGGCGTCACTGGATCGGTTGAAAGAGCTCGCCGCTAATCGGTATCTGCCTGCCCACGGACCGCCGATCGATGATCCGGCGACGGCTGTGCGGCGGTACCGTGCGCACCGCGAGCAGCGGATAGAACAGGTCGCGGCGATACAGGCTGACGCCGGCCCTATCGATAGTTCGGAAATGGTGAGCCTCATCTATGGTGAGTCGCTGAACCCGTCACTTGCGGCTGCGGCTGAAGGATCCATTCGTGCGATTCTCGCATACCTGAAAAGGCACGATGATTTGCATACTCCGAGGTAGATGGACGAGCTAGAGCGATATACCAGCCTGCTCGAGTCTATTCGCGGCGGTTTCGTGGCCGTGGACGATGGTTGGCGGGTGATTTATCTCAATCCGACGGCGGAATCTCTCCTTCGCCTCTCTCGCGACAGGGCTAATGGCAGCTCAATATGGAGCTGGCTGCCTCGTACACCGGCAGAGATCGGAGAAACTCTGCGCGCGACTATGGAGGATGGAATCCAGCGTCACCTGCGTGGGGTTCGCCCGGAGGGTCGGGTATACCGCGGCCGCGTCTTCGACCTGTGGACCCATCCCGTCGCGGGCGGTGGTATCTCCATTTTGTTCGATGATGTGAGCGAGCGGGTGCAGCGCGAGAAGGAGCTCGCCAGGCTGGCGGCGGAGGCGCACGAAGCCAACGAGGCGAAGAGTCGTTTCTTCGCGGCCATCAGCCACGAGCTGCGGACTCCGCTCAACGCGATAGTCGGCTACACGCACCTGCTGAGCACGGCCACGTATGGCGATATGCCCGACGCCGCGCGCACAGCCGCGGACCGCGCGAGCGTCTGCGCCGAGCACCTTGCCCGACTCGTGGACGATGTGCTCCTCATGACGACGGCGGAGATAGGGAAACTGCCGCTGGTCCTGGGCGATCTCGTGATCGCCAACTTCCTTCCGAATATCGTGGAACCCCTGCGGCACCAGGCCGAAGCGAAGGGGCTGGCGTTCGAGGTGCAGATCCAGGATGACCTTCCCAACATTGTAACCGACGCACAGCGCCTGCGGCAGGTTGTTATCTCGCTCCTCTCGAACGCCGTCAAGTTCACCGAGCGCGGTGAGGTCCGCGTCGAGGTCGCGCTCAGGCACGATCCGCTCGGGACGAGCTCCGACGGGACCGAGTACGTCCTCTTCCCCGATCCGAAACTGGAAATACGAGTCATTGACACCGGAACGGGAATCGCGCCCGAGGATACGGAGCGCATTTTCGGCCCATTCGAGCAGATTGGCGACCCCGCGCGATCGCAGTCCATGGTGCGAGGCACCGGGCTGGGTCTTCCGATCGCCCGGCAGCTCGCCGGGCTGCTCAGCGGCGAGCTAGTACTCGAGGAGACTTCGGACGGCGGCTCCGTCTTCGTCCTGCGCATACCGCTCAAACCCTGACGATCTGATCAATGCTTCGCCTGCACCAGTATCAGTACCATCGGCCGTCCAGGCTGGACGAGGCGATAGCGCTGCTCGACGGCCGGGAAGACGCGATGCCGATCGCCGGTGGAACGGACCTGGTCCCCAACATGAAACACCGGCTTTTCACCCCCGACCACATTGTCGGCCTGAAGGGCGTCAGGGAGATGAAGGGATTCGGGCTTACCGACGCGCTGGGTGCGCCGGCTCCAGCGGAGGAGGCTGCTCAACTCGTTATCGGTGCGGCCGAAACCCTCTCGACTGTTTCCAGAAATCCTCTGGTCAGGCGGCATTACCCTTCATTGGCGCGCGCAGCCGGACTGATCGCGGGTCCACAGATCCGGAATCAGGGCACAATCGGCGGAAACCTCTGCCTTGAGACCCGCTGCACCTACTACAATCAGTCGCACTTCTGGCGGCAGGCGCTTGGCTACTGCCTGAAAAAAGATGGGGATATCTGCCATGTGACGAAGGTCGGTAAGAAATGCGTGGCCGCTGCGTCCGCGGATACGCCGCCAGTGCTCATAACACTCGGCGCGATGGTGGACCTCGCGAGTGCCGATGGGACGAGATCCGTGCCCGTGGAGGATTTCTTCGTTGCGGATGGTGTGTGGAACACCGTCCGGCGCCCGGATGAGCTGGTGGTACGGGTTCGCATACCGCTTCTCGCGGCAGGAACGCATACCGCTTACGAGAAGGTGAGGCAGCGCAACTCCATCGACTTTCCGCTCCTCTCGATAGCCCTTGCCGCTGGTCTGGACGATGACAGCACGGTCAGATCGATTTCTCTGGTCGTCTCGGCGCTGGGTTCGCGCCCGCGGGTCGTGACCGGGCTCGAAAAGATTGCCGTGGGGCTCTCGCTCGATGAGGCGGCTGAGCCCATCGCCCTCCAGGCCTTTAAGCAGTCGCACCCGCTGGAGAATATCATCGTCGACACCGAATGGCGCCGCGCTATGGTCCCCATTTACGTGCGGCGGGCCCTCCGCCAGATAGGCGTTTCGTAGCGCTCAGCTACCCTGAAGAACGGACATCCCCTGCTCGAACACTATGTCGACTGGAATCCCGGCAGAGGAAAGCCGTGACAGGTCGTTCTGCAGGACCGGACCGATGACGCCGTACTCCTGCATGAACGCCCCGACTCCTTCGTAATCGCCCGTTCCCTGTAAGCGGAGGATCTTCTCCGAGAGCGCGTTCACCGCCTCCTGCATCCGCTCGAAATTCACTCTGTAGCGACCGGATTCCTCATCCCGGGTGAACGCCCCCATCTCCTGAAAGAAGTTGAAGGTGGCCATATTCGCCTGGCCATGAGCATCGGCGGCGCCGAAGCGAACCGAACGGAAGAGGCCAGCCAGAAACGTCACATAGTTGTCGAGAAGAACCTCATCGCCCATCTCCCCTTGCTGGTTGAGCTGGGTGACCATGTAAAGCCCCAGCACGTCCGCCTTTTCTTCCTCGAGCCCGCCCGCCCGCTCCTTGAGCGCGTCGCGAACCGTGCCCCCACCGTCGATGGTGTTCTTGATGCCGAGGCCGTGCGCGACCTCATGGAACATGGTGTTCTCGAAGAACGCATCGAACGAGATGTTCTCCTGCTGTTCCGCTACTATCAATTCTTCGGCTATGGGCGCGAGGATCTGCTCGAACTTCGCCCGCATCGCGTTCTTCAACTGCAGCCGCCTGGTTCCCTTCTGGAGCTGGACTTCCTCGTCGTTCGGGAGATTGATGGCTATGGTCTTCGCACCGGCGTTCGCCTGACCGGCGTAGTAGATCGCGTCGTAGGCGTTCAGGTCGGACCCCGACCCGGGCGTTTCCTGCTTGAACTCGGCTGGTACCGGAAGGCCTCGCTGAAGTGCCGGCAGAAGCTCTATGTAGTGCGCGAGCCGCTCACTCCATTCCTTGTCCTTGATGAGAACGTAGGCCTCGTTGGCGGCTTTGTACCCGAACAGCTGGTCCTCGTACGTCTCGATGGGTCCGATCACCAGCCCTATCGTGTTGTCCTTCATATCCATCCAGGCGAGATCGCTCTCCCGAAATTCATCGGTCAGGAGAGCGTCTGCGCGGAGGGTGAGATAGCGCTGAAGCCCGGGATCCTCCGCCAGCTCAGCGGCCTCGCGGAGACTGGACGCGGCACGCTCCAGCTGCGGCGCGTATGCCTCGTGATAGGGAACGGCGATGAGCTCGCCGGCTTCGTGGCGCCGCACCAGTGTGTAGAGGCTCGTGAGGGAATCCGCGCGCGGACCACCCTCTGCCACGGCGGCCTCGAACTCCTCGCGCGTCATGTCCGGAGGGTAGAAGTTAGCGCCGGCGGGTTTCGGGCCAACGCCCGCGATGAACGGCTCGTTGCCTTCCAGCCGATCCCACGGTCCGTAGTTGATCTGGACGAACCGCTCGGTGTCGGGGTCTTCGAGAACGGATAACAGTGAGTCGCGCTGGCCGTAAGCCTGCTGCCAGTAGATCTCGTCCATGGCTTTGGACGCTTCGATCAGGTGCGGGATCATGGCACGCTGATTCGTGGTCAGCTCGCTCAGGTCGGCCGTCAACCGGACAGTCGCGTATTTATCCAGATCGACGTCTGCTAGCGACTCCTCTCCAGCGAAGGTTATTTCGGGCTCGCCCATGTCAGGTTGGCAGGCGGCAAGGGCGAGTACGAGAAGGGAGACGGTTCGGGCGGTTCTGACGATCATCGAGGCCTCGGGGTCTGCGTGGATGCGACTTGTCCATCGGGAGAATACCCGGCAACGTCTCGCGCCGCAATCGCCCGTTGAAATCTACGAATCGCGAAAATGCCGAATGCCGGACCCATCGCCAGGAGTGGGAACGCCCAGCGCCAGCCCACCATATCCACCAAGGTCGGTACCGCCTGAATTGTGACCATCGTCAGCAAAAATCCGAGAGAGGTTTGTAGTGTCAGGGCGGTGCCTACCGCGTGAGATGGGGCGACCTCGGTCACCATCGTGCTGAACTGGGCAGAGTCGGCAACTACGAAGAATCCCCAGACCCACGCGATCATCACCAGGAGCCAGAACGTTCCGCCGAAGAATAGGCCGATCGTAAGACAGCATAGTCCACTTGCCGCCATGGAAAAGTTCACCCAGCGACCCCGCCCGATCCGGTCAGCTGCCCATCCGCCCAGAACGCATCCCAGTGCTCCCACGGCGATCGCGCCGAATGCCGCCACGTCTACCCACACGGGTGAGGGGGCGGCCGCGCCCATCGCGAGCGCGCCGGCCACCAGGAACGCGGGGATCCAGGTCCATGCTGCGTAAAGTTCCCACATGTGCCCCATATACCCACCAATGGCCAGGCGCGTAGGGCGGTCGCGTATGACTGTCCCGACGAGGCGCCAGGAGAATGCGCGGCGCGCGAATGGATAGGGTCCGTCCCGGTATCCCCACGCAACCAGTAAACCGGCTGTAACAGCGCCCGCGGATGCCGTAAGGACCACACCGCTCATCTGCGCCCCTTCGAATGCTCGCATCAGGTATGGCGTGGCCTTTCCCATGGTCAGCGCACCGACGATCGTGCCGATCGCCAGGCCGCGCGCCGACCGGAACCAGGTCGCTATCATCTTCATCGCCGGTGGGTAAACCCCCGCAAGGAAGAACCCCGTCAGGAACCGCAGCAGGAGCGCCACAGCGAATGCCGGGGCGATGATAAGCAGCGCGTTGGCGAGTGCCGCGCAGAACGCCGAGACCGCAAAGTAGGTTCGGGCCGGCACCACATCAGCCAGGTTCAGGATCGCGGCTACCGCTGTTCCCCCGACGAATCCGAGCTGTACTATTGTCGTGAGCCACGCGGTCTGCTGAGCGCTGAGTGACCAGAGGGCCTGGAGCTGCGGTGCCACTGCGCTTGCCGTGAACCAGAGCGACATACCGAGTAGCTCGGCGACTGAGAGCAGAAGTAGTATGCGCCAGCGGGGGGGTGGTGGGGGCATTTTCACATAGTGGGCGGAATCTGCACCCGCGCGGAGCGGGTCTGGACGAAGAGAATAACCCGTTCGCCACCCGCCCGGGAGGGGCAGGCAGAACTTTTCTCTTGACATCAAGAGGAGAGCTAAACATAGTTCCTCTTGGTTTCGAAAAGTGGATGATCAAATCTGTTTACGTACCAATGCTACGAATTTGTGCCGCTACGTTCCTCCGCGTTCTCCGCGCCCTCTGCGGTTTAGCTGTTCCGGGGTGGCCGGCGACCTCTACGGACTTGAACCGCGGAGGCGCGGAGACGCAGAGAAAAGCGAATGGGATTCAGCTTGAAATTAGGGTAAGTTCTGAACGTAAAAGTTTATCATTGCCTGAGGTCCGTCTTGTATCCGGTATACGGCAGTGCAGTTCTCCGCGTCCTCTGCGCCTCCGCGGTTACTTTTCTCCGAACTCTTCGAACATCGAGAAGGTTTTACCGCGGAGGCGCAGAAGGACGCGGAGAAAAGATGCCTGGAGCTAACCCCTACGACACGCAGTTCTATGCTTAAGCCTCAATCAGATGTTGTTCGCGGCTCCATCGACCTCCTGATCCTGAAGACTCTCTCGCTACAGCCCATGCACGGGTGGGGAGTGGGTCAGCGCATTCAGCAGATGTCGAACGGTGAGCTGGAAGTGAATCAGGGATCGCTCTATCCGGCGTTGCAGCGGCTGGAGAAGAAGGGGCTGATCACGAGTGGGTGGAGAACCACTGAGAACAGTCGTCGGGCGCGGTACTATGAGATCACCGAGTCGGGGCGCACGGCGTTGGGGAGTGAGGTGGCGAGTTGGAAGCGGTTCGCGGCGACGATGGAGACAATCATCAGCAGCACCTGATGTAACGGCGGTAGATCGACCTCACTCGCATCAACCGGAGCAGGCGCTATGGGCTGGCTCGAGGGAATGCAGGCAAAGGTACATCAGTGGCTCGACCGCCCTGAGTCGGAGGATCGCCTGGGGGAAGAGATCCGTTTTCACATCCAGATGGAGACGGAGAAGAATAGCCGCTCCGGGATGAGCTCGGAGGACGCGCGGCGGCAGGCGATCCTCGCATTCGGTGGAATCGAGGGGCACAAGGAGGAGATGCGCGAGGGCTTCAAGTTCCCGTTACTGGAAGATCTCTGGCGCGATATCCGATTCGGGATCCGCTCATTGCGACGGAGTCCGTGGCTCATTCTGGTAGTAATCGGAACGCTGGGATTGGGGATCGGCACCAGCGTCATGATCCACGATGCCGGCCGCGCCCTCGCATCGGAAGCGGTGCCGTTCCAGGACCCTGATCAGTTAGTCCTGGTGGATGTCGTCGGCGAGCGGGAAGGCAGCCAGAATCCGCTATTGGTTGATTTCGAGGTCTGGCAATCCGAAGCAGATAGTCGAATCACGCTGGGTGCCTACACATTCGGCAACTACTTCGTTGGCGATGGGTCGCGGACTTTCGATGTAGCCGGCAGCCGCGTCACAGGAGACTTCTTCTCCGTGCTGGCTATCGATCCACTGCTGGGGCGCACATTCATAGCCGAGGAGACTTCTGGCGGCGGCGGTCCTGTCGCTGTCATCGCCGAGCGGTTGTGGGAGGGAAAGTTCGGGTCAGACCCGGCGATCATCGGAAGGACGCTCCGTATTGGCGGTAAGATTCACACCGTCGTCGGCGTCGTGCCCGCAGGGCTCCAGTACCCTGCGGGAGCTGACCTGTGGATCCCGCTTGTCCCTTCTGGAGCGGAGGCCGCAGAGCTTAGCGTGAATGTCATAGGGCGCCTGGCTCCAGATGTTACGGAACAGCAAGCGCAGACTGCGCTCACCACAATTCAGAGAGGCGTCAGCGCAGAGCGAACGTCGGGCGAGGCGCCGAGCCGGGTGTCCGTCGAAGCGCTCACCGGGCAACCGGATGAGGCAGCCAGAACAGCGTTGTTGATTCTTAAGTGTGCTACGCTGGCTCTCCTCCTCATCTCCGCCGCCAACGCGGCCGGACTGATGCTGACGCGCGCGATCGAGCGGCGGCAGGAGATTGCGATCCGCGCATCACTGGGCGCGGGGCGTGGCCGCATCGTTCGCCACTTGCTGGTGGAGAGTGCTCTGGTGGCGATTGCTGCGGGTGCGTTCGGCCTCATCGTAAGCCATTTAGGCATTGCGGGGCTACGAAGTGCCGTGCCGCTCGGTTGGACGCGTCACGTTCTCGGATGGGAGCGCTTCGGCCTGGACTGGAACACTGTCGCATTTGCCCTGGTGCTGTCGGCACTTACGGGACTCACGTTCGGTATTGTGCCGGCGATCGCCGCCGTACGGGGTGACCTGGCAGTACATCTTCGGGAGGGCGCTCCGACCTCGACCCCGGGTCGCCGTGGAAGGCGGCTCGCCCGCCTCGTCCTGAGCACGGAAGTCGCCCTTGCCCTGACCCTCCTTCTCACCGCCGGCCTACTTTCCCGTAGCCTTCTCGGACTCATCGGGGCTGACGCGGGTTTCGAAGCCAGCGGGGTACTTACCGCTGAATGGTCGCTTCCACCCGACCCCGACAGAAGTGAGGAGGGCACGCGGCAAACTCAGAATATGCTCCTGGAGCGGCTCGGTTGGCTGCCCGGAGTGCTCTCGGCCGGCCTGGTTTCAAATCTACCGATGAGCCGGACGGGATGGAGCAGGGCATACCGCCCCGCCGAGTTCGATCCTGCAACCGAAGAAGTTTCGGCGAGCTGGCGGCCTGCAACACCGGGCTACCTCGGCACGCTCGGGGTTTCCATACTTCGGGGGCGGCGCATACTCGAATCGGATGCCGCTAATAGTCCTCGCGTTGCAGTCATCAGCGAGGGGTTGGCGGAGCGCCATTGGGACGACGACAGCCCCATTGGAAACCGCCTCGAAGTAGAAGGAGAATCCTGGACCATCGTCGGAGTCGCTGAGGACGTGCACAACTTTGGAGTCGCCGGTCGTGCCGATGCGACTATCTACGTCCCGCAGGAGCAGTTCCCCACAAGAAGCGGGTTTCTGGCTGTTCGCGTGGCCGGTGATCCCGCGGAATACGCAGCCCAACTTCGCCAGGAGGTCTGGAACGTCGACCCCAATATCGCACTCGGGGAAATGCGCACCCTTGAGCGGGTCGTGGAGGATTACTACGCCGATGAGCGGTTGATGGCTCTGCTTATGGGAGTATTCGCGGCGATCGCCCTTTTCATCACAGTAGTAACCCTGTACGCCATTGTCGCCCACTCGATCGCGCGCCAGCGCCGTGAGATCGGCATTCGTCTCGCATTGGGCGCTCGCCCACGCGAGGTCCTGTTTCGAGCGATGTCGCAGGGAGTATTGTGGGTGGTATTCGGGATGCTGGCTGGTCTGCTACTCGCGACGGGCATGGCGCAGGTCCTGGCATCACAACTCTATGGCATCAGTCCGCTAGACCCAGTTGTATTCACGCTGATGCCGGCCGGATTGCTGATCATCGCCATTATCGCGAGCTACGTCCCCGCGCGTGAGGCTATGAGTGTCGACCCGGTCGAATCTCTCCGCAGCGGGTAGCTTACGCTAGTCGTACCGTAGCGCCACCAGCGGATCCGTTCTCGCCGCCTCGCGCGCGGGTACGAGGCTCGCGACAGTTGCTACGGTCGCCAGGAGCAGGATGACTGCTCCGTAGGTGATGGGATCCAGCGGCCTCACACCGAGCACGAGGATCTGGAGTAGTCGCGCGAGTGTGAAAGCGCCCATAAGCCCGAGGTACGCCCCGGTGGTGGTGAGGCGAAGGCTTTCGCCGACGATAAGCCGAACGACGCTGCGGGGCTGCGCGCCGAGAGCCATGCGGATCCCGACCTCACGCGTGCGTTGGCGCACCTGGTAGGATATCACCCCATGCAATCCGACCACCGCGAGGATCACCGTAATTGCAGCCAGCGTGGCGAATATCCAGGATAGCCAGAGCAATGGGCTGCGGTAGAGCTCCAATCGCCGCTGCAGTGTAGACGACATCGCTGGTGGTGCCCTGCCTGTTCGGCCGACCGCAGCGGTAACAGCAGCCTCATACAACGATGGCTCGCCTTCCGTACGGAGCGTGAGCACCGCGCTGGCCGGCGGGTACTGGAGAGCGGATAGGTACAGCGATGGCACCGGCTCGGCTCCCGTCCCGATCCCCCTGTTTCGAACATCCGGTGCGATACCTATCACCGTTACCCAGTCGCCGTCGGGTCCGCCCACCCGCACCTGTTTACCGATCGGATCGCCTCGCGGAAAGATTCGATAGCCGAAAGTTCGGCTTACGATAGCCACGCGTGGTGCCGTCGGCCCATCCGCAGAAGTGAAATCCCGACCCCGAATCATTTCGAGGCCGAGCGACTCGAAGAAGCCGGGGGTGACGGAATGGTGACGAGTGAAGTCGTCGATGACAAAGAGCAGCCCGACCGAACGCGAGCAGAAATCGCAGACCGCACGGACGTCGTCGAGCGGGCCGAGGCCGAGAATACTCCCGGTGCTGGCGATGCTCTCAGCGCGAACACCGGGTATCTCGCGGACCTGCTGGAGCATCGAATGAATGGCCGCTGTGCGTTCCGGTGCCGGTCCGCTCTCGACGAGGGGGATATTGACGACGAGTCCATCTTCGATCCCAGCGTCGGCGCCTTCTCCCGCGTGAGCCGAGGCGAAGCTTCGCACGAGGAGCCCGGCCCCGACCAGGAGCGTCATGGATGATGCAACGGCCGCTATCACCATAGCGTTACGCAGCGTACGCTCGCCGCGCCCCGCGCTCGAACGAACACCAGGGAGCGAATGGTAGAGGTCACGACGTGAAGCCCCGCGCGCTGGCACAATCGAGGCAATCAGAACAGCCAACACTGGTATCCCGAGAGCTATCGCAATCACCCCGGCATCGGGTCGGCCGGCGACCCACATGCGCAGACCATCGGGCCAGGTACTACGTATAGCCTGGAGGCCCGCCAGGCCGATCAACCATCCTGTTATCGCCCCGCCGATGGCGAGGAGCGCTCCCTCGCTAAAAAGCTGCCCCAGAATGCGGAGCCGTCCTGCCCCGAGTGCCGCGCGGAGTGCCATCTCCTCACGGCGTGCGGTCGCCCGCGACAGGATCAGGATGATGAGGTTGATGGAAACGATGGCCAGCACTAGCAGGGTGGCTGCCCCGAGCGTCCAGAGAAGGACTTCCAGGTGCTCCATCTGCTCGTCCGCTATCGTCTGTCCGGCAGCGCTCCACAGACCCGTCGAGTTGATGGGGCCAGCGGACACGATCCCGACTGGATCTTTCGAAGAACGCGAGTAACTGAGCCCGGCAGACACCAGCGTGAGGAAGGGAATACATACGCCCGAGCCGAGTGCCAGCACGAGAAGCGCAGTAAGGCCGGGGCCGGGCCTGGGAAGGAGCCGCCGGAACGCCGCACCGAGCGCCATAAGTCAGGCCCCGATTGCGACGCCCATCTCCCGCAGGCGTTCCTCGAGGTCACCGGCGCTTTCGAACAGGATAGTCTCCATCCCCAGAGTGCGGGCCGGAGCCAGATTCTGTTCCCTATCGTCTATGAGGAGCACCTCCTCCGGCGCCGCCTGCGCAATCTCCAGTGCCTGCGTGTAGATCCGGCGCGACGGCTTGCTCACGCCGAGCCAGCACGAACTGACGAACGCGTGGAAGATGTCGGCGAGCCCGAACGCCGCAATGCGGTGGCGATTCAGCTCGGCCGATTCGTTGTTGAGTGTGAAAAGCGTGTATTGATTCGCCGCGGCGATTCGTCGCGCGATCTCTATACTTGCGATATCGGGCTGGCTCTGCTCGAACATGAAGCGCTTAATCTCCTCACGTGTGAACGGGCGGTCCTCGAAGAAAATCGTGCTATCGAGGTACTCGTCCATAGTGACCTCACCCATCTCCCACTCGCCGACGACTTCCTGGTGCCGCCGTTCGAACTCCCGGCCGAGCGGAAACTGACGGCGCGCGCGAGCCCGCTGGGTTCGGTCCCAGCCGTTCGTGCCCAGGACTCCGCCTATGTCGAAGAAGAGGTGGGAGATGGCTGCCATACTTGCTCCTAATCGATTCGGGTGGCGGCGTTCTTCCGCGCTTGCGAAAGATACCCTGGCTGAAGGTCGAGAAGATTGGCGATCTTACGCATGAGGTACTGCTCGTGCTCGGCGATCTTGCCATCCGCGAGCACCAGTCCCCACATGACCTCTGCGAACACCATCTTCTGGCCCAGATCGTAGTTAGACGTGATGAGATTCGTGAACTGGAAATGGTCGATGGAGTTCGCACGCTCCTCGTCCGCCAGCCTTATCATCTCACCCACTGTGTCGGCCGGTAGCCCGAAATGCCGCTGGAGCGCGGACTCGATGTGGGTCCGCTCCTCCGCACTGAACTCCTCGTCGGCATTGGCGAGCTCCAGTAGGAGCGCGCAGGCGGCAAGCTGTATCCGGCCGGTCTCGTCCTCCGGCGCGGCGTCAGCTACCGGCTCTACGCGGGTATTGAAGAAGGACCGTATTCCGTCGAGCATGGGTAATTTCCATTTGAATGATTAACCTGTAGGGGCAGGCCTTGTGCCTGCCCAGCCAGGGCACCCACAAGGGGTGCCCCTACCGCGTGCCCAGCCAGGGCACCCACAAGGGGTGCCCCTACGGTGTGGCGGCCGCCGAACGTTCTAGCACCGGCTTCAGGACGGCCCAGACGTTCTCCGCGACTATTTCCTGGCCTGCCGCGTTCGGGTGGATGCCGTCTGCCTGATTCAGCTCCGGCTCGCCGGCCACATCCTGCAGCAGGAACGGGATAAGCGGCAGGTCGTTCCTATCGGCCAGGTCCGGGTAGATCTCGCGGAACTCACGGGTATACTCGTTGCCCAGATTCGGCGGAGCTCTCATACCGGCCAGGACTATCTCCACATCCGGGCGCTCTTCACGTACCCTATCTATGATAGCCTGGATGTTGCCCATCGTCACATCCAGATCGGTTCCGCGGAGCATGTCATTCGCACCTGTCTCGATGACGATCACCTCGAACGGCTGTCGTAGGAGCCAGTCCAACCGCCGCAGGGCGCCGGCCGACGTCTCACCGCTCAGGCCGGCATTCACCACCTGAAATGGGATACCGGCGGAGTCGATCTTCTCCTGGAGCAGTGCGGGATACGCGAGGTCCGTCGGGAGCCCGTATCCCGCGGTGAGGCTGGTGCCGAGGAACAGGACTGTCGGATCTTCGGCAGATGCCGTGGACTCCGCGCGCGCCGGCACGTTGCGCTCCTCCTGCCCGCACCCGATCATAACCGTGACAAGTGAACAGGCGACCAGCATCCGAACCGGATATTTGTAGATAATGCTCATTGCGAAGGATCTAGCGAAAAGCTATCAGAGCGGCGATCGGACGCTCACGGTGCTCCAGGACGTGGACCTGCACATCGAGGCTGGCGATTTCGTTGGCATCCTGGGGCCGTCCGGGAGCGGCAAGACGACGCTCCTGGGGCTGCTCGCGGGTCTGGACAAGCCAACGCGCGGGATGGTGGAGCTGGACGGCGTGGACCTGAGCAGTTTGACGGAAGATGGGCGCGCCCGTTTCCGCAGGGACCGCGTCGGCTTCGTCTTCCAGTCGTTCCAGCTCATAGGGTCGCTCACCGCCCAGGAGAATGTGCAGGTTCCGCTGGAGCTCAGGGGCGATGCCGACGCTGCCTCGCGCGCACGCGCCTTGCTTGCACTGGTCGGCCTGGAAGATCGGCGCGATCATCTTCCCACGCAGTTGTCAGGTGGCGAGCAGCAGCGGGTCGCTCTGGCGCGCGCGTTTGTACACTCGCCCCGCATATTGTTCGCCGACGAGCCCACGGGCAACCTCGACAGCGAGACGGGCGCGGGAATAATAGATCAGATGATAGAATTGAACCGTGCGGCCGGCACCACGCTGGTCCTCGTCACGCACGACCTGGAGCTCGCTGCTCGCGCGCGCCGAACCTTGCGGCTCGCCAACGGGCGCGTGGTGGCCGATAGTGCGGTGACGGGGTGACGCCCCGCCGTCTCCTGGCACTCGCATGGCGCGAGAGTCGCTTCGCGCGACGGCGTCTCCTGCTCTTCCTCTCAGCAATATCTCTTGGCGTTGCGGCCCTGGTAGCGGTGCAGGGGTTCTCCGCAAATCTCCAGGCAGGGGTGCGCGACCAGGCCCGGGCGCTCCTGGGCGCTGACGTTTCTCTCAGCGCGCGGCAGCCCTTCTCTGAGGAGGTCGAGGCGCTTCTGGATTCGCTCACCGCAGCGGGCGTTCGTAGCGCGCGGGTTACCTCGTTCGCTTCCATGGCGCTCCTTCCACGCACCAGGGCCACCCGCCTGGTGCAGGTCCGCGCGCCCGAAGCGGGATTTCCATTCTACGGTGAGATAGAGACGCAGCCGGCCGGTCGCTGGGAAGCTCTCGCCTCCGGCAGGAATGCCGTCGTGGATCCGGCCCTGATGCTGGCGTTGGATGCCAGGCTGGGTGATTCGATCTCGCTGGGTGAGGCTAGCTTCGAAATCGTCGCGGCACTGGAAAGTGTACCGGGCGACATCGAGATAGCATCCGCATTCGCGCCCAGGGTCTACATCCCCGCACGGTACCTTGCGGCGACCGAGCTCCTGGGATTCGGCAGCCGCGTGGAGTACGAGGCGTACCTCCAGCTGCCCGCCGCGGGCGCGGCTCAGCACTTCACCGAAGCTTACGAAGACCTGCTGGGCGCGGAGGAGGTGCGCGTCCGCACAGCCGACGAGCAGCGCGAGAGCCTTGAGCGTGCGATGGGTCGTCTCGGGTCGTATCTCGGGCTCGTCGCAACTTTCGCGCTGCTGCTCGGCGGGATAGGCGTTGCCAGCGCGATGGGCGCATACATGGCGCAGAAGCAGGAGACTATCGCCGTCCTGCGCTGCTTGGGCGCCACCTCGCGCCAGGTGCTGGTCATCTACCTGACGCAGGCAGCGGCGATGGGTCTCGCGGGGGCGGTGGTGGGGGCGGGCCTGGGCGCATCGGTTCAATGGCTACTGCCGCAGTTGCTCCAGGGGTTCCTCCCCGTCGAGGTTCCCATTGGATTGGACGGTGCGACCATTCTCGCAGGTATCGCCATTGGTCTCTGGATCGCGCTCGCGTTTGCGATTATTCCGCTGCTGAACTCCCGCCACGTCTCCCCACTCGGTGCGCTCCGCAGGCAGCCCGCAACCGCGCAGGAGGAAGGTGTCGATGGCTACCGCGCGAGCGCTATAGCCCTGCTAGTCTTCAGCGTCGTTCTGCTCCTGATGATCCAGGCAGACAGTTTCCAGGTGGGGCTCGCGCTGGCTGCGGGGATTTTCGCGACGCTGGGGGTGCTGTATGCGGCTGCCACCGCAATAATGCGATCAGTTCGTAGCGCACCGAAGCACGCGTTGCCCTACACGGCCAGGCAGGGGGTCGCCAACCTCCACCGTCCAGGCAATCAGACCCGAATAGTTGTGCTGGCGCTCGGATTCGGTGTGTTCCTGCTCGCCAACATCGCTCTAATGCAGCACAATCTTCTCCGGCCACTCCGGATGGACGGGGCCAGCGAGCGCGCGAATCTGGTGCTCTGGGATGTCCAGCAAGATCAGGCCGCCGAGGTCGAAAGGATTCTTGGCGCGAGCGGTCTACCGGTACTCCAGCGCGCGCCGATAGTCCCGATGCGCATAGCTGAGATCAACGGACAGCCAGTACAGGCGGGCGAGGATGAAGATGACGCGGACGATGGATCGCAGACTGAGCCTGAGCGATGGGCTGTGAGCCGCGAGTACCGGTCAACATTCCGGGACTCACTTGTCGGTTCCGAGCGCCTGATAGAGGGCGAGTGGTGGACTGGCCCCACGCGCTCCCCTTACCCCGTGTCGCTGGAGCGGGAGATCGCCGATGACCTGCGCGTGGAGTTGGGGGATACTCTGACCTGGAACGTGCAGGGGGTGATGATAACTACGGTAGTTACCTCGATCCGAGAGGTCGACTGGGCGCGGTTCGAGCCGAACTTCTTTGCGGTCTTTCCGTCTGCGGCGCTCGAGGCCGCCCCGCAGACGCTGGTGATGCTCACGCGCGCGCCGGGGCTCGAGGCGCGCGCTAGCGCTCAGCGCGATATCGTAAGCCGCTTCCCGAATGTGGCGGTGCTCGACCTGACCCGTGTTCAGGCCGCGCTGGATGATGTTATTGGCAGAATATCCACCGTCATACGATTTCTCGCCCTCTTTTCCATCGCCACCGGCTTCGTGGTGCTACTTGGCGCTATCGCCACCAGCCGAATTCAGCGGGTTCGCGAGAGCGTTCTCCTGAAAGCTATCGGAGCAACACGTCGGCAAATTGGTGCCATCATGGCCACCGAATATCTCCTGCTGGGCACCCTCTCGGCGATAATCGGCTCCGGCCTGGCGCTGCTCGCAGGCTGGGCCCTCGCGCGCTGGCTCTTCGAGGTCGACTTCGGAATCCCGCTCGGCTCGCTCAGCCTGCTCCTCGCCCTGACCGGTGCGCTGGCCCTCGGCGTAGGCCTCTGGGCCTCACGCGAGGTCTTCGCCAGCACACCGCTCGAGGCGATCCGCGAAGAATAGTCCTCCAGCTGTTACTGCTCCAGAACGTTCGTGTCGAGCCACGCTATCCAGCGGCTCCACAGGTCCAGCACAGTCTCCTCGGCACGCGGCCCGTGTGCTTCGTACGGGTAGGTATATAGCGCGGCCTCCTTGCCGAGGGCGTTAAGGCCGTGGAATGCTCGCCACGAGTTAACCGGGAAGGTGCCGACGTTCTGATCCTCCTGGTCGTGGTACATCAGCAGCGCGCCACTGATCTCGTTGAGCCAGAACATCGGCGACATGCGAACGTACGTCTCGCGCGCTTCCCAGAGCGTGCGTGGCTCGCGCTGGAAGCCGGAGGGCGTCAGAGCCCGGTTGGTGTTCGACGCCCCGGCGATCCCTGCCTTGAAGAACGGCGTGTGGATCATGGCGTTGATGGTACCGAATCCGCCGTAGCTATGGCCGCCCACCGCCAACCTGCTCCGATCGATCCAACCGCGCTCGTCCAGCGCATCGATGGCGGCGGAGAACGAGTTCCTGAGGTCAACGACGTAATAGTCATTCCACCGGTCGCGTGACGGACCTATGATGGGGATATCGGGCTCGACGACCGCCCATCCGCGCAGGAGCAGGTGCTCCATCGAGCGCGGCCCTATGCGTGGGAATCGGTTGCGATTGAAATTGCGATTGCCCTCATCGTACGACTTCTCGCTGTCGTACTCGCTCGGATAATGCCAGAACATGGCGGGTAGCCTGGTACCCGGCTGGTAACCCGCCGGAAGCGTGATGCTGACCATGAAGGTGACGCCGTCGGCGCGCTCGGCCTCTATCACGTGGTGCACGGCGTTGGACGTGAGGTCGGGCGCGTAGTTCCGGTTCTCCGTTAGCTGGCGCTCCTGGCCGCCGGCGAGATTATGCAGGAAGTAGTTCGGCACCTCCGTTGGCGATTCACGGGAGATGACTACCTGACTGAAATCATCGCTCACAACAGCGGCTACCTGCTCGTACCTGTCCGGCGCGCTCTGGAATATGCGCGTCTTCTCACCGCTCGATATGTCGACCCTATCGACGAATGGCTGCGGTGCGTTCACCAGCGGATCTTCGTGGTACTCGGTGCCTTCCAGATATACCGACCGTCCGTCGGGTGACGTGCGCACCACCTGGACGCCAGCGGGCCCCTGCATCGTCATCAGCTCGCCGGGGTTGGCGTAGAAATCGTCGCTATCGTACTCGTAGATCGTATGGGTGGTGCCGCTGCCGTCCAGCGAGACCGCGTAAAGGTGCTCTTCGTCGCCGTCCCGCTCGGTAACGAACAGCGTACCGCCGTCCGCCGAATACGCCACGTCGCTAATATCGTGCTCTGCTGTATGGACTACGCGCGCCGCGCCGGCCTGGAACGGAGCAGACCAGTGCATTACACGGTCGCGCTGCCCCTCGGCGTCTTCATCTTCCTCTTCCTGCTCGTCGCTGGCTACGTCGGCGGCACCGGGTTCCTGCTGCACGAAGCTCAGGCCCTGTCCAGCTGGCAGCCAGGCGATCTGGCGGCGCGCAGAATCGTCGTCGTCCTCCTCGCCGGCATCGTCGATCTGCTCCGAGGCTATCTCGGCAAGCAGATTCCCGTCTGCGTCCCAGATCTCCTCGACCGTCGCGAAGTCGCCGACCGGGACGATGTCCGAGAACGGCTCGCGAATGGTGGTTACGCGGACGTACTGCCCGTCGGGTGACGGATCCACATCGTCGATCATGGCGGGCTCGCCGATCTCCTGGACCTCACCCGTGGCCGCGTTTATCCGTGCGAGCTGGCCGGTCGTGTAGTACTGGAGCAGCGCGAAGTCGTACGGAGTCTCGAGGAGGCTCGGGAAGGTGCGGAGCTCGTTCTCCTCGTCGGTGGTCATCCAGATGCCCGGTGTCTGAGCGACCGCCGGCTTCGTTGGCTCGGACCCGCGCCCTTCGGGGATGAGAACAGTAAAGATCTGGCTGCCGTCGCCCGACCACGAAAGGCCGGTTACCAGCGTTGCCAGGACCGGCCTGTCGGTCACCCGGCTTGTCTGACCCGACTGCGGGTCGCCCGTGTAGATGTAGGTGGCATCATCGAAATGCGCGAAGAACGCTATCTGGCTTCCATCGGGAGACCAGGTAGCGTCGCTTACCGTGGCGCCTTCGGGTGTTCGCATCTCGACCTCGCGGCCGTCCTCCCACGAGAGCAGTCTGAAACCGTCGGGCGAGTCGGTATTGAAATCACGATCGCGATTCGCGGCCGGATCGATCTGCACACCGCCGAGGATGTAGTGTTTCTTCGCAAAATCGGCGAGTGCGGGCATGCGCGAGTCGCTCTCCTCGATTACGAAGTACCGGCCGGCAGGGCCGATGTCCTCCAGCTCGACATTGAGCTGCCACGGGGCGAGGAGCGCCTCGCGGATCCTGTCGGGTGGAGAGTGGTAGCCCTGCTCCAGGAGGGCACCATCCTGCGCAACGGCGGGTGCGCTGGTGAGCAGGAGGAACAGCGCGGTGGCGAGGGATGATGAGCTCGCCGGCAAGAACAGGCGTCGGTTCACGACGTACTCCTTGTTTTGGGGGTTCGCGCATATGGTAGGTATTCGGCCGCCGTCGCGCAATGGATGTCGGGCTGGTACGCGTTCGCTTGACACCCGCCAACGCCCGCGTACTATTTCAGAAGCGCCCCTCCCCAACCGCTTCCCCAGCTCCTGGAGGTGTTCATGGCCCCGTCCCCCGCGTTCACGACCGACAGCATCCGCAATGTAGTTGTACTCGGGCATGGCGGAGTGGGGAAGAGCACGCTCATCGACGCATGTTGCTACGCATCCGGAACCGTTCGCCGGCGCGGTGTGGTCGACGAAGGCACCGCGCTGACTATGCATTCGCCCGAGGAGATCGCCCACGGCCTCTCGATGAACGTCTCCGTGGCGCACGCCCACTGGATGGACAGTAAGATCAACCTGATCGACACGCCGGGATATCTGGATTTCGCCGGTGAAACGCGCTCCGGTGTGAGGGTAGCCGACGGCGCACTCCTCGTTATATCTGCGCCGTCCGGCGTCGAGGTCGGCACCGAGCGGGTCTGGGAGATGGCACAGGAGCGACACCTCCCCACCATACTCTTCATCTCAATGATGGACCGGCAGAACGCGGATTTCGAGCGTGTCTATCGCGATGTAAAGGAGAATCTTACGGCGAAGGTGATCCCGGTGGAGGTGCCGGTCGGGAGCGGCGACGATTTTCGCGGTATCATCAATCTGTTCTCCGAACGCGCCCACCTGTACAAACCAGGCGGAGACAGAGGCGAGTACGAGGAGCAGGCGATACCGGAGGAGCTGCGGGAGGTGGAGGAGAAATACTACCAGGAGCTCATAGAAACCATCGCCACAACTGACGATACGTTGCTGGAGCATTACCTGGAGGGCGATGTCATAACGCGCGAGGAGGCCATACACGCGCTCAAGCAGGCGATGCTCAGGGGCGAGCTGGTCCCGCTGTTCTGCGGCGCTCCGAACCATGCGCATGGTGTTCGGGCACTACTAAACAAGCTGGTGGAGTTGATGCCATCGCCGCAGGAGCGACCCGCCGAGGTGGCCGAGGGGCGCGGCGGTGAGGTGGAGCTTCGCAACCTCAACAGCGACCCATTCACGGCACTCGTCTTCAAGACGACCAGCGAGCCGCACGTGGGAGATCTGTCCTACTTCAGAATCTTCGGAGGGTCCGTCGCCAGCGGTCAGGATGTATTCAATCCGGAACGTGAGCGAACGGAGAAGCTCCAGCACCTTGCCGTGCCGCAGGGCAAGGATCGGGTGGAGGTGGAAGCGCTCCGCGCGGGCGATATCGGGGTGGCCACCAAGCTGAAGGATACCCATACGAACGACACCCTCTCGTCGCCCGCGCACCCTCTCAAGCTCAGCGGAATAGATTTCCCGCAGCCGGAGATAGCGGTGGCCGTGGAATGCGCGGCGCGCGGCGACGAGGACAGGCTGGCGGCCGGGCTCCACAAGCTGCACGAGGAGGATCCGTGCTTCCGCTCCGAGTTCGTCGCCGAGTCGGGCCAGACAATAGCGAGGGGCTCGGGCGAGCTCCACCTGGACGTTCAGATGGAGCGGCTCAAGCGGAAGTACAATGTGGAAGTCGTAACTGCCGAGCCGCGCGTGCCCTACCGGGAGACGATCCGCGCCACCGCCGAAGCGCACGGCAAGCACAGGAAGCAGTCAGGCGGCCGTGGCCAGTTCGGCGATTGCCATGTACGCCTGAAGCCCCTTGCCCGTGGCGAGGGTTATCGCTTCACGGACGCCATTGTGGGCGGTGTCATCCCCGGCAAGTACATTCCCGCGGTTGATAAAGGGATCCAGGAGGCGGCTGAGAAGGGAGTGGTAGCCGGGTATCCCGTTGTGGACTTCGAAGCAGAGTGCTTCTTTGGGAGCTATCATAACGTCGACTCTTCCGAGATCGCTTTCAAAATAGCCGGCTCGCTAGCCTTCCAGGCCGCGGCCGCAGCGGCCAAACCGATTATACTCGAGCCTATCCTCGAAGTCGCGATAACCACGCCCGAGGAGTTTCTGGGTGATGTGATCGGCGACCTGAATCAGCGCCGCGGCAGGATACTCGGCATCGAACCGGCCGGCCGCGCGCAACGGGTGCGGGCATATGTCCCACAGGCGGAGATGTACAAATACTCGACTACACTTCGCTCGATCACGCAGGGCCGCGCGATCCATTCGCGCACCGCCCACGGCTACGAGGAACTCCCGCAATCCGAGACACAGCGCGTAATAGACTCCGCCCGGGACCAGAAAGAGCAGACGCTGGTCGCGCGGTGATTTCATGGATCGCACCCTTCGTCCTTATCCTGATGCTGGGCGGGTGTGCGGACTCCGATCCCGACCACACTTCGACAGAGCTCATCGTCTCTGTAGCCGCCAGCCTGCGCGAGGTGGCTACCGAGCTTGCTGAGCTGTACATGGAAGCCAACCCGCGCGTCGTTATACACACGAACGTTGGCGCTTCCGGCGCATTGCAACAGCAGATCCTCAATGGCGCCGAGGTGGATATATTCATCCCGGCTGCTACACGCCCCATGCGGGAGTTGGCAGCGGCCGGGCTCGTAGACACGGCTTCGATCCGGGTGTTCGCCCGGAACCGCCTCGTGCTCATCGCCCCGCTTGCCGATGACCAGCCTATCTCCGATTTCGCTGATCTAACTACCCCGGCGGTAGGGCGTCTGGCGCTTGGAACCCCATCCTCCGTGCCAGCCGGAACCTACGCCGAGGAGGCGCTCAGGCGCCTCGGCCTGTGGGAGGCCGTTTTGCCGAAAGCGGTGTTCGGATCGAGCGTGCGGCAGGTCCTTACGTATGTCGAGCTAGGTGAGGTCGATGCCGGTCTGGTGTATCGCACAGATGCCGCGGCGTCGAGTCGGGTGCGGATCGTGGCCACCGTCCCCATGGACCTGGGAATAGAGTATCCCGCTGCGCTCGTCGCGGGGAGCACTCGCGAGAATGCCGCCCGCGAGTATCTCCACTTCATTCTCGGCGACCACGGACGCGCGGTACTTAGGCGCCACGGGTTCGAGGTGCCGGATGCTTGAGTGGGGGCCGCTTCTCCTCTCCCTGAGAGTTGCCTTCACGGCGCTGATCGTAGTCTTCGTGGCCGGAACACTGGCCGCGCGGCTGATGACGAGAGGGCATTTTCCAGGTAAGGACATTCTGGAGAGCCTCTTCATCCTACCGCTCGTCCTCCCTCCAGTGGTCACGGGATTTCTCCTTCTCATACTGCTCGGCAGGCGCGGACCGTTCGGGACTTTCCTGAACGAACGCCTGGATCTCCAGATAGTCTTCACCGTCACAGCGGCCGTTCTCGCCGCGGTAGTCGTCTCGTTCCCGCTGATGTATCAGAGCGCTAAAGCGGCCTTCCAGGCGATCGACACCGGCCTGGAGGACGCCGCTCGAACGCTCGGGGCTGGCGAGCTGCGGGTATTCCTAACCGTAACCCTGCCGCTCGCCTGGCCCGGCCTCATCGCCGGGACGGTCCTCTCGTTCGCCCGCTCGCTCGGCGAGTTCGGAGCGACGGTGATGGTAGCGGGAAACATCCCCGGGAAGACCACCACCATACCGCTCGCGATATACTTCCTCGCAGAGGCAGGTGAGCTGAGGCTGGCAGGGATGTACGCACTCATAATCAGCGCGGCCACTATGGTGCTGGTTGTGGCGCTGAACGTATGGACCCGCCGCAAGCTGGTGGGCAGGCACGGGAGGGGAGCGGCGATAACGGACAGCGTCACCCCTGGCACATATGGTGCACCCCCGATGCCGTCCGACGCTTATATGCCACGCAAACTGGAGGAACCATGAGAATTACAAGGCTAATGATGGCACTATCACTGATCGCTGTTCTGGCAGTCAGCGGTTGCGCCTCAGCCGGAGCAGGCAGCGCCACCGAGGGCGACCTGGCCGTGAGGGTAGTGAACGACATCATCCCGCCCACTTCGCTGACGATCTGGATGGTACCGACAACGGGTGGTCGTGATATGATCGGCGTCGTCCCACCTGGCGCAACGCGAACTCTGGACTATAATCTTGTGACGGCGAGCGGTGAGTACCGCATTCAGGGCGAGACCACTGGTGGTGAGGAGCTCTGGTCATATCCGTTCGTGCTGTCCGACTCCGACACGCTCGTCGAATGGGATGTATCTGCTAACTCGATAACCATAGAGTAGCACTCGGGAGTATCCGCCTCGCACAAGCGCCGGGAGTTGCCTGATGAAGCGAAACTGGATCCGCACGGTCTACCTGTACATGCTGGCACTCCTTGGCGTGATCCTGCTCACGATCGGGGGCGTGAGGTTGATGGATATGGCGCTCAAGGCCTTCATCTTCACGGAAGCGGACCAGCAGCAGCGAATCGCTATGCGGCAGCCTCCGATGCCGTATGGATTGCAGCGCGTGGAGGATCTGGCGAACGACGAAGATCTCCAACCCGCCGAGCGCGCCGCCATCCAGGAGTGGCTCGCGGATTATGACCGCTGGAAAGAGGAGTCCGACGCGGTAGACCCCATGATCTCCAGTCGGCAGCGCACGGCGTCGTCCTCACTGGCCATGATCCTCATAGGCCTACCGCTCTACTTCTACCACTGGCGGCTAATCCGAAGAGAGAATGCCGACTCGCCCCCCTGACAAACCGGCTGCAGGCCTCGGTGCGCTCACCAGCACCGCACGCCACCTTTCGCACGAGAAGGCGCTTCGCCCCGGTCTGAAGGCGCTCCGGCGGATCAATCAGGTAGACGGTTTCGATTGTCCTGGCTGCGCATGGCCGGAGGCTCTCGACCGCTCGCATTTCGAGTTCTGCGAGAACGGCGCAAAGGCCGTCGCGGCAGAGACCACAGGCAAGCGGGTCACATCGAAATTTTTTGCAGATCACAGCGTTAGCGACCTTCTGGAGCGATCCGACTACTGGCTCGAACAGCAGGGCCGCCTGACGAGTCCGGTGATCCGCCGTGCGGGCAGCGATCACTACGAGCCGATCTCATGGGATGACGCGTTCGCCCACGCCGCCAGGCTGCTTCGTGAGCTGGATTCTCCCGATGAAGCGGCGTTCTACACCTCCGGCCGTACCAGCAACGAAGCAGCTTTCCTCTATCAACTCTTCGGCCGCATGTTCGGGACTAACAACTTCCCGGATTGCTCCAATCTGTGCCACGAGTCCAGCGGGGTCGGTCTTACGCGCAGCATTGGCCTGGGCAAGGGCGCCGTACAGCTATCTGATTTCGAGCGCGCCGACGCCATCTTCATCATCGGTCAGAATCCCGGAACCAATCACCCGCGCATGCTCAGCACCCTGCTTGCCGCGCGGCGGCGTGGCGCGGAGATAGTGAGCATAAACCCTCTGCGCGAGCGCGGGCTGGAACGCTTCACGGACCCCAAAGAGGCGCTCCCGACGCTCCTCGGCCGCGGTACGCAGCTATCTACAGTCTACCTTCAGCCGAAGGTCGGGTCCGACGTCGCGGTCCTGAAGGGTATCATGAAGCTGGTGCTCGAAGCGGACGATCGTGCACGCGGCGAGGTGCTCGACCGCGAGTTCATCCTCAACCACACTGTGGGCTTCGATGCGCTCGCCGCCGATCTCCACGCTACAGATTGGAACGCGATCGAAGAGCAGAGTGGGCTCGCGCGCGCGGACTTCGAGGCCGCTGCGGATGTTTACATCCGCGCCCGCGCGACCATCGTCTGCTGGGCGATGGGGCTTACCCAGCACGAGAACGCAGTCGACAACGTCATAGCGTGCAGCAACCTGCTGCTTCTGAAGGGTAACATCGGTCGGCCGGGCGCGGGGCCATGCCCGGTCCGGGGTCACAGCAACGTCCAGGGCGACCGCACGGTCGGCATAACGCATCAACCCTCACCCGCGTTCGTCGACGGCCTCCGACGCGCATTCAATTTCGAGCCACCGGCCGAAGCGGGCATGGACGTCGTGGAGACGATCCACGCTATGCACGACGGCAGGATCCGCTTCTTCATGTCGATGGGTGGTAATTTCCACTCTGCCAGTCCGGACACGGACTACACTGCGGAGGCGCTGCGGAAGACGGACCTCTGCGTGCATGTTGCAACCAAGCTCAACCGCAGCCACCTCGTCACGGGTAGCGAAGCGATGATCTGGCCATGTCTGGGAAGAACCGAGGTCGACCTCCAGCAGACGGGGCCCCAGAGCGTCACTGTAGAAGATTCCATGAGCTGCGTTCATGCATCGTCCGGGCGAAAGTCTCCTGCCTCACCCCACCTCCTGAGCGAGCCAGCCATAGTCGCGGGGCTGGCGAAGGCTACGCTGCCCGAAGGCGGGAAGGTCGATTGGGATGCTCTCATAGCGAATTACGACGTGATCCGGGAGAGGATCGAGGACGTACTCCCGATTTTCGCGGACTTCAATAAGCGGGTCCGGCAGCCTGGCGGGTTCGTACTTCGGCATCCAGCCGCCCATCGCGAGTGGAACACCGCGAGCGGAAAAGCGGAGTTCGGTGTGGTGCCAATGCCCTCCATACGGCTATCGTCCGATCAGTTGCGGATGTTCACCATCCGATCTCATGATCAGTTCAATACCACGATCTACGGCATGGACGATCGGTACCGCGGCATCACCGAAAGACGCGTGGTGCTCTTACATCCCGACGATATCGCAACACGCGGCATAGGCCCGGGTGATATCGTGGACCTGGTAGGCGCGGGCGATGACGGGCGCGTGAGGGTCGCGAGAGCTTTCCGTGTAGTGGCTTACGACGTCCCGCAGGGGTGCGCGGCGACGTACTTTCCCGAGGCCAATGTGCTCGTGCCCATCGGCAGCACCGCGCGCGGGAGCAACACACCCAGCTCCAAGATGGTGCCAGTGACGCTTCGGCCCAGTGAGTGAGGCGCGCC
>DASSKB010000116.1:0-13509 GCA_035690925.1 Longimicrobiaceae bacterium
TTGCCATCATCTCGATCGCGCAGCACGCCGTTCCAAACGGCATAGGCCACAGCGAGTTCTCGCGCGACCAGTTTACCACCGCGTCCACACGCGTCGTCAGAAACCCGGGTGCTCCTGAAAAAATCCCCGCGGCTGACTCCTCGTCTTCCTGCGTGGCTGGCAAAGCTCGATCATCTAGTCCCATTCGAGCGCCCCCTTCTTCCATTCGTATATAAGTCCCACCGTCAGAATGAAGATGAATATCGCCGCGGCCGCGAAGCCCGGCAAACCCACCTCCCTCATCACCACCGCCCACGGAACCAGGAACACCGTCTCCACGTCGAACACGATAAACAGGATCGCGACCACGTAGAACTTGAGCGAGAACCGCTCACGCGTACTCCCCAGCGGGTCGATGCCCGACTCGTACGGCGACGATTTCACCAGCGTCCACTTCGTCGGGCTCACCACCGCAGACAGCACGACCATGAAGACGGCGTTGACCACCGACAGCGCGAGCAAAATCAGGAGTGGGAGGTACGATTCGAGCATACCTGAAGGTCCGAGTTTGTGAAATCATTCACTTGGCTTGGTTCGGCCCATAATACCCCTCGGGCCCCCCGAGTGTCAAGCCGCCGCGGGGTCGGTCGGCGGCCTTGCCGAGGCCGCGGGTGGTGCCGTAACTTGGCGGACCTGACCCACCTGAAATTTAAACCCATCAATCTCCGTTCCACATGAGCATCAAGCCCGACCACTGGATCCGACGCATGGCTCGCGAGCACGGCATGATCGAGCCCTACGAGGATGCCCAGGTCCGTAAGGGGACCATATCGTACGGCGTATCTTCGTACGGATACGACATGCGAGTAGCGAACGAGTTCAAGATCTTCACTAACGTCAACAATGCGATAGTGGACCCGAAGGAGTTCGACGACAGATCGTTCGTAGCCTTTGAAGGCGACGTTTGCATAGTGCCGCCGAATTCCTTTGCGCTTGCCAGATCCGTGGAGTACTTCAGAATACCACGTAACATTCTGACGCTCTGTGTGGGCAAGTCGACATATGCGCGATGTGGGATCATCACCAATGTGACGCCGTTCGAACCCGAGTGGGAGGGGTTTGTCACACTGGAGATATCGAACACCACGCCATTACCAGCGAAGGTGTATGCCGGTGAAGGTATAGCGCAGGTGGTATTCTTCGAGTCTGCCGAGGAGTGCGAGATCAGCTACGCCGACCGCAAAGGGAAGTACCAGGGTCAGGTGGGCGTGACGCCGCCGCGACTGTAGATGGAAGCCCCTGCCGCCGAGTTCTCCGCCGCGACCCGCGAGGAATACTGGGAGCGGCTGGGTGACGAGCAGTACGACCTCCTGGTGATCGGCGGGGGAATCACGGGCGCTGGCGTCGCGCGCGATGCCGCCGGTCGCGGTCTGAGCGTGGCGTTGTTAGAAGCGGGTGATTTTGGATGCGGCACAAGCAGCCGCTCGTCACGCCTGATCCACGGCGGGCTTCGGTATCTGGAAACGTTCGACCTCAAACTCGTTTTCGAGGCGAGCGCTGAGCGCAGGACGCTCCTGAAGATCGCTCCCCATCTTGTTCACCCGCTGTCCTTTCTCTTCCCTGTCTATCGGGGCGAGGGCGTGGGCCTGGTAAAGCTGCTTGCGGGGATGTGGGTCTACGACGCGCTATCGCTCTTCAGGAACATCGAGCGCCACA
The DNA here is from genome assembly GCA_035690925.1 of Longimicrobiaceae bacterium. Classification (GTDB taxonomy): domain Bacteria; phylum Gemmatimonadota; class Gemmatimonadetes; order Longimicrobiales; family Longimicrobiaceae; genus DASSKB01. Next base: position 1,696 of record DASSKB010000116.1, read on the forward strand.
GGATGCTATCGCCTGCTGCGGTCACACAGCGCGAACCGCATATCCGGGCCCGGGGCCTCGACGGCGGCGCCGTCTACTACGACGCGCAGGTGGACGACGCCAGGCTTACCCTCGCAGTTATCCGCGCTGCCCACGAGGCGGGCGCTGTCACCGTGCCGAGAGCCGTTGTCACGGGGTTCTTGCGCGACGGCGATGCCATTACGGGCGCTGTAGTTCACGACCGCTTTTCCGGGGCCGAGAAGGAGGTGCGGGCAAAGGTAGTTTTGAACGCTACAGGTCCGTGGTCGGACCGCGTGCGGCGTACGGCCGACCCCGAGGCGGCCCTGCGCCTCAGGCCGACCAAGGGGGTCCATATCCAGGTGCGCCGGGAACGGCTTGGCAATACCGGCGCACTCATATTCACTTCGTTCGTGGACGGGCGGGTGATGTTCGTACTGCCATGGGGTGACTTCACTTACATAGGGACCACCGACACGGATCGCGAAGGAAGGCCGCAGGACGCGAAGGCGGACCCAGCCGATATCCATTACTTGCTGGACTCCGTGAATGGCCTCTTCCCACGCGCTGGACTGAGGCCTTCCGATGTCGTGAGTACCTGGAGCGGCGTTCGTCCCCTATTGGCGCCGCCAAAGAAGAGCAGGAGCACCAGCGAGACTTCGCGAGAGCACGAGATCTGGCGCGACCCTAACGGACTGCTCAACATCGCCGGGGGAAAGCTCACCACCTATCGTGTGATGGCCGCGGAGGCCGTGGAGGAGGTCGCCACAATCCTCGCGCGCGATCACGGAGTGGAGTGTGGGATCTGTCTTACCGATGAGCTTCCGCTCCCTGGCGCACCGGTCGAGGAGTGGGAGGCGTTCGTAACGGGACTGAAGGCGCGAGGCAAGCACGTAGGGCTCTCACCGGAGCAGTGCGACCATCTCGCGCACGCGTACGGGACGGATGCCCACCACATAATCGACGCAGTCCAACGCGATCCGACGCTCGCTGAGCCGATCCTTGCTGGATTCCCCTACCTCCGCGCCGAGATACCGCACGCGGTTCACCACGAGATGGCTCTCACCCTGGAGGACCTGCTCCGGCGCAGGCTGCACCTATTCTATGAAGCGACGGATGGTGGTCTGGAGGCCGCGCACGCCATCGCAGAAGCAATGGCTCTGGAACCCTGCCTGGATTGGGATCAACCGGAGGTCGCGAGCCAGATCACCGCCTACCAGGCCGAAGTCCGAAAGACGCGCTAGCCCCCGAACGGCACCAGCACCCACAGGATAGCCGCCAGCACCACCAGTATCCCTAACACAATCACCACCGTTTGCCCTACGTTCCATCCACCGCTCGGCATTTCCGGCGGGTGATCCTCTACCGGTTGGGAACCACCCTCGAATGGACGTTCCTGGGGCTCTTCTTCCACGTTCTCCTCCTCGAGTCGGATTGATGGTCCCGCTTCCGCCCCACCGATGCGCAACCCGCATGCCGTCCTCCAATCGCCATAACCTGATTTAAGATCTATTGACTGGCACCGCCATAATCTTTACACTTCGGCCGGAGATTTAAGTTACTCGAAAAATCGTTTTTATGCAGCTTAGGTATGGTAGATGGGTGCGGTTGGCCACTGTAGCGGTTCTGCTCGCCGGCTGCACGCCGCCGCCGCCGGAGGATATTGGCAACAGGATTCGCGTGGTGACCACCATCGGGATGATCGGCGATGTCGTCGAACACGTTGGTGGCGATCGCGTGAGCGTGGAGACTCTGATGGGACCGGGCATCGACCCGCACCTTTACCGTGCTAGCGAGGGGGATGTGCGCCGGCTCTTCGGCGCGGATGTGATCTTCTTCAGCGGCCTTCACCTGGAGGCCAAGATGGGGGAGGTGCTGGATCACATGACCGGAGAAATGGTCACTGTAGCGGTGACTGACGCAATCCCCCGCGCTGCGCTGCTGGCACCCCCGGAATTTGCGGGCGCGCACGATCCACATGTCTGGTTCGACGTGGAGATGTGGGCGCAAACGCTGGATCTGGTGAGCGAAACACTGAGTGAGCTAGAACCGGAGAATGCCGCATACTTCCGCCAGAACGCCGAAGAATATCGGGCAGAGCTCGCTGAGCTGGACGCTTACGTGGAGCAACAGGTTGCGCGCGTGCCACCGAATTTGCGGGTTCTCGTCACTGCCCACGACGCGTTCAACTACTTCGGTGAGGCGTACGGATTCGAGGTGATAGGACTCCAGGGAATAAGCACGGCTACCGAAGCCGGAACGGCGGACGTCCAGCGTCTAGCGGAGCTTCTGGCGAAGCGCCGGATCCCCGCGATCTTCATTGAAACGTCCGTTCCGAGGCGAACCGTCGAAGCGGTCCAGGCGGCAGTACAGGCGCGCGGATTCGACGTAAAGATCGGAGGCTCCCTCTTCTCCGACGCCATGGGAAACCCTGGAACGCCCGAAGGAACGTACATCGGTATGGTGAAGCACAACGTCGATACTATAGTCGACGCACTGACACGATCGGAATCGAAATGACCGAGAAGAACGGCCTCGCCATAGAGGTGAACGACCTCACCGTCGCATATAGGGATCACCCGGTATTGTGGGATGTGGATCTCGAGGTCCCCAGTGGAGTTCTGATGGCTATCGTGGGTCCGAACGGGGCGGGCAAGTCGACGCTGATAAAAGCTATGCTCGGGCTGGTGAAGCCGGCGGCTGGTAGGGTAATTATCCACGGCAAACCCTATTCGGAGCAACGGCATCTGACTGCGTACGTGCCGCAGCGGGGTAGTGTCGATTGGGACTTCCCGACGAGTGTTCTGGACGTCGTAATGATGGGGACTTACGGGAAGCTCGGATGGTTTAGGCGACCCGGGCGCCGTGAGCGTGACGTGGCGATGCAGGCACTGGCGCAGGTCGGTATGGAGGAGTTCGCCGATCGGCAGATCAGCCAGCTTTCCGGCGGCCAGCAGCAGCGGGTTTTCCTCGCGCGGGCGCTGGTGCAGGACGCGCAGGTATACCTCATGGACGAGCCATTTCAGGGGGTCGACGCCAAAACCGAGCGAGCCATAGTGGACGTGCTCCAGGAGCTCCGTTCGCAGGGACGCACGGTTGTCGTAGTCCACCACGATCTGGAGACGGTTAGGGAGTACTTCGAGTGGATACTGCTGCTAAACGTGCAGCGCATAGCGGGTGGGCCGGTAGAGGAGGAGTTCACCGAAGAGAACCTGCGACGGACGTACGGCGGCCGTGTGCCGTTCCTAAACACCGGTGGTGGTGCCGCGGGGGGTTCGGGCGTCAGCTCCCCTGAACTCAAGAGCGCGCGGTCGCGGTGATGGCAATTCCGCTCACCGAGCTGTTCACGGACTACACCCTACGAACCGTAGCGCTCGGGGCCGCGGCCCTCGGGACGGTGAGCGGATCCCTCGGCACCTTCGCCGTTCTTCGTAAGCAGAGCCTGCTGGGAGATGCTATCTCGCATGCTGCTCTTCCGGGAATTGCTCTGGCATTCCTGCTTACCGGAAGCAAAGCGCCGTTCGTGCTGGTGCTCGGGGCGGCCATCGCCGGGTGGATCGGCACCCTGGTGGTGATGGCCGTAGTAGGCGCGACGCGTATTAAAGAGGATAGCGCCCTGGGAATTGTGCTCTCCGTCTTCTTCGGGATAGGGTTGGTACTACTTACCTACATTCAGAAGCTCCCAAACGCCAGCCAGGCGGGCCTCGACCGATTCCTGTTCGGTCAGGCGGCCACTATGCTGGAACGTGACGTGATAGTCATCGCCGGTCTGGGTGCGGTTGCTCTGCTGGTGACTGGCCTGTTCTGGAAGGAATTCAAGTTGCTCAGCTTCGATCGTGACTTCGGCGCGACAGTGGGGTTCCCTATGCGTTTCGTGGACGTCGTGCTCACCTCGATGCTGGTTATATCGATTGTTATAGGCCTGCAGACCGTTGGCGTGGTTCTCATGAGCGCGATGGTTGTGGCTCCAGCCGCCGCTGCGCGCCAGTGGACCGACAGGACGGGTGGAATGTTCATTCTTGCCGGTATCTTCGGGGCGGTGGCCGGGGTCAGTGGTGCTATGGTGAGCAGCACGGCGGCGCGGCTCCCGACCGGCCCGACAATAGTGCTGTGCATGAGTGCAATCGTCCTGCTATCACTTACGATCGCTCCCAACCGGGGCCTTGTGTGGGCCTGGTTCCGCCGGCAGCACGCACGCCGTGCGCTGCGAGTAGACGCGGTCCTCCGCGATCTGGAGGCACTCGCGGGTCAACATGCGACTCCCGGGCACGGGCACCCACTCGCCACTCTGGAGGCCATGCGGGTAGGTCACGGAAATGTTAGTCGGAGTCTGGGAAAGCTGGAGGAACGGGGTTTTGCACGTAGGCTACCCAACGGCGACTGGGCACTCACGGATCGAGGTGCCCGCGAGGCCGCACGGCTCCACGAGTCAGGCAACGGAGGTGCTGCGTGATCGCGCCCGAAGTCGAAATCCAGGTTATCGCGTCGGTGGTAGCCGTTACCTGCGCGATACCCGGCGTTTTTCTGGTGCTGCGGCGCATGGCATTGATGAGTGATGCCATCAGCCACTCCATTCTTCTGGGCATCGCACTCGGTTTTCTGGTGGCCGAAGACACCTCTTCGCCGCTGCTGATACTCGCGGCCGCCGCGACAGGTGTGGTAACCGTGGCCCTCGTCGAAGTGCTGAACGGAACTCACCTGGTCAAGGAGGACGCCGCCATCGGTCTGGTCTTCCCCGCCCTCTTCAGCATCGGCGTCATTATCATCTCCCGCTACGCGGGCGATGTTCATCTCGATATCGACGCGGTCCTGCTAGGTGAACTCGTTTTCGCGCCATTCGATCGCCTGATAATCGACGGTATGGACCTGGGACCCCGAATCCTCTGGGTGATGGGAACTATCCTGCTGCTGAACGTGATCTTTATCGTGCTCTTCTACAAAGAGATCAAGCTTTCCACGTTCGACGCCGCGCTCGCCGGAGCCCTCGGCTTCTCTCCCGCGGTTATCCATTATCTCTTCATGTCGCTCGTATCCGTCACGGCGGTGGGAGCCTTCGATGCTGTGGGCTCCATACTCGTAGTGGCACTTATGATCGCACCACCCGCGTCGGCATACCTCCTCACCGACCGATTGCCGTGGATGATCGCGCTCAGCGCCGGGCTAGGTGTACTCGGAGCGTGGAGCGGATATTGGCTCTCTTACGCTCTGGACGTTTCCGTGGCAGGATCGATGGCCACTATGACGGGTGTGATTTTTGGAATCACCTTTCTCCTCGCCCCCCAGCGCGGGGTCGTGGCCACGGCCCGGCGGCGGGTGAGGCAGAAATGGGAGTTTGCCGCTACAATGCTGGCGATCCACCTGCTGAACCACGAAGATTCGCCAGATGCGGACGAGGAGAGCCGAGTCGCCCACCTTCAGAAACACTTACGCTGGGATCCAGCGTTCGCGGAGGGGGTCGTGCGGCGGGCCGAGCGGCGCGGCTGGGTCATAAACCCATCCAACGAGCGCCTGCGCCTCACCGATAGAGGACGCTCGGTGGCACGAGAGACCACCAGTGCCTAAGGGCCACCAGACGAAGTAGTGTCGCGGACCACCGGCGTTCCGAGCAGATCCGGAAGGTCGGGCTTCGGAATGTCTATGGGAGGCGGAGGCAGCTGCGGCTGTGAATCTGGCGCTGGCGCTACCACGGGGGCCGGTGTGGGCGCGAGGTCGGGTTCAGCCGCGATATCACCTTCGCGTTCGGCGGGCCGGGGGATTTCCATCACCGGGGCAGCCGCGCTATCCTGCACCAGCGAATCGGTAAGCGCGAGGGGCGGAAGGGCGCCCTCGAGCCGGGCGAATTGCGGACCGGCAGTCCCGCGAACGAACGCTGCCCGTGCTCCGTCGGGCCATGCTTCCGCCGGGATCAGCGAGGTAAGCTCCACCCAGAGCGTATCCTCCTCGACCTGTCCGGCGACGAAGGCGTTGGCGCCGGGCGCGACGACCGATACAATCCCATCCCGCCGCACTTCTCCCACTACCGGAACCCGCCCGCCGCCGGCAAGGTAGCTGCCCGCGATGGAATCGAGCCGCTGAGTCTGAATGTCGATCTGTCCCAACGAAGGCAGTGCGGCCTGCAGCGACGCCGAATCTTCAGGCGCGAGTTCCCAGCCGGCAAAACGCCAGAGCCCCGATACTTCGGGCAGGCCGGCCCGCGCTTCCGGGCTGGGTCGCTGCTCGGACGGGAGCTGCTGCACGTCCACACCCTCAGCCGGCTCACACCCGCCGACCATGGAGAATGCGCAGCAAAGTACAACGGCAATATCTGTTTGTTTCACCATGCCTCCGCGAAGATGAATTCGCCACCCGAAGATGCAGAATTCGGACCGGCCCGTAACCCTGCGAAGAAGGTGTTACACGGCCGCCGCGGCGTTGACACACCCTCCGGTGACCAGTAGCTTATCATCGACAAGTTCCTCTGCGGACCCGCGTTTTAAACCGTTCGGAAATGACACCTGCTACCCAGACGAACGTCGATATGCCGGACTCGGCGTTGCGTGAAGCGCTCGAGGCGAATGGCCAGCGTTTCACGGAACAGCGGGCCGCGGTCTATCGTTTTCTGAGCGGGAGCACCGAACATCCTACCGCTGACGAGGTCTTTACCACAGTCCGCACCCAGATCTCGGATATCTCCCTGGCGACGGTATACAAGGCTCTGGAAACGCTGGTGACCTGCGGCCTCGCGGTAAAGCTCACCTCGGGCGATGGTTCGGCACGCTACGACGCAAGGACTGACGACCATTTCCACGCTCGCTGCCTGGCCTGCGGAGCACTGCGTGATATTCCCGGTCGTGACATTGCGGGGGTCCTCCCCAGCATTCACCCGAGTGATGGATTCAGGATAGAGGGCTACAGGTTGGAAGCCGTCGGTTACTGCCCTACCTGCGCGACCTGAGAGGTCGATGCATTCTTCGAAAGCCCGAGGAAGCCGCGGATCTGCGATTCCAGGCTGCTGATATCGACTTCGGTGTTCTTGCAGGGACCGTCGGGGAGAGCCAGAGTCGTGCCGAGGACCGGCATGTGACCGGCAACATCCTTGAACCCACTGACCAGATCTCGCTCGCAAGCGACCGCTACCACCCGCTTGGGTCGCCGCATCCCTATCATCTGCCGTGCATAGCGTCCGCGCGAGGCGACGAACATCGGCACCCCGTACCGACCCGCGATCTCCATCGCTCCCTGCATCGCCTGCTTGCTCAGACAACGTGGAAGCAGCACGAGCATATCGTCAGGCCGAACACCCGGCTGAGCGCGTGCGGCAGATAGCGCATTGAAAATTCGTACCACCGAGCTGCCCACGTGGTCACGAGAAAGCCCGCAGGTAACCCCCACACGCTCGACAACAGGCATCATCCGCGGAAAAAGGCCTCCTTCAGCGAGAACTTCCGGGATACCGTTACGGCCTGTTCTGAGAACAATGCCAACAGCCGCCAGCCAGGCACCAAAGGCGACCAGGGAGATAACTGCCAGTCCAGCCAGCGCTTCCGGCAACGCGCCCCAGACGGCTTCCAGGCGCGGCGCGATGAGCCAAACTCCAAAGAGGAAGAGCGAAACGGCCGCTACAACGGTGATGGCGGCGAGGCCGAAGAACAATTTCGGACCCTCGTGGAAGATGCCGCCATTCTCGAGCTCCTCGCCGTCCCAATCATCCCACTCGTGGCCAAGCCGCCGATCCACCCGTAGCTGTAGAAGCGGGGAATCGCGCGTTGCATTGCGCAGGGTGGTTTCAGGTGTTGGTGGTACTGTAGATTGCATTGCCATGGCTCCAATGATGCGGGTCAGCGGCGTAGGTGTCAAGCGCATTTTCCGCACCGCCGCGAGACGCCCCGCCCGCTATTATAATTGATTAACGATTCCAAGGCTGTGACATCCATTACAGACCATCCGGCCGGGTTCAGAGGAAGGTTCTCAACCGGTGATGCCGAACGGCTCCGTTTTTCCGGCGCTTCCGGGATCCTCCAGATCCTGCCGGCGGCCGTAGCCGTCCCACAGGATCCCGACGACCTCCAATTACTCGTTCGGTGGGCCGCGTCGAATGACATTTCACTCGTTCCCCGCGGCGCCGGGACAGGTATGCCGGGTGGGAATCTCGGGTCGGGCGTGATGATCGACCTGATCCCGGCTTTCCGGGGAGTGGGTCCGGTAGATGAAGTAATGGCGGAAGTGCACGTCGAACCCGGCGTTACCCTATCGGAATTGAATCGCACCTGCGAAGCGGCCGGCTTCCACTTCCCCGTGGACCCCTCGAGCGGCGATAGATGCACGCTCGGCGGGATGATAGCCAACAACTCGGCGGGCGCACATTCGGTGAAATACGGGGCCACGCGCGACTGGGTCCAGTCGCTGGACGTGATTCTCGCCGACGGATCGGCTGGCAGACTGATCAGGGGCGAGAAACCACCGGCGATCCTGCGTCCGATCCTGGATCGCATGGATGGCATGCTCCGGCACGATCAGCACATCATCCAGGCGGAGTGGCCCGATGTGCGGAAAAATTCCTCGGGATATGCCGTCAGAGAGTATCTCGCGAGTCGCGATGCCATAGATCTCATTATCGGCAGTGAGGGCACGCTTGCACTTATCGTAGGCGCTCGGCTCCGATTGGCTCCCCTCCCTGTGGGTCGCGGCGTGGCACTGGTAGAATTCTCTGAGCTACCCGCCATCGGCGAGGCGGTAAAGGAGCTTCTGCCTCTGGAGCCCGCTACCTGCGAGCTACTCGATAGCACCTTCCTGGAGCTCGTACGATCCGCGGACTCCAATCTGGATTACTCCCTTCCCCCCGGCCTCGAGGGTGTCCTCCTCGTCGAGGTGGAGGGTGACTCGGAAGCCGATGTTCGCAGCCAGCTCGACCTCGTCGCAAAGGCAATGGCCCCGCTCGCTGAACGAGTCGCCCTGGCCACCGATCCGGACCGACAACGCGCTTTCTGGGATTTGCGGCACGCCGCCAGCCCGATAATCGCCGAACGCGCCGGTGGTCGCGTTTCGATGCAATTCATTGAGGACGGCGTCGTCCCCATCGCCCGCCTGCCCGACTACATACGACTGCTCCGAACCCTGCTCGATCGCTATGATCTGCCAGCTGTCATATTCGGTCACGCGGGTGACGGCAATCTCCACGTCAACCCACTGGTGGACGTCTCCGCGCCCCGTTGGCAGGACACGCTGAATGCCCTCCTCACCGAGGTCGCACAGGCCGTCGCCAGCCTCGGGGGTACCCTATCTGGTGAGCATGGGGACGGCCGACTCCGCGCCCCACTCCTCCAGATTATCTGGGGATCCGATATGGTCGAACGCTTCAGGGTCGTTAAGGAATCGTTCGACCCGCAAGGTATCCTCAACCCCGGCGTCATCATCCCCCTCCCCGGGCAGAAGCCGCTCGAGTCGCTCGGAGTTTACCCGAAGCCACCGCTGCTTCACTCGCCACACTGACCCTATTGCGCAATCGGGCCGTACCCATCATTTTATTTCGTCAAGATACGCATTCGCTTAACAAAGTTAGCTATCACAGGAGCAATGGCTAATTTAGACAAGATAGACATTCGACTGCTCTCATTGCTTCAGGCTGATGGAAGGATTTCGCAGCATGAGCTTTCGCGGGCTGTGGGACTTTCGGCGCCAGCTGTGAGTGACCGGTTGCGCAAGCTGGAGGAGCGTGGGGTTATCAGGGGATACTCGGCCGTCCTCGAGGCGAAGGCGCTGGATCTGGATGTGACCGCATTCATTGTAGTAGGGATGAACGGGTCGCGATCGTACCCGGAGTTCCGAAAGCGGGTGGCGGATCGGGCCGAGGTACTCGAGAGCCACGCCGTAACCGGGGAAGGTTCACATCTTCTGAAGGTAAGGACGTGGAACAGCTCGTCGCTGGAGCAGCTGCTGGCGGATATCCAGTCCTGGCCGGGCGTGCAGTGGACGACGACCAGCATAGTGCTATCGACGTTGAAAGAGACCTCGGGTGTGTCGCTGGATGCGTTGGACCCGAAAAGCAGTGAAGCCGAAGAACATCGACACGGAGACATGCTCCGCGTACCATTTCGCCACCAACCATCGATCTGAGGATCAACGATGCCCAAGACCGCCCCGAGATTCGACACACTGGCCGCAGCGAAGGGCTGGAGTCCGGTGATGAGCGACGGAGGCCATGAGAGGCGGGGGCTACCCCCGCCAATGAACATCGAGGAAATATTTGGCGAGAGCACGTTCGGTCTGACGGAGATGCGTACGCGTCTACCGAAGCAGATTTACAGAGCGCTGATGTCGACCATCGAGCAGGGCACGGAACTGGACCCATCAGTGGCTGATGCGGTGGCACTTGCGATGAAAGAATGGGCGTTGGAGAAGGGCGCGACGCACTTCACGCACTGGTTCCAGCCGCTGACGGGTCTTACGGCAGAAAAACATGACTCGTTTATCACGCCCAACGAGGGTGGCGGGGCGATGGCGGAGTTTTCCGGCCGGGACCTCATTCAGGGTGAACCGGACGCGTCGTCGTTCCCGTCGGGCGGCTTGCGGGCGACATTCGAGGCTCGAGGTTACACCGCGTGGGATCCTACCTCCCCCGCGTTCATCGTTGAAACATCAGGGGGGGCGTACCTCTCGATCCCGACGGCATTTGCGTCGTGGGCGGGTGACGCGCTCGACCAGAAGACGCCGCTCCTGCGTTCCATGAGCGCACTGGATACCCAGACGCGGCGGGCATTGAAGCTGTTCGGCAAGGACGCGGCGCGGGTGCTGGCAACATTGGGTCCGGAGCAGGAGTTTTTCCTGGTGGATCAGGAGTTCTACTATCGTCGACCGGACCTGATGACGACGGGCCGAACGCTGTTCGGGACGAAGCCGCCGCGTGGGCAGGAGCTGGAGGACCATTACTTCGGGTCCATACCGGAGCGCGTGCTGGCGTGCATGATCGAGGTGGAGCGGGAGCTCTATCGTCTTGGTGTTCCTGTAAAGACAAGGCATAACGAGGTCGCGCCCGGCCAGTTCGAGATGGCCCCGATATACGAGAACGCAAACATTGCGGCCGACCACCAGCAATTGACCATGCTCGAGCTGCGAAGCACTGCGCGGAAGTACGGGATGGCATGCCTCCTACACGAGAAGCCGTTTGCCGGCGTCAACGGAAGCGGCAAGCACCTGAACTGGTCATTCGCCACCGAGTCCGCGAATCTCCTGGAGCCGGGAGATACGCCACATGACAATATGCAGTTCATGTTCTTCTGCACCGCCGCCCTACGGGCGGTTGAGCGACATCAGGACATCATCCGGGCGGCCGTGGCGCATGCGGGTAATGACCATCGGCTTGGTGCTAATGAGGCCCCGCCAGCTATCATTTCGGTATTTCTGGGGGAGCAGCTCACCGACGTCTTCGAGCAGATACAGAATGGCGGCCCGAAATCTAGTAGACAGGGCGGCCTGCTCGGCCTCGGCACGCCCGTGCTGCCACACCTCCCGAAACACGCGGGGGATCGCAATCGCACATCACCATTCGCGTTTACGGGTAATAAATTCGAATTCCGCGCGCCTGGCGCATCTCAGTCGATATCATTTCCGGCGACGGTTCTCAATACCATCATGGCCGAAGCGATAGACGAGATGTGCATTGCCCTGGAAGCGGAGCTCGAGGCCGGCACGGAGTTCGAGAAGGCACTTCAGACGCTGCTAGCGCGCGAGATAGCAGGATGCAAGCGCATCCTCTTCAATGGCGACGGTTACAGCGACGAGTGGCAGAAGGAAGCCGAGCGCCGCGGGCTCCTCAACATCCCTAACACCGTGGATGCTCTC
>DASSKB010000117.1:0-18463 GCA_035690925.1 Longimicrobiaceae bacterium
TCCAAAACCAAACGCCATCACCGCATTCCCCCACTCCGGCGGAGCAATCAGCGCGAATGTGCCCACGGCCATGAAACACAGCCCCATCACCGGAACGATCTTCACCGAATAGGTGCCAGCCGCTATGATTCCCGTTCCGAACAGCAGGAGCCAGATGCCGGGTAGCGGCGCGACTATCCCCTCACTGAAGAGAACACCCGTCAACAACGCTCCCGCCACCAGCGCGGGGGCCAGACTTAATGCCGCCTTCCGGCCCGGGCCGGAGAGGAGTGGCAGGCTTGCCGCGCGGGCCTTCCATGCCACCGTGAAGCCGCCAATCACAAGGGCTACCAGAGCTTCGATGCCCCACACCGTGAGCCACGCACTCGCGCTGTCCTGTCGCGACGCCAACGCCGCGGCGATCAGAGCGGTGACCCCCACGGCAACCTCACCCCACCCGGAGACGGCGGTGAAGCTACCGGCGCGCTCCATCGTCTCGCGAATGAAGCGCAGGTTGTCCATTGCACGATCGTGCAGGGCGACGGGTTCGCCGGGCGGAAGCGGGTGTACTGATGCCATGGAGGGAAGATGTCCGCTCGTCGCCGTTCTGTCAAGCACTTTGCGATACAAAGTCATGGGCGACTGCTATCGCGTCAGGCCAGCGGAGATCATCAGGCCGCCGCTCGGGCTGAAATCGGTGAAGCCGCGCACGTAAAACGCCTGGAACCAGAGGCGATCACCCACTCTCGCGCCCAGACGTATCTCGCCAAGGTTCTCGTTACCGCGAAAATCCCAATCCACGCCATCCATGCGCCCAATAATCATGGCTATGGGTGTAACGGGCCATTGCCGGTACTCGACGGCAGCGTTGTACACGAGCACGTCCATCTGCTCGAACTTTAGGTTGTGTGTTCCGTTGATCCCCAGCCCGGCTTCGGCCGTAGCGCGAAAACCGCGCTTACGAAGGCCGCCTGCGAGAAGCGCGAAAAAATCTGTGCGGTCGCGCTCGAGCCCGATCTCGTTATCGGTGGTGGGCAGTCGGGTTCCGAATCGGAGAGCTGCCCTGTAGGGGCGTTCAGGTGGAGTCAGAAGCACGACGGCGCCGACGCGAAAGTCTCCGACGTCGCCCCGGCGCTCACCGGTGGGCTCGCGCGCGCCGCCGGTGGGCGAAGCAAAAACCGACTCGTCCTCGAAGGTCCGGTATACCGTCCCGGCTAGCTCAACGGCTATGCGGCCGGAGCGCCATGCGGTGTGAAACTGCCCGATCTCCGTGAGGCTCCCTATTGTGCCTGCCAGCGAGGCGCGCTGATCGCTGTAGAGCCCGAAACCCGCATCCGCAATGAAGGTATTGCCGTCATCGAAAATCCTCTGATCGAACGGCTCCAGTGGGCGAAGCTGAGCAGTCAGCGGGGTACTGGAGCACACCAGGATGGCCACCGCGAGAGCGATTGACCAGTGAATTCGGCATATTTGAACCGCCGAGGACGCTGAGGCGCAGAGGGATGGGAGCTTAAACTTTGCAACGAATGTTTGGAACTCCCGCGTTCGCTGGATCTCCAATGTCATCCTGGTCCTGAATCGAGTTTGTAAAAGTCGCATCAGAATGGGTCCCCGCTACGGTCCTTCGCGTCCTCCGCCCCTCCGCGGTTAAACCTTTTCGCGAAACGCGCAATGCAAGATAAGCGGAAGATCACCTGTTGCCAGTCCCCAGATCTCCGTTCCATCGTTCGATATTGGGGAGCACGCGATTCGCGACGGTGAGGGTCGAATCCGGATAGCCGAGCGCCCGTTTGATACCGATATCGCGCTGAAAGAGATTCCTCTCGCGCTCGAGCCGGACAACCGTCTGGCGTCCGAGCCGTCGAGGGTAGAAGATGGCGTTGCTGGGCACCGGATAATCGCTCCCGTAAAGAGTTCGCTCCTGGAATACGCTGTCCAGGGCGAGGCGCGGGAGGTGTTTGAACCGGCTGGGTGTGGCCATCCCGGAGTTATCGACCCATAGGTTGGGGTGCTCGATCAGCATTTCCCGCAGGAGGGGCAGCTGACTGCGATCTCTCGATACGAGCGAGGGAGCGCCCGAGTGCGCGCAGATCACCGTTACACCGGCGTCGAGGGGTGCTTGCAGAAGCCGCACGTCCTTAAGCTTGGAATCGACCTCGGCGAAGGTCACCTCACTGCCTCCAGAATGCACGAGCAGGGGCAGGCCGGCTTCGGCGAGGCGCCGGTAGAACTCGCCGAGCCGTGGACTCGACGGGTCGATGCGCTGGGTGGATGGGAGCCACTTGAGGAGTACCGCGCCGCCCTCAACGCATTCATCCAGCCGCTCCAGGGCATCCCTCCGGAAGGGGTTAATGGACGGGCCGGGGAGAAGCTCGGGGTGCCGCTTGCATACGGCGAACACCCAGCTGGGCGGGACGATCATCTGCGATAGCTGCGGATCCAGGTCGCCGGCTTGATCGTACACACCGTCGAAGCCCAGGACCACGGCTATGTCGAGCTCACTTGCGCGGATCTTCCGGGCGATGGTCGCGGCCCAGTCCGCGTCGACAGTGGTACGCATAGCCTCCGCTGTTATCCCGTGCCACCTTCGCAGTATCCGGAAGGTGAGACGCGATCGAAATGCGGGTGATATCCAACATCCCGACCCGCCCGTTCCCACCCCCGCCAGATGGACATGGACGTCTATCCTGTGCTGTTCACCCGTCATCGCGTCTGTCGCGCCGCAACCGCGTGGTCATCGATCCACTCGAGCGCGCTCGACACCGCTTCAGCCGCCAGCGGCGTGGTCAAGTGCGTGCCGCCCGAAATTGAAAGCAGGCGCGCCGACGGGATCAGGCGCTCCAGCCGCTTACCCTGCTCGATAGGAACGATTCGGTCGGCATCGCCATAGATCAGGAGGGTAGGAACCGTGTTGGTGCGTGCGGCTTCCTCCAGATCGAGCGACGCTAGAGTCCTGTCGAGCACCTCGATATAGCCGAAAGCTCCCGTCCCCACGACTTCTGACGGCGCGAATCGCAGCGGGTAGGTGGCGCGCTTGAACGGCCCGAACGACGGGACGAGCCCCGCGAGCCCATAATGTGCCCGCTCGCGCCACAGCGTGCGCAGGAGGCGCGGGCGGAGCTCGGCCGCGAACGCCGCGCGCGAGAACTCTATTCGGAGCGGAGCGACCATCAGGATGGCCGAGCTGATGCCACACCCCGCCTTCGCAAGCGTATGCAGCAGAAGTGCGCCGCCCAGGCTGATGCCCACGGCATGCAGCGGCACCTCCCGGTCGGTGGGGAGTCGCCGTACCGCCTCCGCAACTGCCCCGCCTATCGTCGTACCCGAAAAGCGGCTGCCGCTATCCCGCCCGTGACCGTCAAGGTCGAACGTTATAACCTGAAAGTTTCTGGAGATGAGGCGCTTAGCGAGGCCGACCATTCCGAAGAGAGCGTCGTTGCCGGCACCGTGCACGAGAAGTACAGTCCCGCTCAGCTCACCCGCCGGCGTAAGACGGTACGCTACCGTGCTGCCGTATTCATCCCGCGGGTAGACTATCCGCTGCCAGCCCACTCCGTTCGCCGCCGCCCAGCGCCGGAAGCTGGCCTCGTAGGCCGGGTTACTCACGGGGGCTCGTCGCCGGCTCGCGCGATTCGTCTTCCACCACAATCAAGCGTGCGCTGCGCTGCCAGGTGAGATATGACCACGCCCACTGGATGAGCACGATGAGGCGGTTGCGGAATCCTATCAGGAAGAGGATGTGGATGAACAACCAGGCAAGCCATGCGATGAGGCCTGACAGGTTCATCCCCGCCAGACGTGCGACGGCGGAAGCTCGCCCGATCGTCGCCATGCTGCCTTTGTCACGATAGTGGAACGGCTCGCGTGGCTCACCCTCGATGGTTCGGAGGATGTTGGCTGCAGCTGCCTTCGCCTCCTGCATGGCGACCGGAGCCACGCCAGGCAACGGGGCGCCCGTCTGGTGCTTGAACGACGCCAGGTCGCCCACCACGAACACCTCTGGGTAGCCCGGCACTGATAGATCAGGCGCGACTTCGACCCGCCCCGTCCGATCAGTCTCCACGCCCAGGCTGCGGCCGAGCGGGGAGGCGGCTACACCCGCGGCCCAGACCACGTTGCTGGTCGGGATCCGCTCATCTCCAGCATATACCGCGTGCGCCTCGATTCGTGTGACAGCCGAGTTCAGGCGGACTTCGACGCCCAGATTCTCCAGTGCCTGTCGCGCCTTCACCGACAGCTCCTCGGGGTACGCCGTGAGAAGCCGCGGACCGCCCTCCATGAGGATCACCCGGGCGGTCGATGGGTCGATATGCCGAAAATCCCGGCTGAGCGAATGCCGCGATATCTCCGCGAAAGCGCCAGCCATCTCGACGCCGGTTGGACCGCCACCGACAACTACAAACGTCAGCAGGGACCTACACGCCTCGTCATCGGGTGTGTGTTCGGCTTCCTCGAAGGCAGACAGGAACTTTCGGCGAATATTGGTGGAATCGGCGATGGTTTTGAGGCCGGGGGCGTACTGTGCCCAGTCGTCGTGGCCGAAATACTGGTCCACAGCGCCGGAGGCCAGGATAAGATAATCGTAGCCCAACAGCCTGCCGCCCGCGAGGTGCACCTCTCGCTTCTGCACGTCTATGCGGTGGACTTCCGCCAGCAACACGTCGGTGTTCCGGTGCTTGCGAAGGATGTGGCGAATGGGTGCCGCGATATCGGCGGGCGAGAGTGCCGCGGTCGCGACCTGGTAGAGGAGCGGCTGAAACAGGTGGTAGTTCCGACGATCGATCACCGTCACACGCACCGGAGCCTTCCCCAGTGCGCGCGCGGCGTAAAGACCGCCGAATCCGCCACCTATAACGATTATATGCGGAATATTCTCAGCAGACATGCGGGTCCGCAATGCAAAGAAGGGACCCTGAAACAGCAGGGTCCCTTCCATAGAACTTCATTATCCGGGCGGCGCGCTCTACACCGGCACCGGAAGTAGCGTCCGGAACGAGTTACGCGCACGATTCAACCGGCTCTTTACAGTTCCAACGGGTATCCCGATGGCCTCCGCGATCTCCTCGTACGAGAGGTCGTCTACCTCGCGCATGACGAACGGTATCCGGTGATGCTCGTCCATCTGCTCGATCGCGTTGTCGATTGCGCTACGGAGTTCGCTGCGGTACGCATCGCGCTCCGGGTCCGGCCCGCCCGAATCGAACTCCACCGGGCGCGACGGAGCTCCCGATTCCGAAGTCTCCGGGCGCAACTCGGAGAATACCGTCTCCCGCCTGCGTGACCGGTTACGGAATTCGTTCTTCAGGAGGTTGTTCGCGATCGTGTGGATCCAGGTCGAGAATTTTCTGCTCGGGTCGTAGCTCTCCCGAGCACGATGGATCCGCAGGAAGGTATCCTGGGTTAGATCCTGAACCCGCTCCTCATCGTTGAGCCGCTTGCGGAGAAACCCCTGGATCCGCGGCTCGTACCTTTCGACGAGCGTCCGAAAACCATTCTCATCGCCATGCCTGTAGCGCTGGAACAGCTGTTCGTCCGTCATCTCCGCGAGAGTGACCGGCGACTTGTTATAAACACTCAGGACCGGACGGACGAAATACGTGTCTGGCAGCTTGAGCGTCCGCCGTACATGCTTCGAATCGCGCCTTCGTGTCGCAGTATTCATGAGGTGAATATAACGCTTCAGGCGGCGAATGTCGAGAGCAGCGGGGTGGAGTCCGGTCCCTGTAAACCTATGTTCTTGGGGCGGTTTCGTCGGCGGTGTCACGCTCTGACCGGTTGCCCAGATTCAGGAGCGAGAAGATAGCCGCCGCGAGCCCCAGCTGGAGGTAGAATGTGAGGAACCTCCAACCCGCCGTTGCCAGCCCGATAATTCGCTCGGGAAGGAAGGCGCTGTAGATGAGGAGGAATGCGGCTTCGGCGCCGCCCGCGGCACCCGGCGTCGGTATAAAGGCCATCAGGGTGAATACCACCCACTGGAACATCCAGAACAGGACCGGCTGGACGGGAGCGCCGAGGAACGCCACGAGGGCGGAGATGACGGAATATCGTGCGATCCACTGGATCGCCGTAAGGGACATACTCAGCGCGAAGCGCCACTTGCCACGATCGCGTATGAGGCTGAACACCGTGCGAGCGTCGCGCCACATCGCGCGGGTCTTCCGTCGAGTTCCGGCCAGGAAGTTCAGCCCGGTCCTTCGCACGCGCGAGCCGAGTCCGCCCCCGAGGACGAGGCGCACCGCCGCCCATGTTAGTGCGGCAACCGCACCGAAGGCGATTACCGCGAACAGGGCATTCGACTGCAGCTCGTCGGCCACCCACACGAATACTGGCAGTTCCCACGAGGCGGTGATCACCACCGCCGTAGGTATGGCGAGAGCGAAGAATATCCCGTCCTCGATAATAGGAAGCGTGGTAAGCGAAGCTGCCGCGCCGGGCGTGACTCCTCGCTGAACCAGCATCCCCCATTTAAAGAACCCGCCGCCCACCGCCGTCGGGCTCACCGCCGAGCCCAGATCATTGACCAGCGTAAGCTGGAACGTCTCACGAAGTCTAAGTCGATACCCCAGAAAATGGGTCCATATCAGGAGCCGTAGCGAGTTCGTCAGCCAAGGAATGAACGCCAGAACCAACGCGAGAAAGAGGTAATCTTTGGGAAAGCCGGCCACCGAACGAAGTACACTCTGATCCGTAACCAGCAGTGAGAAGACGATATTCCCCAGGACTCCAATGGGGATCACTACCAGCGAGGTGCGAAAAATTCTGTGCAGCAGTCCCTTTGGCTGTTCGGCCGCCGTATCCGTCATCGTCCGATAATTTCCGCATAGAGTTCGAACATACTGGAGAACGTTCGGTCCCATGAGAACTCGGATTCCACCAGCGCTCGAGCGCGCCTGCCGACCGCTACGCGTTCCGGATCTCGCGCCATCTCAGCCATGTTCCTGGCGAGGTCGTCCACCGAGTCGACGGGGCCGAGTAGCCCGACCCCCAGATCAGCGGGTACGCGGTCGCGCATTGCGCCACCCGCGACCCCGACCACCGGCAGGCCACACGCCTGTGCCTCGATCACCGAAAGCCCGAACGTCTCGTAGGGCATGGCAGACACGTAAATGTCCGATGATGCCAGCTGCCGGGCCAGCTCGGTCCTGTCCTGCTCATATGGGAGTATCCGGATGCGACTATTGCCGGCTGTCCGCTGTGTCAGCTCGCCCCGCAGAGGTCCCTCGCCGATCATGACCAGATTTGCGGCAATGTCAGGTGGCAGGTGTTCGAATGCGTCGATCAGCAGGCCCGGGCGTTTCTCGCTGTCCAGACGGCCGCAATAAATCATGAGGACGTCCCCATCCCCGATACCCCGCCGGCGTCGCAACCCGGGATCGCGCCGGGCCGGGCTGAACGTCTGGAGGTCGACACCTAACGGTACGCTCCTGACGTTCTCGATCCCCATTTCCGTCAGCCGCCGGGCGAACGCGGGCGATATCGCGACCGCCGCATCGAATCTGGAGTACAGTCGCCGAATATAGTCATCGGCCAGAGCCAGCGCGCGAGCACCGCCACGCTTACCGAGCACGCGCTCCGCTATCGGCCGAACGTACGCGTTCGGCACGTCGGTCATATACGAGCCCACCACGCGTACCGCCGGGTTGCGGCGCCTGTACTTCAGAGCCGTCCAAGGGAGGTTGTAGGTACACTGACACTCCACAAGGTCGGGCTTCTCAGTCTCCAGTATCCTGAGCACCTTGTCGGAGCGCAGGAGCAGCCGGTAGACACGTGAACCGGGAACGAACGGTGATTTGATAGTACAGGTAACCGTTCGACCCTCACGCACGACTGAGTCGGTCGGGCCGGGTACAATGAGCAGGTGCTCGTGGTCCGTCTTCGCGACGATCTGGTCACGCTTCGCCTGAATGTAAGTCCGTACGCCGCCGCCGGTTGAGGCATACGACTGGGTGAGATCACAGATTTTCATGATTTCAGGGACATCTACTTTGTAGGGGCACCCCCTTGTGGGTGCCCAAGCAGGGCCTTTGTAGGGGCACCCCTTGTGGGTGCCCAAGCAGGGCGGGCACAAGGCCCGCCCCTACATGTGATGGTAGGCGTTAGCCACGTCATGGTAACTGGCGAGGAGACGGGCGTTGATATGACGCCAGCTTCTCGCGGTGGCCGACTCGCGCGCGGCGGCGCCCATCTCGCGGCGGGCATCACTGTCGCGGAGTAGCATCTCCAGCCTGTCGGCCATTGCGGTCGCGTCGTTTCCAGAGACGATGTAGCCGGTCTCGCCGTCGATGACCAGGTCCTGCGGTCCGCCACGGTCAGTGACCACGGCAGGTATGCCTGACGCAAGCGCCTCGAGCACGACATTACCGAGCGTTTCGGTAGTGGAGGGGAAAACGAATACGTCCGCGGACGCGTACCAGCGGGCCAGCTCATCTCCAGATTGGTGGCCAGCGAAGTGAGCCCTTGGCAGCGCATGCTCCAGCTCATGGCGGAGCGGTCCGTCGCCCACCAGTACGAATTCGAACGCGACCCCACGCTCGTGGAGGAGCTGGTCTATTGCTACGAGATCGGCGAGGTCCTTCTCCTTTACCAGCCGGCTCACCATAAGGAGGATGGGGATGGTGTCGGAAGCGCCCACCTCGGCTCTCAGCCGCTCGTCGCGTTTTGCCGGTGAGAAGGCATACCCATCGATACCGCGCGACCAGAGCTCCGCGTTTTCGATGCCGTGCTGCTCGAGCTCGTGGATGATGCTCCACGATGGCGCGTATACGCGTACACAGCGTCCATAGAACCATCGCAGGAATCGCCAGCCGGCGGATTCCAGCCGGCGTACGCGATAGTAGCGGAAGTAGGAAACGAAGTGCGTGTGAAAGCTGGATACGACGGGAATGCCGCGCTGGCGTCCGAATCGCTGGGCCCATACCGCCATCGGCGTAGGGCTGACGACGTGAATGAGATCTGGATCAAACTCGTCCAGGTCGCCCGCGATTCGGCTCAGGAAGGGAAGGCTGACGCGGTAGGCTGGATAGAGTGGGAAGCGAACATACCTGACAGGCACGACCCGTGTGCTCCACGGAATTTCCGGCGGCGGCTGGAAAGGAGAGTAGATCCTGAAATCCTCTCCGTCGGCCAGGAGTGTTTCAAATAGCCTGGCGATGGTGAGCGAGACGCCGTCCACGTGGGGAAGCAGGCTTTCCGTGAAATAGGCGACCTTCATTCACGTAGAGCGGTCTCGTAGATGCGATATGTCTTGTATGCCCGCCCGCCCATCCGTTCGAGGGGCCGTCGCATATCCCAGTTGTCCTCGAGGATCCAGGAGGCTTCGCCATGCGTGTATCCTTTCGACCCGCCGATCTGGAGCGTTCGAACGTAGAAGGCGGGTCCTATCCCCTGGTGTTGATAACCCGGCTTGAAGCCGAGTGTGAGCACCCGCATGCCGCGTATACGGCGCTTCTCCCAGAGGAACCGGAATATCCCGAACGGCAGAAGCTTACCGTTCGGCAGGTGCTTGAGCGCCTCATTCAGGTCTGGCAGCGCGAGTGAGAAGCCGATCGGGTTGCCGTCGACCTCGGCAATGAGGCAGAGATCAGGATCAACGACCGGCTTAAGATCCTTCGCCATGTGGGCGAACTCGGCGTCGGTCATGGGCACGAATCCCCAGTTCTGCGACCAGGCGGAGTTGTAGACTTCCTTGATCGCTGCCACCTCCGCATCGAAGCGGCTCATGTCGAACGAGCGGATGGTTGTGCCCGTGCGGCTGAGGACACGCTCGAGGCCGCGCACCAGGCGCTCCGGCGGATTCGCATCGTCCAGCCAGTATGCCAGCAGATCCCTACACTTCTCGAGCCCAGCCGCGTCCATCAGGCGCGCGTAGTATGGCGGGTTGTGCGGCATCATAATCATCGGCCGGGTTTCGAACCCGTCCACCAGCAGGCCGCATTCTTCGTTTGTGGAGAAATTCATAGGCCCGCGCATCCGCTCCATGCCGCGATCGCGGAGCCAGGCGCTGGCCGCATTGATTAGCTGACGGGCGGTGTCGGGATCGTTCTCGCACTCGAAGAACCCGAAGAAGCCAGTTTGCTCGTTGTGAAACTCGTTGTGGAGCCGGTTGATTATCGCGGCTATCCGACCTACGGCCACACCGTCGCGTTCAGCGATGAAATATGCGACTTCAGCGTGGTGGTGGAACGGGTGCTTATCGCGATCCAGCAGGGTGGTGAGAGAATGCCGCAGCGGCGGCACCCATTTAGGGTCCGAGCTATTGAACCGCCATGCCACGTCGATGAATGGCTGGACGGACTCGTGCTGCGGAATCTCTCGAATTCTGGCGGGGCTCGGCACCTAAGGCGTACCGAGGGCACAGCGTACACGCTTGAACCCGTCCAGTACCTGGTCGAGCTGATCGCGCGAATGCGTCGCCATTACAGAGGTGCGGAGGCGGCAGGAGCTCTCCGGAACCGCTGGCGGCAGAACCGGGTTGGTGAAGACACCAGCATCGAATAAAGCACGCCAGAAGCCGAAGGTTCGCTCGATCTCACCCGTGACCACCGGAATAATGGGCGTTACCGAATTCACCGTGTCGAACCCGAGCGACTGGAGCCCTTCACGGAGATACGCGGCGTTCTCCCAGAGGCGCGTCTGCCGCTCCGGCTCACGCTCCATGACATCCAGGCATGCCAGCACAGTGGCGATCGCCGACGGCGGCATGCTGGCGCTGAAGATAAGCGTGCGGGCGTGATGCTTCAGGTAATGGATTACATCCTCGGGCCCGGCGACCGCGCCGCCTATGGAGGCGAACGATTTCGAGAACGTCGCCATGACGAGGTCGACCTCACCCTCCATATCGAAGTGCTGCGCCGTGCCGCCCCCGTGCCTGCCGAGCACACCTATCGAGTGGGCGTCGTCAACCAGAATCCGGGCGCCATACTCGCGAACGAGCGGCACGATTGACGGGAGGTCGGCTATATTGCCTTCCATTGAAAAGATGCCGTCCGTCACGACGAGCACACCACCGCTCGCGTCCGCGTTGGCCTCCAGCGCTTTGTGCAGACCCACCGTGTCACAATGCGGGTAACGGACCATCCTCCCGCCCGAGAGGAGACCGCCGTCCACGAGTGATGCGTGGTTGAGGCGGTCCTGAAGGACCACGCTGCCACGCCCAGCGAGGGTGGCGATTATGCCGAGGTTGGTCTGGTACCCTGTGCTGAACACGAGTGCTGAGTCCTGGCCCATAAGAGTGGCGAGGCGGGTCTCCAGCTCTTCGTGCAGGTCCAGCGTGCCGTTCAGAAAACGGCTCCCCGTACACCCCGTACCGTAGCGCTCGAGCGCCTGATGGGCACGCTCCAACACATATGGGTGATGCGTCAGTCCGAGGTAATTGTTGGAGCCGACCATTATCTTCCGCTCACCGCGTATCACTACTTCGGTATCGAAAGACTCCTCGATCGGCTGGAAATATGGGTAGACACCGCGCTCGATCGCCTCTCTGGCGGCCGTAAAGCGGCGGCATTTAGCGAATAGGTCCGTAGTCTGCTGGACCCGTCCGTTCGTGTTTGCCATTAAAGCCATCCCTGGCCTCGGTACCAGTGGACTGTGTTTGCGATGCCATCCTCCAAATCCGTAGCCACTTCCGCCGGAAGGAGCGCGGCAGATGCCTCGAGGTCGCAGAGCCAACCCTCCGCCAGCATCTCCTCGGCCTTCTCCCGGTTCAAAATAGTCGCGCGTCCGGTTACGCGTCCGAATCCCTCAGCAAGAGCAGCGCTGGCTCTGACGAGCGGCGCCGGCAGCGGAATGCGGAGCGGCCTGCGTCCCAGCGCGCGTGCTATCACGCTCGTGATCTCCGACCATGAATACTCCACCGGCCCCGCGACCGGGAAAGTACCGCTGGGAGCGTCCGCGGCGCGCGTAAGCGCTTCGACCAGATCAACGACATACAGCAGTTGTATACGTCGACCGGACCCGGTCGGGGCTGGCGCGAGGCGGTTGTCCACCAGGCGAAAATACGGAAAGAAGGCATGGTCGCCCGGGCCATACACGGCCGGCGCACGAATGATCACGCTGTCTACCCCGGCACTTGCCAGCGATCGGACGGTCTCCTCTCCTGCCAGCTTGGTCCGCCCGTACGCGGTCAGAGGCTCCTGCGGATCGTCCAGCGTGCGAGCGCGATCATCGATCATTGGGCCGCAGGCCGCGTAGGAACTCAGATAGACTACCCGCCGCGGCCGATTCCCCGAATCGCGAATCGCAGCCGCGAGATTCTGAGTACCCTCCACGTTCGCGCGTTCGAAATCTCGCTCGCCGCGAAGACCGGTGACCGCTGCCAGGTGGTAGACGATCTCCATGCCCTCCACAGCCCGTGCGAGTGCATTCGGGTCGGCGAGGTCACCCACGACGCGGTCGATTCCGAGTCGCTCCACCTGCTCGGTTCGACTCGTAGGGCGAACCAGCGCGCGCAACTCCCAACCCAGAGAAGCGAGGTGCTCGACGAGGTGGTTTCCCACGAATCCCGTCGCCCCGGTTATAAGCGCTCGCCGTCTCATGTTCGGGTAACAAAATGTATGAGCGGCGTCAGAAGCGCAACAGCTTGTGCTCTGGGGAGGTGGCGTGGGAAAGCGTTGATTGCAAGGAGCGTGCGAAGCTTTACCGAGGTGTATCGGATGCCGACCAGACGCGTGCCGCCTCGAGCATTTCCGGCAGCTCGTCGGCTTCGTGGCCGGTCAGCTGCGCCCTCAGACGACGGAGTTGAGCTTCGAGCGACAATATAGCCGCGCTGATCTGCTGCGGGTTGTCGCGACAAATGGCGGTCCACATTGCCGGTGAGCTGCCGCCCATGCGAGTCATATCGTGGCCGCCTGGGCCAAGTTCGGAGCGGCTGACTCCCGCGTCCCGAAGGGCCAGTGCCAGTGCGGACGAAGTGAGCTGCGGCAGGTGACTTATCCACGCCATGCGGCCGTCGTGCTCCTCGGGTGTGGTTATCTCGGTGTGTGCGCCCAGGTCCATCCATAGCTTCTCTGCCAGCTTCAGGACGGCGGTCGGCGTCCGACGGCTCGGGCACAGGTAAACACGTGAGCCGTCGAAAAGATCGTTTCGCGAGGCTGCCCAGCCCGAGCGATGGTCGCCGCTGAGCGGATGTGAGCCAACGAACCTGTCGCTCAGGCCAAATTGTTCTGCGGCGGCAACTATGGTTTTCTTGGTACTTCCCACATCGGTAATGAGGGTCGTTTCGTTGAGCAGCGGAGTCAACTTCTCAAGTAACAGCGGAGCTTCGGTTACCGGAACCGCCAGTATCACGAGATCGACGCCTTGGACCTCTTCCAGCGAATCGTTCAGAATGGCCGCTATCCCACCATCATCCAGCACCTGAAGCGCAACGTCAGGATCCCTGTCGTACCCGAGCACGCGAACGCCTGATCCGGTGAGGCTCCTGGCGAGGGAACCGCCGATGAGGCCCAATCCGAAAACGGCGGCGCTTCTAAAGCCAATCATCGGGGTTCCATCTGAGCGCGACGAGACAGGCCAATGAGTCGCCAGAAGACGTTGCGTACATCCTCGTCGTCGAGGCCGACCTCACGGGCGAGCTCACCCGCGCGCCGCACGACCGCCGCCTCACGGGCGGGGTCGAGCGTCGGCATACCGAGCGCGTGCTTGGCCGCGCCGACCTCACGCGCGACGCGCACGCGCTCGAGGATGAGATTGATCAGGGATCGGTCGATCTCCTCGATTTCCGAGCGAAGTCGCTCCAACTCTGCATCTTCCATCAGGCCACCGCCTCCCGTACTTCCTGCGGTCCGCGCGAGAGCGTTCTGCCTGCCGCTTCAGCAAATGGGCGAAGTCGGCGCATAAGCTCGGCGAACGCGTCGGGCGCCAGGGACTGGTCGCCGTCCGAGAGGGCCTGCTCTGGGCAGGGGTGAACCTCGATGATGAGGCCGTCGGCGCCGGCCGCAACCGCGGCGAACGCAAGCGGCGCAACCAGATCCGCGCGTCCACCCGCATGGCTGGGATCCACCACCACCGGCAGGTGCGTTTCCGCTTTGAGTACGGGTATGGCCGCCACGTCGAACGTGTTGCGGGTGGCTGTTTCGAACGTGCGGATCCCGCGCTCACACAGAATCACATCGCGATTGCCCTGCGCCATAACGTACTCCGCCGCCATGAGCAGTTCTTTGATCGTAGCCGACAGCCCGCGCTTGAGGAGGATGGGGCGCTGCACGCGGCCGACTTCGGAGAGGAGCGAGAAGTTCTGCATGTTGCGGGCGCCGATCTGCAGGATATCGGCGTGCTCGGCCACGAGTTCGACATCCCGGGTGTCCATGACTTCGGTAACGATCGGCATACCGGTTTCGGCCCGGACAGCGGCAAGCATTCGGAGCGCCTCCAACCCGAGCCCCTGAAATGCGTACGGCGAGCTGCGCGGCTTGAACGCGCCACCGCGGAGGTATCGGGCGCCAGCCGCGCGAACCGCCGTGGCGGTCTCGTGCAGCATTTCAGCGCCCTCGACGGAGCACGGACCCGCGATCACCGCGAGGTCGGCACCACCGATGCACGCGTCGTTCACATCGCCAATCTGAACCGAAGTCGAGCCGATCGAGAACTCGCGTGATGCCAGCTTGTACGGCTTGAGCACGGGAGTGACGGATTCCACGCCAGGCAGGCTCAGCAGCGAGAGCTCCTGTATGACGGCATCGTCCCCAATGCACCCGATTATCGTTCTATGCTCACCCCGTGAGATGTGCGTCCTCATACCCAGGCGCTCGACACGCTCCCGAATATGGTCCAGCTCCGGTTCGGTGATTCTCGGACGGGTAACGATTATCATGCGCTTAATTCCTCGAGCAGGGGCAAAAAAAGAGGGCGGCCCGGTTAGTCGGGCCGCCCTTTGTCGCCTGGCACTTCTGCGCTCAGTAGCGCGATCGCCCTCGACAACGGCCCGTGTGACGGGTCGCATAAAAGTAGAAGGCGTAAAAGCTCTGGCGTTGATTCATGGTGGAAAGGGTACGCGGTGAATGGTTTCGTGTCAAGGATCACGTTCGATTGACACCCGTGTCGCGCCTCAATAGACTCCAGCATCCGCCACGAAATCCGTCGAGCGGCCCGTTTTCTCGCCCTCCATGGTGGATCCAATGCTGGTACTCCCTCTGCTTACGGCGCTGGTTGCTGGCTTCACGCATGCGCTGGAACCCGATCACATGGCCGCTGTGACGACCTTCGTGTCGCGGCGTCCGGGTCCGGTGAAGGCGCTCGGGTTCGGGGTTCGCTGGGGCGTCGGCCACTCGATCGCATTGATTGCGGTCGGCGGAGTGCTTATCCTGCTCGACCTCCAGGTGCCCGAGACAATAGCTATCGGACTGGAGTTCGGCGTGGGTGCTATGCTAGCGGGGCTGGGGGTGTGGGTGCTGGGCGGCGCGCTGCATAGAAGTGCATTCGAACAGGCGCACCATGCTGCCCACGAGAATACGTTGCCACACTCGCATCATCATCCTCATGGCCACTCGACGCTCTGGGTTGGGATGGCGCACGGCCTTGCCGGGACGGCAGCATTTCTCACTCTCATCCCCCTCACCCTCCTTTCCTCACCGTGGATGGCAGCGGGCTACCTGCTCTCGTTCGGCATTGGTACTGTAGTGGCCATGGGGATGTATGCGCTCGCAGCTGGCTACATCTTCCATCAGGTCGGCGATAAGGTCCCACAATTGGGGCGCATGATGCAGATAGGCACCGGAATCGCTACTCTTGTACTGGGACTGTTCTGGATGTACGGGGCGGCTATCGGCTGAGAAAAGTGGGTCTACCAGTCAGTTCAGTCATGCCCGCGGAAGCGGGCATCCAGCGTCACTGCTGGAAAAGACACTGGATCCCCGCATGCGCGGGGATGACGAATGCTTTTTCGAGTTCGCCGCTTTCAGCGGATCACATAAACGGGGAGTAGAATGATGGACGATCAGAATGAACCGGTAGTAATCAAGGCCAGGCATAATGGCCCCTACGTTATCGATGGACCGATCCGCCTGACCGATGCGGACGGCAACGAGTACGATATCTCAGCCCGCAAGCGGGTGTCGCTCTGCCGATGTGGGGCGTCCACCGACAAGCCTTTCTGCGACGGAACGCACTCCAAGCTCGGCTTCGAAGCGGCCGAACGGGCAGTGCGCGAAGCGGAAGGGGAGGAGAAATAGTTATGACTGAAATCGAAAGCCGCGGCTATGCCCATCCTGAGGCGCTGGTAGATACCGCCTGGGTGGCCGACCACCTCGGCGACGAGAAAGTGCGCCTCGTGGAATCTGACGAGGACGTCCTGCTGTACGATGTAGGTCATATCCCAGGTGCAGTAAAGGTAGACTGGCACGCCGACCTCCAGCATCCGCTGCAGCGCGACTATCTTGACCCCGAAGCGTTCGCTCAGCTCATGCGTGCCAAGGGCATTAGCCGCGATACGCTTGTTGTCTTCTACGGGGATAAGAACAACTGGTGGGCGACTTATGCGCTCTGGGTCTTCCGGCTCTTCGGCCACGAGAACGTGAAGATCATGGACGGTGGACGGAAGAAGTGGGAGGACGAGGGCCGCGAGTTCACCACGGAAGTGCCGAGTTACCCTGCCACTGACTATCCCGTACCGGACCGGAACGATGACGCAATCCGCGCGTTCCGCGAGGATGTGCTGGAACAGCTCCGCCAGGAGGGTCCGCTCGTCGACGTTCGCTCGCCGGAAGAATTCAGTGGCGAGAAGCTTCACATGCCGGATTATCCGCAGGAGGGCGCCATGCGCGGCGGGCACATCCCCACCGCCAAGAACGTCCCGTGGGCGCGCGCTGTGAACCCGGAGACGGGCGAGTTCAGGAGCGCCGGCGAGCTCCGTGCCATCTACGAACAGGAATGCGGCTTCGGCAAGGAGGATGAGGTCATCGCCTACTGCCGGATCGGCGAACGCTCGTCGCACACCTGGTTCGTGCTCAGCTACCTCCTCGGGTATCCCAACGTCCGCAACTACGACGGCTCGTGGACCGAGTGGGGCAACGCGGTGCGGCTCCCGATCGAGAAATGACCTACGCGAGCGGGCGAGTCTCGTTAAGAAGAGGGTAGAGGGAAGGTCGCGTATGGTGGCTCGCCTCTTTGTCTCAATTCGCTGTGGAGTTGCTTGTTGTACATGATCTCCTAAAGGCTTCCCCTCGTGGAGCCCTCGGGCAAGAAGTATTTTCACCTCCCTTCGGGCATGAAGAGCCCGTGGGTTCCACGAGGGGAGGAGCTCGTGAACTCAACCGGCCCACAAAATGAAGGAAGTCTCCCGCTCAAAGCATTCCGCCTTACGCCACCTTACAAGCGCCTCCATAGCTTTTCAGAAATTGGTCAAGGCGCGCACCTGAATGTTCGAACGGGTACACTCGTATTCTTGAGGGTCACGAGTCCTACCCGAGATTGGACTATGATAAAGCATTGGGTGCCGCGCATCCGTCATCTATTTCCTAACACTGCGACTATTTTGCATGTCGGCAGCGAAACCGGACCAGCCGTCCGGCATCTCACTGGACGCGCGACTAAGTTGCATGTCCGCGCTGTGCTCGCAGATGGAGAACCGATTTATGATACTCTCCGGCCTATTCTTACGGAACCGGTCGATTTAGCGGGGGATGTTATTGAGTGGCTCTCTGTAAAGGGGTTGCAGCTTCCTCCACGTCTAAGGTACTTGATTACCCAGATCCTTTGCCATGCCACGGACGAACCAAACGTGTCGTCGCTCCTTCGTTCTATTCATGAGCCTGAGACTGGTACCCGTCGTCTGTTTCACCTAAAAGGCGTTCCTCCGCCACATTGTTGGTTCCAAGTCGCTCGGGCGCTCCAAGCTGCGATCGTGATTCAGTCCGGGAGTAGGCGACTACTCGATATCTCGTTGAGCCTTGGCTACCATGATCACTCCGCACTTAATCAGCGGATATCACGCACTTTTCGACTGAAATGCGGTGATATCCGTAATACTTTGGGTTGGGAATGGCTGATGGATCGCTGGGTCGGGCTCGAAATGCGAAGGTGAGTAATCGGGTATAATTTGAGTCGATCGGCCAATATTGACTCGTTTGGCACACTGGAGACGAGCGCACTTAATAGTAGATTGCATAGTGCACCTGTCGGGAATCATTTCGTGCACGCTCCTCTGATGACTACCCCATCCTAATGAGGTATCATGTCGTTTTATCGAAGCTTGGTGCAGACCGGGGTCGTATTTGCGGCGGTACTAATGGCAGGGTGCCTGGATACAGTAGCCGGTCCCAATCACCCGGTGGAAGAGCCGATTGAATTGACCATTGCTCCAGAAGTGAGTTCGTCTGTTTGGCGAGCCCGAGATCATGACCTCAAATACGGGCAAGCATTCAGTGTGGATTCGTTCGGAATCTCAATCACAATGCTTCCGAATTTTGGCAAAGTTGATCAATCAAATGGACTCGCTGCAAAAGGGACACAAGACCTTAAAATTCGCGCATCTTTCACGGGCGAAACCTTT
>DASSKB010000118.1:0-2680 GCA_035690925.1 Longimicrobiaceae bacterium
GCTTGAATCGCTTTACGGCCACACAGGCGAGTCCGAGGGCGGATGCCCCGAGGTTTACGCCCGCCGAGATTCGGGCATCTCGAGCGGATCGGGTCGTCGTAACACCACAGGGAAAGGCGCGAGAGCTCGCGCTGTTGCGCCGGCAGTTTGGCGAGGGCTCCTCGATCGCCGGTTCGTTGCTCGAATTCACGAAAAAGCAGGGTGACGAGGAGCTCCGGATTCACTTCGATCCCGCCGTCGGTGCGGTCACGCGGATGGTCCTTTACAACAATCAGAAAAAACGCACGGAGATCGTGCGGCGGTATCGCAGGGAAGGGGACATGTGGCTGATCGCGGCGATTGAGACGAAGACCTTCGACGAATCCGGAAGGATCAGCAGTCATTCTGTGGAGGACATCCGCAGCATCGAAATGCGCTAACAAGGAGGCAACGATGATCCGACTTACCCGGGTGTCCTTGCAGTTCCGTAGGTCCACCCGCTGCTTCGGGTGGATTGTACTTCTTGCCCCCGTCCTGGTCTACAATCAGGCGGCCGCGCAAACCCATCCGGTGGAATTCAACCATGGGTTCTTCAACCAAGGAACGGCCTGGGATCCGACGGCAGACTATCTGCGGCAACGGCTTCAGATCGAGACACTTACTCCTACTACCCCGTGGGACCGACCGTTCAACGAGCAGAGCGCCGCACTCCATGATGCGCTGAATTCGTGGGGGCGCACTTCCGTGATCGGCATCGCCCACAGCAATGGTGGTATCGTCGCACGGAATAGCGTGCGCCTGTACGGCGGAGCAAACCGTCTCGACCGGCTTGCCACGATCGGGACGCCGCACCGTGGGGCTACGATCGCGACCAACGTTCTAAACGGGCGTGTAGTCAGGTACTTCGGCGGCCTTGCCGGTTCTGTGGGTGCCGCGGTCGACTTCTACGCGAACAATGACCCGGACTGGTCGGTGGCGCCGGTCGTCGATTTCGTAACGCAGAACGCGTTCGAGTGGATATGCTATCTTGGGTGGTACTTCGCCAACAACAGCCGCTTCGCTGGACTCGGCTTCGGGGCTGCTATGCCGGTAATATACGACGACCAGCCGAGCTCCGCGTTCATGGCTGACCTCAACTCTTCTGGAGCTCTGTCCGCGGAGAGCAGCGTTCTATACCGTCGAGTGGGAATAGCGACCCAGGTTCCGCCGAATGGCGCGTTCTTCCGCTTGGTAAGCTCGGACCCGAGCGGCTGGAGAACAGTGCAAGCCATTACGGCCTATGGTGCACTCGCGCTTTACCATCACTTTAGGAACCACCCAGACTGGTGGCTCGCGTCTCACGCGAATTATTGGCTCCAAGTCTACTGGTACACGACCCTACTCGACGTGGCTTGGCACGACTTCATCGGTGCCCTCCAGGGATGGAACGGCTACTATGCGATCGTTTACCCCAGTGACGGCTTCATCCCGGATTGGAGTTCGAAGTATCCAGGTGCCAACAGTCAGTACAACCTTTATCTCCCATATCACAATATCAGTCATACGGAGCAGAAGGACCATCCGGATGCGCGGAACCAGTTCGAAAACGTGTTGAGGTACGATTTCGGCGTACCCGTACGTACGACGACCGATCCAGGTGGTGGAGACACAACTTGTGACCCATCGTCCACGAAACTTGTGTGTCCCTATTGAGCCACGGTCTCAGGGAAATCGCTTGACTTTGCCGGAGCAGGGCGGGGTGAGCTGCCGCCCTGCTCCGGTCATCCGATGACGAATCCATGAGGAGAATGCTCCACATGCGGATTGTCTGTTTACTACTGATACTGCTCAACCTGTCTGCCTGCAGTCCGACGACAGAGCCCAGCGGCGCCGCTCGTCCCCATCTCCTGTGGACCCATGCGGATCCTGCGGGAGGCGACGCATTACCCTATGCGGATGCGGAATTGGCCGTGTTCACCACAATCTTCGACCGGCGAGTGGTGGGCTTGGACGTACGCTCCGGCGCGCTCCGCTGGCAGCACCTACTGACCGGGGGGCCGAGCGGGCTTCACTTGCCGCCTGGGAATGTGCTTGCCTCCGGGAATCTCATCCTCGTGCCCGGCTGGGATCTGTACGCGCTCGACCGTGTGACAGGACAGGTGCGCTGGCACTTTGCCCCGAAGGAGGAATACCCGGCCGCCGCCCCGCTCGCGATGGAGGGCGAACGCATCTTCAGTCCCGGCGCGACCCGGCTGTACGCGGTCGATGTCCGCTCCGGCTCGCCCCTCTGGAGTACCCCGTTGGGTGAGCGGCCCTTCGCGCCAGTGGTGGATGGCGGCGTCGTTTATCTCGGCACGCGCGGGTTCATCAACAACTCTGACGTTTTGGGCGCGGGGCATGCGATCGCAGTCCGTGCGGAGGACGGCGCGGTACTCTGGCGGGTACCGATTCCCGATGCCCCGGGAACACCCTGGCAGGGCGGCATCAACCGAGCGGGGGCACTTACTCCCGAACTATTCATCGTGTCCTCCACGAATGGGAGTGTCTATGGCATCGAGCGCCAGAGCGGGCGTGTACGCTGGGAGCATCGAGGCCCTGGACCCTACGAGTCGGGTGTCGCCGTCCTGAACGATGTGGCCATTTCGGCAAGTTTGACGGGAGAGATCATCGGCCTGGATGCGAACACGGGCGTCGTCCGGTGGCGTACAACGACCGGCGGCAG
>DASSKB010000119.1:0-30067 GCA_035690925.1 Longimicrobiaceae bacterium
ATCGATAGTTGGGCATCTGGCGGCTGGCGTTCCCGGGTCGGTGGCGGGGATGTGGGAAGCCCATCAGCGCTTCGGCACCCTGCCCTGGGCCGAGCTGGTTCAGCCGGCGATAAATCTCGCCGAGGGCATAGTGGTTCACGAGCGTCTCGCAAGCTCGCTTCAGGAGAATGTGGAGCGGCTGAGTATCTATCCCACAACCAAGGCGACCTTCCTGCCGGGCGGTGAAGCGCCGCGCGTTGGCGACCGTTTCTCGCAGCCCGAGCTGGCCGCGACCCTCGAGCGGATCGCCGCCGATGGTAAGGCCGGGTTCTACCAGGGCCGCACCGCCGAGCTCATAGCGGCGGAGATGCGGCGTGGCGGCGGTCTGATCACCGAGGAGGATCTCGCGCGGTACGAGGCTATCTGGCGCGATCCGGTGGTGTTCGACTACCGCGGGTACTCCGTCATCTCCATGCCACCGCCGTCCTCCGGCGGCGCCACCATGGCGGAGATCCTGAACATAATGGAGGGCTACGACCTCACCGAGATGGGATATCTCTCGACCGAGCACGTGCACGTGTTCGCGGAAGCGGCCAAGCGCGCATACGCCGACCGGAACACCTACCTCTCCGACCCCGACTTCGTGCCGCAGCCGGTCGCGCGGATGACTTCGCCCGAATACGCGGCCGAGCGGCGCTCCACCATCTCCATGACCGCAGCCACGCCCTCCGAGGAGATCCAGCCGGGGCTGGGGCCGCTGCCCTCGGAGAGCGAGAACACGACTCATTATTCTGTGATGGACGCGGCCGGCAACGCGGTGGCGGTCACCACGACCATCAACTCGCTCTACGGGAACCGTGTGACGGTGACCGGCGCGGGATTCCTGCTCAACAACGAGATGGACGATTTCGCCGCGAAGCCGGGCACCCCGAACCAGTTCGGGCTAGTGCAGGGTGAGGCGACGGCAATCGAGCCGGAGAAGCGGATGCTGTCGGCGATGACACCGACCATCGTGCTGAACCCGGACGGGTCGGTTCGGCTGGTAACGGGCACACCGGGCGGGTCGACCATCATCACGACCGTAGCGCAGATCGTCTCGAACGTGGTGGACTGGGGTATGGACCTCCCCGCCGCGACCGCCGCTCCGCGGCTGCATCACCAGCACCTGCCCGACGAGATCCGCTACGAGAAGAACGGCCTGCATCCGGAAGTCGTAGCAGCGCTGGAGGCACTCGGGCACACGGTGGACGAGCGCTCGGGCTTCCAGGGCGATGTGCAGTCCATCCTGGTGCTGCCGAACGGGGTTCTCTCGGGAGTCAGCGACCCGCGGCGGGGTGGTGCGGCGGTGGGGGTGCGCGAGATCCGGAATGTGGTGCAGTAGGGGATCAGCTATCAGCTATCAGCTATCAGCTATCAGTCTCGGATACCGCATGTACTCATGTGTCTGCCTCCACACCGATGCGTCCGACTCCGGCAAGCTATCAGATTCTCAGTGGCCGTAAGCTGATAGCTGATAGCTGATAGCTGATAGCTGATAGCTGATAGCTGATAGCTGATAGCTATTCAGGCCGGCGTACGCGGTAGACTGCATCGCAGGAGCGTCGCGGTGGGCGGGCCGCCCTCCGTGGTAAGTACGACCACCCCATTACCACGGAGGTCGACGCCCTCACCCTGCCCCTCGTCCAGCGGCTCCAGGTCGACCATTAGCGGGTCCAGGTCGGCTGTGGGCGATAGGAACGCCGCGGGGCGGTAGAAGTACAGCTTGGAGTAGGTGCGCACGGCTATCCAGTTACCCTCACCACTGGCACCCGCGCCAGTGATCTGATCGGGGATGGGGACGGGGCCGTCGCTCAGGTCGCGGATGTGCTCCAGTTCCACCGGCGTGCCCGGCTGCGCTGACGGCGGGTAGCGGTAGAGCGACGAGATCCCCTTCCAGCCCTTACTGATAACGTACAGCTCACCTGTGGGCATAACGAAGATCGCCTCGGAATCGCGCGGCCCGCCGGGGTAGCTGAATACCAGCCGATCGGCCGGTGCGGTCGCGGTGGCGTTCGCTGGCGGCTCGGGGACACGATAGACAGTCACGACCTCGCGATTGGCGGAGTTATCGCCTATGTCGGCCAGGTAAAGGCACTGGCCGGCGGGGCATGCGCCGAGCGCCATATCCTCCCAATCCTCATTCTCCGCGCCGGTGACCGCCACGCGCGCCCTGAGGATTCCAGGCAGCTCGAGCGCGAACACCTCGGCCTCGCCGCCCGAATCGTTGTGGCTCCAGATGACGCCCGGAAGGTTGCGGCTGAACGCTACGCCGCTGGTTTCGTGGAGGTCCTCGGGCATCTCGATATTCGCCGCCATTACCCGACAGACCTCACCCGTGAGCTGTGCCGTGCTGCCGTTCGAGCCGCACGCG
This sequence comes from Longimicrobiaceae bacterium, assembly GCA_035690925.1. Lineage (GTDB taxonomy): Bacteria > Gemmatimonadota > Gemmatimonadetes > Longimicrobiales > Longimicrobiaceae > DASSKB01. The sequence goes on from DASSKB010000119.1 coordinate 2,390, forward strand.
CCCAGTAGCGCAACGAAAGCCACCGCACCCGCCAAGCCGGATGTTCTCAGATTATGCATCACGGCTCCACCCGACCCTGGCGGTAGCTGCCATCCGATTGGAGCTCCCATCCGCGCGGGGCGTTGAGCCCGTCGTTTAGGAGATCGTCGAGGCGCGAGCGGTGCTCGGGTGTGCGGACCGGCGCGGCCACCTCAATGCGCTTGGAGAGATTGCGTGGTCGCCAATCAGCCGACCCGATAAAGTATTCGGGGTCACCGGCATTCTCGAAGTGGTAAATCCGCATGTGCTCGAGGAACTGACCGAGCACGCTGACGATCCTGATGTTCTCAGAGTATCCGGCGATTCCCGGTCGCAGTGCACATATCCCCCGAACCATCATCTGCACGTCCACCCCGGCTTGTGAGGCTTCGTAGAGAGCGGAGATGAGCTCACGGTCGGTGAGGCCGTTGATCTTGACGCGGATCTTGCCACCGCGCCCCGCCCGCGCATGCTCCGTTTCGCGGGCGACCATGCCAATGAACCTGTCGCGCATATTGAACGGCGCCACCAGCAGGCGCTCGTACTCGTTATCGCCGGAATAGCCGGTAAGGCTGTTGAAGACGTCATTGACCTCCTCGCCGAGCTCGGCATCGTTCGTGAGCAGGCCCAGGTCAGTGTAGCCAGCGGCAGTCGCGGCGTTGAGGTTGCCCGTCCCTACGTACACGTAGCGGCGGATATCTTCGCCCTCGCGGCGCACGACGAGCGCTATTTTGGCGTGCACCTTCAGGCGTGGCGGTCCGTAAATCACGTGGATACCAGCTTCTTCCAACGATCGTGCCCACTCGATGTTGCGGGTCTCGTCGAAGCTGGCTTTCAGCTCGACCAGTGCGACGACCTGCTTCCCCTTCTGGCGCGCCCGGCGCAGGAGTTTGACCACACGCGATGAGCTATCCGTTCGGTAAAGCGTGATCTTTATGGCGAGCACCTCGGGGTCGACGGCCGCTTCGGCAAGGAACCGCTCGACGGTCTGCTCGAATGAGTCGAACGGGAACTGGACCAGCACCTCGCGCTCCTGGAGAATATCAACCACGGGCGTCGACGGATCGAGCGGCGAAGTGTGCTGAAGCGGGGCGTAGTGGAGATCGGGGCCGGGCAGCGATGCTATCTCGCGGAGGCTGGCGAGGTCCACGAGCCATGGGACAACGTAGATATCTTCCTCGCTGAGTGTGCTGATCTCCTCGCGCGCCTCGAACTGCAGCTCCCGCAAGAGGAGCTCCCTGACTTCGGGCGGCATGGACTCCTCGACTTCTAGCCGAACGACTGGCCCGAGCGGCCGCTTTGCGACCTCCTCCTGGACCGCCTGCAGCATATCGCTGACGGTATCGTCGTCCAGGCTGAAGTTGGCGCTGCGGGCGACCCTGAACGGGTGCGCGCGGGCGACTTCGTGCCCTGCATAGAGCTCAGGAAGCGACGCCACGATGACGTCCTCGAGCGGAACGAAGTCGCGTCCGCCGGGCAGCGGCACGAAGCGCGGCAGATCGCCGGGCAATTCTATGGCGGCGAAGTGCTCGACCTCGCTCTCCGGGACCCTGACGATAACGGCGAGTGCCGGGCGCAGATTGCGGATGTGTGGGAACGGGTGGCTCGGATCGGCGGCGAGAGGGGTGAGCACAGCGTCGAGATGGGCCGCGTAGTTTTCCGATAGATAGCGCCGCGCGTCCGGCTCCAGGTCTGCCCAGCGCCGAACCCTGATATTCTCCTCCTCCAGCTGCGGGAGGAGGGTGGTTTCGAGGAAGTCGTACGCCTCGTCCATCAGCTCGCGGACGCGAATTCCTATGACGTCCAGCTGCTGCTCGGCGGTGAGCCCGTCCATGGTCTTCTTGGTGCTGGCGGACCCCACCTGCTGCTTGAATCCGGCCACCCGAGTGGTGAAGAATTCGTCCAGGTTGGAGCCCAGGATGGAGACGAACCGCACCCGCTCGAGCAGCGGAACGTCCGGCTGCTGCGCCAGGCGAAGGAGACGACCGTTGAAGCCGAGCTCGCTGAGCTCCATATTGAGCAGGAGCTCTGGCGGTATGGCGCCCTTCTTGTGCGGGTTCCTCTCGATACCCGCCGCTCGTGGCGCCGCGGCCGTCCCACCGCGCTTTTCGTACTGCATGAGCTTACGCGTGCGCGGCTTGCCGCGCGCGAGGGCCGCAGCGCGCCGTTCAATAGGCAGGCTCGAGCGGGCGGCGGCGTTAAGAGCCACTAGCGTCGCGGCGTCGCGGATCTGCTCCGTCCCTACCAGCTGGAGCGCGTCCTCGATGGGTATCCACTCCAGCTCGTCAGCGACGCCATCGCCGGCCGCGACGTGCGTGCGCTCGGCCAGCCAGACCTCGATGGCGGGCCGCATGCCCACGCCCGGACTGCGGCGGAGCAGGCGCACCTGGCCCTGGGCGCGCCCGAAGCACGCCCTCATCACCTGTCGGCACGCCTCCTCGCCGGCACCAGGCGCCGTGGGTATCTCCAGTGACCCGTTCACTCGATGGAGGGCGATTGCGCCGTCGCGATACGCGAGAACGGCCACCGCGCGCGCGGAGCGGACGGCGTGCTCGAGCAGCTCGAACTCGGCTCGCTCCAGGACTTCCCGCGCGCGCCCGAGCGGATCGGCGAGGGTAACCTGTAGACCGGCTTGCTGCTCGAATGCCTGAACCAGCCCGTCCAGCGCCGGGTTCTGGTCGGGTGGGAGCCATAGCTCCAGGCTGAAGAACTCCGCGGATAGCTCATCCTTCCGTAGCGTCACAGTGTCGTAGGCTAGCTCCAGGCTGGCGTCCTTATCGGCTGATGTCGCGTCGCGCAGGCGCCGGGTTGTTTCTAGCTCCAGCTGCGGCGCCAGGCGAGCAGGGTCGACCATCGCGCGAAGCAGCTCCGTCGGCTCCGAGTCGCTTGCCAGCAGCTCCCTGATGTCCGTATCGGTTACCGTCACTTCCGAGTGAGTGGGCAGGATCTCCTTCTCCGGTTCGCCCTCCCCTTCGCGCTCGGTGACATCAACCGCGAAGGTGCGGGTACCATCGTCGCGTATGGTTAGACAGACGGTGGCACCACGGCGTTCGAGGTCGCCCGTGGAGGTATCGAAGTAAATGCTTCTGAAAAAGGTGCGCCGCACGGGACCACCCTCCAACCCAAGGGGGAGCTGTGCGGACACAAGCTGGTCGAGCGCTTCCTGGCTCGGGACCTTGAAGCGTAGGATCCGGGAGGACTTCATTTCTGTTCTGTTGACGGGTTGTTAGACGACGACTTCGGTTCGAGCCAGATAGAGTAGTCCTCACGGGCTTCCCCGGTTCCATCCACCACCATCACGGCGAGGCGCGCCCAGCCGTCCTTACGCACACTGAGCCGCATGAAACCACTCTCCTCCCGCGCGTAGTAGGTGGCCGGGATTACGCGTACGGGCGTCAGGTGCCCGTAAATTCCGGCGCCGCTTACGAGGTGATATTTGACCACATTGCCGGCGAGGATCTGGAGATTATGCTCGTGGCCACCGGCGAACAGGGTGGGTGGGTTCTCCCTGAAGGCGTCCTGGAAGTGGCGGATCATGTTCATGTACTGCACGCTCCCGACATCCTGCGGTGCGAACCAGCCCAGGCGGCGCGCCAGGAGGTACGGGGGGAAAAGGTAAGCCGGCCAATCGAAGTAGCCGCCGTGCTCGCCGCCCGAAACCATCGGGTGATGCGCTACGACTATGGTGACCCTGTTACCCGCGGCTTCTAGCGCCGTCTTGATGCCGTCGACGACCTCTTCCTCAGTATCGAACTGGCATTCCGAGACCGGCCCGCGCGGTTTGGGACCATCGTGGAGCCACCACTGCGTGTCCAGCGCGATTATCCTGACGCTCTCCGCGACGTCCACGACCTTGGGGCCAGGACAACCGCCGCCCGGCAGGTAGGTTACATTGTCGCCGCCGTAATCCTCCACGAACTCCTGTTCGCGGAGCACCGCCTGCCACCCGTTGGGGCTGCCGGCATCCCAGTCGTGGTTGCCAGGCACGAAGATGCCTTCCACGCCTGTAGAAAGCAGCACATCGATCTGCGCCTTCAGAATTCGCTCGCCCTCAGCGCGGTCGAGAGCGCCCGGTTCCGGAAGTCCGCGTGGATAGACATTATCGCCCAGAAAGACGACGATCGGGCGCAGGGTGTCCCAGGCAATGGCTTCCTCGAGCGCTATCAGGACCGGCTCACCCGTGGGCGCCGGAAGCCCCGCATCGCCGATGAGGAACACATCGACAGCTATGGCCTCCGGTGGTATCGGATCGCTGGTTATGATCTCGAAAGTTTGCGGTGCGCAGCCAGTCGCCACCACCCCCCAGAAGAGGAGAATCCCGAAAAATCGATAGATGGTACGTCTCACTTCTTCTCCTGATCGTTGTTATCGTCGGAATCGGCCCGCTCAGTCTGCCTGGAGCGGAACGGAATGTACTCGGCCGCTGTTATATGCGAGGACCAGCGATCGCTCAGCGCGCCAACCAGGTCTGCCGGCCCGCTCTTCTTCTTGAGCATCACCAGGTACTTGAGCGTGGCAAGGTGATCGCTCCGGCGCACAATGCCCGACAGTCGCCAGTCCTTGGCCATCTCGTTGAATGCCTCCTGCGCCATGTGTCGCGCCAGGTCCGTCTCGTCGGCGTGGATGAGGAGGATGCCGTCGCTGTCCATTTCCTCGGCCTCGTCGAAGAGCTCTTTCCGTATCGCGCTGCGCGCCTCGGGCGTCTGCGCAACCAGCACCCTGGGGTCGCCCAGCGAGAGTATCCCCGTCCGTCCATATCGCCCGCCGTATATCGACCCGAAGTTGAACGTCCAGAGCGTAAGTACCACATAATTGAACGCCATGGACATCACCAGCGCGACATCCAGCGCCTGGACACCCGAGGCAAGCCCGATGCCGATTACCATGAAGATGTAGACGAGATCCTTCGGGTCCTTCAGGGTGTTCCGGAAGCGGACGGCCCCCACGATTCCCGCCAGGCCGAACGCCAGAGCCAGGCTGTTCTGGATGATGACAATGATGCCAGCTACGGCGAGCGGCAGGATTATAATCGACTGTACGAGCGATGGGTCGTAGCGGAGCCGCTTGGTGAACATGTACACACCGGCGACCGGCAGGACGAGCACGAGAGCACCCGCGGTAACGAGCAGCGTGGTTATCGCCCGCCCGAGGATGCCGCTGAATCCGGTCTCGAACCCCGCATTCGTCATGGCAGGCGCACCGCCTGAGAGGACCTGGGCCGACTGCGAGGTAATGGGGAGTGAGACGGGCGTGATGAACGCGCGCTCGACCGCCGGCACCAGCCACGCCAGGGCGACGGTTACGGCGATCAGCAAAATGTAGTAGGCGGTGAGGCGGAAGAACGGAGCGCGGGTGCCGCGCCGCAGTCTCCGCATCAAACCACCACCTGGCTTCACCTCGGAATAAGGCGCGACCTCATCAGGTTCTTGCATAGCTTCGATCCTCGACAGAAGGCTTGCGGCGGGCGACGGGAGTCAGGTAAGCACAGCCTGGGCGGAGAGGAGCTCTTCCAGCTCCGCGGCGCGTTTCGCCGCCGTATGCTCGGCAAGGACCCTCTCGCGCATCGCCGCGCCCATAGCACGACGATCATCAGTGTGCGTGGATATAAGGATATCCACAACCTCACTCGTGTCCCGCGGGAGGAGTATCTCTCTGCCGGGAACGAACAACTCGTCGATCCCCGGCCAGCTATCCGATATTACGGCGGCCCCGCACGCACCGGCCTCGAATAGTCGCACCGATGGCGACCACCCGGCGTCCACCATGTCTGAACGCGTAGCGTTGAGCTGCCATGCGGCACTGGAGTAGAACGTGGCATGCCTGGCGGGCGGGAGGTGGGGGATGTGCTCGACGTTTCGCGGCCACTGCGCTGGAGCCGGGTACTGCGGACCGGCGATGATAAAGCGCCTGTCAGTGAGCCGGCGCGCCGGTTCGATCAGTAGTTCGTCGACCACCGGCTGCCTGTCCGCCGCGTACGTCCCCATGTATGCGAGGTCGGCGGCGAGCCGCTCGTCCGGTTCGGCGCGTGCGTACCGCTCCGGATCGACAGAGCAGTAAAGCGGTCGTGCCTCCCGGGCGCCCAGCTCCAGTTCAACGACATTCCGGAGGAACGGGCCACCGGTAAATGAGAGGTAGCGCATGAACAAGGGTACCTGGTCCGGCCTGAGGTGTTCGGTTCCGCCGCGGCGCAGGCTCGCCACCGTAACCGGCGTATCGATGTCGTAGAAGAAGAGCGGGTCGATGCCTGCGTTTGCCAGCGCGTCGATTATCTCGGCACCGCCATGCACGAAGGACCCTACCAGAGTTGCGTCCGCGTCCTTCGCTTGGTCCAGCGCGGCGGCCGCCACGGCGCTCCACTCGCCGTAGAGTACCAGTTCGCAGAAAGCTGGGTCGGGCAGGTCGCGTGCATCGCCGCGGTACCAGGGCGCGTCCCATTCGTAGAAGGTTATATCGTGGCCGCGCGCAGCGAACGCGCCCAGGAGCGCGCGGTAGGTGGTAGCGTGGCCATTCCCCCAGCTGGACGAAAGCGAGAGCCCGAAGACGACCAGCTTCATGCCACCCCCTCCGCCTCCAGGCGGACGGGCGCACGCAGAATCTCGTCGACCACGACCGCTCGCTGGCTGTACGTATGTGAGGTCAGCGCGCGCCTGCGGCCGGCCGCGCCGATCTCGAGGGCGCGCGCGGGTGTCGTCTCCCTCACCAGTCGTGCGACATCGGCGCCGCTGCTAGCGACCAGAATTTCGCTGCCCGGCTCGAAGAACTCCTCTATACCTGTCCACTCGTCGCTGATCTGGCACGCGGCGGCGCCTGCCGCCTCGAACATCCGGGTGGCCGGCGACCATCCGTTCTCCACCATCGACTCGCGATGGATGTTGAGGATCATGCGGGCGGCGGCGTTGACCTCATTGTGTCTGGCGGTGGGGATATGGCCGAGATATTCGACATTCTCGGGCATGTTCAGATCGCCCCAGCCTTCGCCGCCCAACGCGAATCGGCCGGTGGGGTGAAGGGCGGCCGCACGAAAGAAGAACTCCTCGACGCGCTCCTCCCTGTCCGGCAGGCGGTTGCCCATGAAGAGGGCATCCCAGCGCGGATCGTCCCGACGTTCAGGCGGCCTGTGTTCTTCCGGGTCGAGTGCGTTGTAGATGGGTGTGCACGCGCGAGCGCCCCACCGCTCGTAAGCATTCACAACCGGCGGCCCGCCGCCGTAGGTGAAGATGTGGTCGAAGCGCGGGATGCATATCCGGAACGGATCGGCCGGGTCGCGCGCGATGCGCTGCAATGTCGCCGGCGCGTCCACGTCCCAGAACGCCGTCGCCACTCTGTCGCCACCGCGCTCGGCTATGGCCGTCTCCAGCTCCGCGTCCCAGACACCCACGCCGCTGCACTTGATTACCCAGTCGCTCTCGCCGAAGGCGCGCGCCACGAGGGCGTCGCGGTCCGCCTCGCCGGTGTAAACCTCGACGCGCGCATAGTCCGGATCCTCCGACAGGTCGCGGTTCTTCTGGCGATCGTACGCGTCAGGCTCGCAGAAGACTATCTCGTGGCCATGCGTGGCGAGAGCCCGCAGGAGACCGCGGTAGTAGGTAGCGGCCCCATTCCAGTACGAGGATACCAGCGAAGAGCCGAAGAAAGTAAGGCGCATACTCAAGTGCTGGCGGTTGCTGGTGTGAGCGATGCGGCACTACCAGTCCGGCCGATTTCATGGACGATCTCCAGTAGCTCCGAAGCGCGGTGATCGCAGGTATGGCGAGCCAGTATCGTCTCGAGGCCGCGCTGCGCCTGCTCCCGCGCGGCGTCCGCGTCGGTCGCAAGTTCGCGGAGCGCGCGGGCCATGGCCTCGGGAGTCTCCACGCGCCGGTAATCGCCCCGTCTGAACAGTTCCTCCGAGTCGTGCCACGGGGCCGAGACGAGCGGGATGCCGCACGCTAGGGCCTCGAAGATGCGGATGGTCGGGATGCCCCGCAGCGCCTGGACGTAAGCGCGCCGCGGAATGTGGAGAGTGACGCGGCTCGCGGCGAAGGCCTCCGGTACATCCAGCGACGGGATCCACCCGCGGAACTCGACGCCAGCGGCGTCCAGCGCTTTGCGTGCTTCCTTCGGATACCGGACACCGTGCGCTACGAAGCGGAGCTCCGGCAGATGGCGAGCCGAGTCGAGCCAGAAGCGCTGAAGCTCCTCGCTCCGCTCGCCATCGCCCCAGTTACCTATCCAGATCACGTCCTGGGCCTTCGGCCTGTCAATCGGGTGGAAGCGATGCGTGTCGGCCGCCTCGTGAAAGGTCCAGGCACGGCTGACCCCGAACCGCTCGAGATAGATATCGCGCAGCACGTCGCCGAACGCGAGCACTCCGTCGTACGCTGACAGGTTGAACTGTGCTATGGCACCCGGATCGCTCCAGGGTCGGTGGTGCGTGTCGTGGAAGAGCAGACAGAAATCCCGCCGCCGCCGCGCGTCGCCGACGAGCCCCACCAAGCGCGGGCTGTTCCATTCATGGACGATGACAACGTCGGCATCCGCGATAGCGGTACCGACAACGTCCGGAAGGTCACGCGCGTCTTCCTCGTATGTGTCGACGCTGATCTCCGGGAACGACCTGGCGAAATCGACTATCGGGGCCGCGCCATGCTCCTGGAAAAGATTCGTGGCCGACCAGCTCTTGCGGCTCTCGTAACTGGTCACGTCGTGACCCGCGTGAGCGAGCGAGCTCATGAGGCCGCGAAGAAAATGGGCGTTGCCGTGGTTCCAGTCCGAGACCACACTGTGAACGAAAAAGACGATCTTCATTCGAAAACGCCCGAATCCGAGCTGCCGGGCATGCCCGCCCCCGTAAGCTGGAGGTCGTGATAGAGCTTGAGATAACCGTCCACCATTCGGTCGGCGGTATACCGCTCATTGGCGCGCCGGCGCGCCTGATCGGCGCGCCTCGCGCAGTGGTCGGAGTCGGCGAACAACCTCGTCAGTCCCGCACCCAGAGACACCGGGTCGCCCGGCTCGAAGAAATCGGCGCAGCCGTCCCATAGCTCCCTGAACGAGCCTATGTCACTCAGCAGAAGTGCGCACCCATGGAACGCCGCTTCTAGCGGGGCGAGCCCGAATGGTTCGTAAAGCGAAGGTGACACGTACACGGAGGCCAGATCCAGCCAGGAACCCATCTCCACGCGCTCCATCCGACCGCGGGCCAGCACGTTGCGGGGATTGAAGGAGCTGCCTTCGGGCGCTGTTGTATCCCCCAATACGTAGACGGGCGGATCCGTGCGCCCGGCCAGAGCGGCATCGAGGACCGACATCCCCTTGGCCTCGTCCCATGCGCGGCCGGCGGATACCGCCAGGCGCTCCTTCGGGACTTCGCCGGATGGCGGGACCGAAGCGCCGTTCCAGATTATCCGATCGGCTGCGCGACCGTAATGCCGCTGTAGCAGGTCAGACTGGTAGCCGCTGGGAGCGACAACGAAATCCGCGGCTGCAAGGCCATCCCTCACCCATTGCCGATACGGCGCCCATTCGACCGGCGCCTCGCGATGCTGAACCTCGGAGAACCAGGAGTAGACATCGCTGTGGGCTACCACGATGGTGGGCGCGCCGAAGCCAGCGGGAGCGTACCCGAACTGGTTCAGATGCACGAGGTCCGGACGCCACTCCAGGGCCAGCTCGCGGAGCCATTCGCCGGCCGCCTCGACGTCCGACTCCGCGTCGGCCATCCATTCGAGGCGGAACGGGCGCACGCGGACTTCTGCAGCGGCCGGGAGCGCGGCCGCGCGGCCATCGGACAGCTTCCCGATAACCGCGACCATGACGGCGTGGCCGTACGCCTCCAGAGCAGTGGCCAGCGTGGTCGTATACTCCCACACGCCGCCGACGGTATCCGTCGTAATGAGTACTCTCATCGTTGATAAATCCTGTCGAGGACATCGGCGACCTCGACCACGTGTTCGACCGCGCAATCGAACCCAGCGCCGCCCGCGAGGGCCTTGGCCCAGCGGACAGCGGCGCGGCCGCCCCACTCGTCCGGCGGTGAAACCAGAGTCTCAGTGTTCGTCCCGCGGTAGCGATGCGCTTCGAAGTCGTAGAACGAGCCGTTCACGTTCTGCAACGAGAGAGCGCCCTCGGTGCCGTAGTAAGTCGCCGAGATAACGGCCTCGCGGCCGGCCGGGAGATTCCACGAGCACGCAAGCTGAACCGCCTGCCCGTCCTCCAGATCCATTCGCGCGGTCGCGTAGTCTTCTACCCGATCAGAGCCGGCCGGTAGCGGGTCACCCGCGGCGAATAGCCGGCTAGTGACGTTCTCGACAGTCGGGAAATCGAGTGACCAGAGGGCGAGATCGACCAGGTGGATGCCCAGGTCCATCACGCATCCACCACCGGAGCGCGCAGGATCGTAAAACCATTCCTTATCGGGTCCGTACGCGTTGTGGAACACCGTGTCCACCGCATAAACCCTTCCTATATCGCCGGCATCGATCAGTTCATGGATCCGCATCATGCCCTCCGTGCATCTATAGGAGAGGTCCACGCCGAGCAGGCGATCGGCGTCCTTCGCCGCGTTGACTACCCGCCGTACCTCAGCGGCTGTCCGGCCAAGCGGCTTCTGGCAGAAGACGGCCAATCCGCGCTGGAGCGCGCTTATAGACTGCTCCGCATGCAGCGCACTGGGCGTGGCTATTACGAGGCCATCCAGATCGAGAGCGAGCAGGTCGTCGAACGACTCGCACACCTCAGCCCCCGGTACGGCCGCTGCCGCCGCCTCGCGCATTTCCGCCGATGGATCGCAGATTCCGGCGACAACGGCCGATCCGCTACGGGCGATGGCATCCATGCGGTGCCTGCCTATCCAGCCGACCCCGAGAAAGCCGAGGCGGCAACTCACGCCATCACCAGCGCCTTTATGAAGCCGTCCGGACGGTCGCGCGTGGCGTTCAGCGCATCGTCCAGGCGATCGAGCGGGTATGGGGTATAGAGTGATGATGGTTCGAGCCGTCCCGTAGCGACTGCTTCTATGGCCTCGCGCATCCCGCGCAGGTAAATGCGTGGGTCGCGCTCGTGCGCGTTGATGACGTCGAGGCCGCGCCAGTTCCAGAGCTGCATGTCCACCTGCCGCGCGCCATCCTGGTGATAGCCGGCGATTACCAGGGTGCCGCGCTCGCGCGTTATCTCGGCCGCGAGATCGAGCGGCCACTGCTGGCCGACAGCCTCGATGACACGGTCGCATAAGTTCCCGCCTGTGAGGTCGCTGACCTGCTCGATTATGCGCGCGTGGTCGTCCATGGCGATGGTCTCGGCGGCACCCATCGAGCGGGCGACTTCGAGGGAGTAGGTGCGTCGGGAGATGCCTATCACCCGCGCCCCCGCCTGAGTGGCGAGTCGCGTAAGGAGCGCGCCCAGGAACCCCACACCCACTATGGCGACCGTCTGGCCGGGCTCGATGCGCGAGCGTCGGAAAATGTTCATCGCACAGCCGAGCGGCTCACCTGGGAACGGCTGACCGTCCAGCGCAGCGGGGAGCTTCGCGACCTGCGCGGAGTCGGCGAGGTCGAATTCGGCATAGGCGTGGCTCGAAAGGAAGGCGACGCGGTCGCCGATCTCGAAATCGTCTACCGCGTCGCCGATACCATCCACCACCCCCCACCCTTCGTGGCCAGGCGCGCCGGCCGGGAAGGGGTACTCGAACCAGGGCTGACCCTGCCAGGGCGAGAGATTGGAGGCGCAGACACCTGAGCCCTCCAGACGTATCCTGAGCTGGCCAGCGGCGGGCTCGGGAAGCGCCGCGTCCGAAGTCATCTCTATAGTACCCGGCCGTGCGAGGATAGCCGCGCGCATGGTAGCAGTAGCGGTCTCCGGCATCAGAGTACCGCCCGTGCGAGCGGCGCCGCCGCGCGACGGGGCGTGCGGAGCGGTAGAACGGGTGTGGACAGATCGGCGGAGCGGAGCCAGCCAACCAGCTTCTCGAGGCCATCGGTCCAGTGGATGCGCGGCTTCCAGTCGAGCGCTCGCTGCGCCTTGCTCGCGTCGGAGATGTATATCCGCTGGTCGCCCGGGCGCCACGGCGCCAGCGTGACCGGCACTTCGCGGCCGGTGATTGCCATGAGACGGTCGATGACCTGGCGTACGGTTACAGCGTTGTCCTCGCCGCCGCCCATGTTGAAGATCTGCCCACGCGTATCGTCGATACGATCGACCGCACGGCGCATGGCGCGGACCAGATCGCCTATCCAGAGGATGTCGCGAACCTGACAGCCGTCGCCGAATATGGTGATGGGCGCAGAGCCGAGAAGGGAGCGGGCGAAGTGCGCGACCCAGCCCTGGTCCTCCGTGCCGAACTGACGCGTACCGAAGATGCAGCTCATCCTGAAGACGGTGGTCGGAAGTCCGTATATCCTCGCGTAGTCGCGGACATACTGGTCCGCCGCGCCCTTGGAGCAGCCGTACGGCGAGTGGAAGTCCAGCGGTGCCTCCTCGCTTATGCCCGGCCTACCGTCAGCGTAGCGGTACGAATCGCCCGATTTGTGGACCCGAATTCCCTCCAGAGCGCCGTATACCTTATTGGTGGAGGTGAAGAGCATCGCCGGTGGAACTGTCGCGCGGCGTGCGGCCTCCAGAACGTTGAACGTTCCCACCAGGTTGGACTGCAGATCCAGCGCCGGGTCCTGCAACGAGGTGGTTACCGCCACCTGCGCGGCCAGGTGAAATACGCGGCCAGCACCCAGCACGAGCGGCCCGATCGCGTCGGCGTCGCTAACATCCACCGATCTTACGGTCAACAGATCACCGTGTTTTTCGCGGAGCCAGTCGACGTTGTTGCGGACGCCGTCGCGGCTGAAATTATCCGCCACCACCACCGGTTCCCCGTCGGCTAGAAACGAGTTGGCGAGATTGGAGCCTATGAAGCCGGCACCTCCCGTAATCAGTGTATATCTACGCTTGCTCATCGGGCTTTCCTCTCTCACAACGTTAGACCGCGCGCCGTCAGCTCGGCAGTGTGGCGACCGATACTATCTTCAGGTCGCTCCTGCTCTTCGAGCCAGGCGAGCAGCTCTTCCATCCCGTCCGCGAAGTCCACCTCCGGCCGATAGCCTATGGCCTTCTCGGCCTCGGAAACATCAGCGAAACAATGGCGGATATCGCCGATCCGGTATCGCCCGGTTATCTCGGGCTCTATGTGGCGGCCGAGCGCTTCGGCGAGGGTACGTGCGACCTCGCGAACAGTGACGGACCTGCCCGAGCCCAGGTTGAGCGCGCGGCCGACCGCGCCGGGCTCTTCGGCCGCCAGTACGAGGCCGCGAACTATATCGTGGACGGAGACGAAGTCCCGGCTCTGCTCGCCATCTTCGAAGACGAGTGGTGCGTTGTCATTGAGGAGCCTGGACGAGAAGATTGCGGCAACGCCGGTGTACGGGTTCGAGAGCGCCTGCCGCGGTCCGTAGATATTGAAGAAGCGAAGAGCGACGCTCGGTATGCCGTAGGCCGCGCCGATCTGGAGCACCATCCGCTCCTGATCGGCCTTGGTGAGGGCGTATATTGAGGTCGGGTCGATCGGCTTATTCTCGTCGGTCGGGCGCGGGCTAAGGTTGGCACCGTCGACATCGTGCAGCTCCCAGTCGTGCGCGCGGAGCTGCTCGGCCGAGCGCTGCGCCACGGCTACCGGCGTGCCATCAGGCCGTACATAGCGGCCCTCGCCGTATATAGACATGGAGCTCGCCACCACTAGCCGGTCCAGCTCCACCTCCCGGTCGACGAGCGACTGGAGGAGGTTGGCCGTTCCGAGCGTGTTGGTGGCGGTGTAGTCGGCGATGCGGTACATGGACTGGCCGACGCCGACGGCGGCTGCGAGGTGGTAGACGACATCGACGTTACGGAGAGCCTGGTCCACCGCATCCGCATCGCGCATGTCACCCACTATCAGCTCGGCCTCGTCGGAGAGCCAGACAGGTTTGCGGCGATCGGGACCGTGCACCTGCGGGTCGAGGTTGTCGAACACGCGCACCCGGTCGCCACGCGCTACGAGCGCATCGACAAGATGGCTGCCGACAAAGCCTGCCCCGCCAGTAACAAGTGTTCTCCGTCCTGCCAATCCTCACCTCCACACTTTCAGATTATCAATACGTACCGGCAATCCGCACCGGCGCCGCGGGTATTCCGCGGATTATGCCGCGGCTGGGGAACAGAAGTAGACCTCGCCGCCGGGATGCTCGTCTATGCGGAGGCCGGCGGACCGCAGCATGGCCTCCATGGCGGCGCGATTGGGAATCCACCAGTTCGTCGGATCGCCCGCGTAGCGGTTCTCGACGAAGAACATCGCAGGATATCGGCGGTCGTCGAATATCTCCCTTTCGGTGATCGCGTAATCGCCAGCGATCGGCATGGTCTCATTGGTCCCGCGCAGCATGCTCTGAAATACGAGCCGCTCGCGGGGCAGCCTGGCGACCCTGTCGAGCGCCAGGAGCGGGTAGCGGAGATGGTAGAGCACACCCATGAAGAGCACGTAATCGAACTGCTGCCCCAGCCGATCGACGTCGTACACATCCATCTGGTGGTACTCTATGTCCGCCCCCAGAACATCCGCGGCGAAGCGCGCCTGCTTCAGGTAATGCTCGTCGTGGTCGATACCGGTGACGCGCGCGCCGCGTGCGTGCAGCTTAAGAGAGTAGAAACCGGCATTGCAGCCGATGTCGAGCACAGTCTTACCGGTAAGGTCCGCTGGGAAGGCGCCCTGAACCTGCGTCCACAGGTCGGAGAGGAAGCCGCCAAGCGGATGATCCGGCGCCGTGCGGACGCCGGCCAGATCGAGATCGTGAAACCAGGGAGCGAGCGCCTGCACCCGCTCCGAGACGCCTGCCGGCATCAGGAGACCCCGGCCACTATCCGCTCCTCGTAATCTGGCGCCCACTGCTGTAGCCTTAAATTGACCTCATCGGCCCAGACGCCGGAAACGAGTCGTTGTGCGAGCCGCAGCCCCAGCCTCTGGCATTGGCGCTGCTTAGCGGCTTCGTGCCGGCCCTGATCCACGAGCGACGCGGCCTCCATCTCGAGCGCGAAGGCGAGGCGGTCCAGGTCAGAAAAGATGTGACTCCTCAGGGCACGAGCCTCAGGATCCTCGTCTAGCGGCGGCTGGCTCAACATGATGATTTGTGGGTGCGAGTGCGTACGAATATCCGCCACGGCGGCCGATATTCGGCCAGTGGCGGCCGATTGGATATCAGCCATTCTGCTGCCGTGAGGCGGGCAATCTCCATGCCAGACACAGTCGAGATTTTTTGCGAAATTTCGGCCGCGCACCCATCCGGGGGCCGTCCGCTGGACCAAACTCTCCGCATGTGAGCAGTTGCGAAAAGGGCGCGCCGGCACTAAGCTGCGATAACACGATCGGTCCCCCCAGGCACGTACTGGTGCGCGCCTCCTCCGCTCGAGCGCGCAGCATCTTCAGATGATTTCAACTATCGGCTCCGGCCAGACACCCACTATCTCCCGCGACGACGAGCGGGGCATCTTTCAACTCCTGGACGAGTTCCCTACCGGCCTCCTCCTGCTGGACGCCCAGGGCGCTGTTCTGCGCGCGAATGCCATAGCCACCGAGTGTCTGCACGCTACCCAGCTGAGCCTGTTGGGCAGGGACCTCTTTCGTGAAGCCCTGCCGGTACTGGAGGAAGACGGGATAGGCGCTCGTTACCGTGACGAGATAAGGGGTGGCTCGGTACTCTTCGAGTGGGAGGGTGAGATATCGTCCGCTCAGTCGGATCGTCAGCGGTGGCTGGCATTCAGATCGGTAGCCTTACAGGGGAAGAGCTGGGGGCTGGTGCTGGTCGAGAATCGGACAGCGGCGGCGACCGCCGAGACGGAGCGGAAGAACGCCGAGAGGCTCTCGGTAGTGAGCGAGCTGGCGGCGGGAATCGCGCACGAGGTGAACAATCCGCTGGCATCGATCCGCAGTCTGGCGCAGCTGCTGGTCCGCGACCTGCTCACGCTGGAGCAGCACCGCGCGCTCGACCTCATCATCCTGGAGACAGCGAGGATCGCGCGGAGCATAGAGAATCTCCACAGCTTCGCCAGGCAGCGTGGATCGGGCGGCAGAGAGACGGTGGAGCTGAACGAGCTGCTCGGGGCAGTTCTCGAAGAGCGCAGCGGCGATCTGGCCGAGCAGGGGGTAACCGTCCGGCGCGACCTGGACCTCAGGATCACACCGGTTTTCGGCGACAGTGCTGCGCTACGGCAGGTTGTGCGGGCGCTGGTGTTGAACGCGGAGGAGGCGCTCTCGGAGGTTGCCGGTCCGCGGAATCTGACGGTGCGTACCCGCGAGAGCTCGGATGGAGTTATCCTGTCGCTGGTCAACAACGGCCCTGGGATACCGCGCGCGCAGCTTGACCATCTCTTTGCAGGATACGGGGCGTCCGAGGATGGCCGGATATGCCTGGGTGTGGCTGCGGCCGTTGTCCGCGAACATTCCGGTTCGATCTGGGCTGAGAGCGAGACTGGCGGCGGGTCGACGTTCTACGTGAGGCTTCCGCGCGCGGCCGTAACGCCCCCAGAGCCTGTCCGGATAGCGCACAAGCCCGCCGAGCCACCCAGGCCCGCGCCGCTTCGGGTGCTGGTCGCCGACGACGAGCCGACGCTACGACTCGCCATATCGATGTATCTGGGCCGGCGTGGCCACAAGGTGACCGTGGCCGAGGACGCGTACGAGGCGCTCAGGCTGGTTCAGAAGAATGAATTCGATGTGGCTCTGGTCGACGCGCGGATGCCTGGTGACGGGCTCCGACTGCTCGAGAAGCTGGAGGAGATGCCGGCGCTGCGTGGCCGCACAGCTCTTATGACGGGGGATCTGGGCCGCGCCAGGAGCAGTGAACAATCGGCAAACGAGCGACCGTGCCTGTCGAAACCGTTCGATATGGAGGAAGCCGTACGCCTTCTGGAGCGCCTCGGTGAAACCCGCATTGCCACCCCGAGTTTAGATTGAAATAATGCAGGACATATTTATCGCACGCCAACCGATCTTCGACTCACGGGACCGGCTTATTGGCCATGAGCTGCTTTACCGCACGAGCTCGACGGTGAACCGTGCAGAGGGCGCCAGCTCGGAGCAGATGTCGGCCGACGTGATAGTCGACGCATTCATGGAGATCGGGCTGGAGCGGCTCACGCGCGGCAAGTTAGGGTTCATCAATTTCAGCCGTGACATGCTTCTGACCAGGGCGTTCGAGTTGATGGACAGGGATAAGGTCATAGTCGAGCTGCTCGAGCACATAGAGCCCGACGAGGAGATTCTGAGCGCGTGCAAGGAGCTGGTGGACGCAGGGTATCGCCTGGCACTCGACGATTTCGTCCTGGACGAAGAGCACGAGCCGCTGCTGGAGTTCGCGCACATAGTCAAGCTGGACGTGCTCGATAAGGACGCGTCGGAGATTCGTGAGATGGTGAAGCCACTGAAGAACCGAAAGCTCCAGCTTCTCGCCGAGCGCGTGGAAACCGCCGAGGTTCGGGACACCTGCCGGGCCATAGGCTTCGAGTATTTCCAGGGCTACTACTTCGGCAGGCCGGAGATAGTATCGAAGCGGGCGGTCGGGGTGGAGCAGCTCGGGATCATCGAGCTCATCAACCTTCTCGCGGACGAGGACGCGGACGACGCGAAGATCGAGGAGACCTTTCGCGCTGATCCATCCCTATCGTACAAATTGCTCGGAATGGTGAATTCCGCGGCGCATGGAGGCCGTGGAATAGAGTCGATAGGCCACGCCGTTCGGCTGCTCGGGCGCAGCTCGCTCCAGCGGTGGCTGGGACTTCTATTGATCTCCTCGCTGGGTACGCGCGGAGCCCGGAGTGGAGAGATGGTTCACTCCGCCGTGATGCGGGCCCGGCTGTGCGAGCTGCTCGGCACTGCTGTACAGGGACACCGCGACGCCGGCCCTCTGTTCATAGTCGGCCTCTTCTCCAGGCTCGACGCGCTGCTGGACACATCGCTCGAGGATATCCTGGGACGGCTCAAGCTTGCGGATGGCGTCAAGGACGCGCTGCTGCGCCGGGAGGGTCCGTACTCGGGGTGGCTGGAGCTGGTGGAGGCCTACGAGGAAGGTCAGTGGGACACACTGAGTGAGCGAGCGGAAGCCGTTGGATTGCCCGCGGTTGAGATTCCTGAACTGTACCTGCAATCGCTCGGCTGGGCCAGCGAGCGGGTGGCGGGCAATAGCTGAAGAACTCTCCGCTAGACCGCTCCGACGGTTTCGGGCAGGCCCGCAGTGGTTGGAGCGCCCTGACCGGGCACGCTCGTGAACGGCAGCAGGATGGAGATGCGACGGTTGGACGGATCGAGCGGATCCGACGGGACGCGCAGGTAGCGATCGGCGTGACCACGTATCTCCAGGATACGACCGCGTGGAACACCCGAGCGCTCGAGCGACCGGCGCGCGGCGTTGGCTCGATCCGCGGATAGCTCCCAGTTGGAATAACCGGGCGAGCCGAACTGCGCCGCGTCGGTGTGGCCCTCGAGGATCAACGGACTGGAGAGAGTGTTCAGCTCTACGGCGATAATCGCGAGAGCGCGGCGGGCCGGTTCTTTGAGCCGCGCCGATCCGAAGTCGAAGAAGCTCTCGCCGCTGGCACCCTCGATGAGCTCGATGCGGAGTCCCTCCTCGGTGACGACTATCTCTATTTTGGCGTCGATCTCCCGGAGGACATCGGCAGCCTGGATTCCCGCCAGAATTTTCTGAGCCACTCGCCTGAAGTCCTGCACCTGCTGTCCCCGGCCGATCATCTTGACGGAGGGCGGGCTGTTGGTCACCGCCAGGGGGTTGTTGCCAGCCGCGAAGCCCTGGGTTATCCCGACAGGATTGGCGCTGAAGTAAGCTTCGATGGACTTCCTCGTGCTCTCGTCCATACCGAGGATCCACATCACCATGAAGAAGGCCATCATAGCCGTAACGAAGTCGGCATATGCGACCTTCCACGAGCCGCCGTGGTGACCTCCGTGGCCCTTTTTCACCACCTTGCGGATAATGATCGGCTTCTTGTCGGGGGCCACCTTACGCCGCCTTTCTGCGTGTAAGCGATTCCAGCTCCGAGAACGACGGCCTGTCTACCGGCTCAATGTTGCGCCGGGCGAACTCCACCGAAGTCATGGGCGAGTCGCCACGTGCGAATGAGAGGAGCGCGGTGCGAATGCAGCACATGTACGCATGCTCCGACCGGATGCGCCCCTCGATGGCTGTTGCCATGGGACCGATCACGCCGTAGGCGAGGAGAATGCCCAGGAACGTACCTACCAGGGCGGCGGCGACCTTCTCGCCGATCTCGGACGGGGCACCACCGATGGAGCCCATGGTGATGATGACACCGAGAACGGCCGCCACGATCCCGAAGCCGGGCATGGCGTCGCCGATCTTATTGAGTGCATTGGGCGATGCCACGGCCTCCTCGTGCTGCTGGTCGAGGTCCATGTCCAGGATCTCGGCCAGGTGGTGATCCTCGACCGCACCCGTCAGCAGCACCTTGAGGGTATCGGAGAGAAACGCGACAGCGTGGTGGTTCTTTTTGAAGTTGGGGTACTGTTTGAAGAGCTCGCTGTTCTCCGGGTCCTCGATGTGTGATTCAAGGCCCACGAGACCTTCCTTGCGGGCGGTCTGGAAAAGACTGTACAGTACCTGGAGCAGCTCGGCGTAGGCTTTCTCGTTGTAGGGATTACCCTTGAGCAGACCCATGCAGTCGCTGATTATACGCTTTACGAGCGACGGCGGATTTGCGACCAGCATGGCGCCGATCCCCGCGCCACCGATGATTATGAACTCGGATACCTGGACCAGCACCATGATCTTGCCATGGTGCATCGTGTAGCCTCCGAGTACGCTGCCGAAGACGATAAGCAGGCCAATCAATACAAACACGTGTCCGCCTCGTCCTGCCAGGGGGAAAGAATCTCTTTCATTGCTTCCTAGAGTATCGGACGATCGCGGATTAAACTGGACCGAAGTAATCGCCCGTGGTGGGCGGAGAGGAGTAGAGCATGTCGGGCAGCAACAGATCGGCGGCGGAGGCGTGGTCGGGCGTACAGGACGGGCTGCTCTCCGGCATAGGGCACGCGCTCAACAATCGGGCGGCGTCCGTGAGCGCGCTTGCCCAGGTGCTCTCGGTGACGCACCCGTCGGATGCTATGGGCGCGACGCTCGGTGGGGAGGCAGAGCGGCTGGAAGAAACCATAGCGCTCCTGCGGCTGCTGGTGAGAAGGTGGGAGAGTGCCCCGGAACCGGTACAGCTGCCGGAAACGCTAGCCGATGTTCAGAGGCTAATGAGACACCACAGCGGTTTTCGGGAGATCGCATTCACCCAGAGCGTGGAGCCGGGCGTGCTCCCGATCTGGACCGAACCCTCGTCACTGCTGCACGGCCTCTGCATGGTCGTTGGGTGCGCGGCGCGGGGGGCGGAGCGGTCAGGACGTGCGGGTGTACGCATTCGCTGTCACGGTAACTCTCGCGTCAGCGCCGTCGAAGTCACCGCGGCTGGCGACCAGGATTCAGCCGGGAACGCCACCCTGGCGGGCGCTAATGTATTGATTGAATCGATCGGTGGGGTGCTGCGCTCGGAGTGTGAAGCCGATGAGCGCAGATTACAAATTGAGTTTCCAACCCTGCCCGAAGTGCGCAGGATGGAACGTGACGCGCTTTTATGACGGGGGTGCGCGGACGGGGAGGACGTCGAGCCAGTCGGGGGGTGGAGTTGCTCCAGCGCGGCGGTTTTCTTCTGCGATCTGGTTGACGATCTCGCCGCGAAGAATATTGACCTCGGCCGGTGCCTCTATGCCGAGGCGGACGCCCTTCCTGTCGCATTCGATGACGACAAGACGGATGCCGTCTCCTATGAGGATGGAGTCGCCGGGTTTACGGCTGAGGATCAGCATCGCGGCTAGACCATGTTCAGCACCGAATTCATCATCTCGTCCACGGCGGTAACCAGCCTGGTGGCCGCGGTGTAGGCCTGCTGGTGCTGTATCAGGCGAATGAGCTCTTCATCGGTGGATACACCGCTCACGCTCTGCCTGCGGATATCCGCCTGAGCAGCGACAGTGCTGTAAACGTCGTGCGCGTTATTGGCATCCCTCACCTGTAGCGCGACCTCGGTTACCGTGTTGCGGTAGAAGCCGGCGAACGACTTGGTGCCGCCATCCATGGTGGTGGTATCGTCGCGAAGACCGGCGAGCGCGAGCGCCACGGAGTTGTTGCCGCCCGCGCCAGCGGTGTCGCTGGCCACGATGAGCGTCGGGTCTCCCTCGATGACTGCTGATACAGAGATGTCGCGCGCGGTGGTGCCCTCGAAGAAGGCAGCGCCGGGCGCACCCGTCCGATCGAATCCGGTGGTGTGGAGCGCATTTACCCCGGCGATCAGGCCGCTGGCCAGCTCGTCCAGGTTCGCCTGCACTGCGGGAACGTCGGTGTTTATCAGGTTGAGCATCTCCGAAATAGCACTCGATTCGCCCGAAAACGAAAGTTTGACCCCACCAGCGGTCACACTGAGCGGGATCCCGCCAGCGGTGATCTCCTTGGAGTTCGCGCCGTCCACCACCATGGCATTCTCCAGGATCACAGCGATGCTGCCATTGCGACGATCGACAATGCGAACGGAGCCGAGCTTGGCCATCTCGTCCACGAGTCGATCGCGCTGGTCACGCAGGTCGTTGGCAGTATAGCCGCCCGTCTCCGCGACCACAATCTCCTGATTGATCTCCGCCACCTGCTGGGCGAGCCCGTTAACGTCAGCCACCGAGCTGGTGAGGCGCAGCCTGGTGGAGTGCTTCAGGTCATCGAGTCGCTGACTGTAGTTCTGGAGCTTCGTGGCCACCTGTGCACCGCTCCGCGCGATCAGCTCGCGAGCCGTGTCGCTGGTCGGCGAGTTCGCGAGGTCGGCCCACGACCCCCAGAACGCATCCATATCGGCGGCGAGTCCCGTTTCCGACAGCTCGCCCAGAACGCTCTCTACCTGGCCGAGCAGCTCGTGCCTGAGCTCGTAGCCCTCGGCGCGAGAAATATCGCGCCTGTAATTGGAGTCCAGCAGGTCGCTGCGGACGCGTGCTATCTCGTATATCTGAACACCGGTCCCGAGTCGCCCGATGGGTGTGACATCCGGCAGCGACTCGACGAAGGTTACGCGCTGCCGCGTGTAACCATCCGTCTGCGCGTTCGCGATATTCTGCGAGGTGACGCGCACAGCCGTCTGCTGAGTGGAGATCGCGCTCCGGGCGATGTTGAGAATGCTGTTCAGGGTAGACATTTACGCCGTCCTGTTGATGAGGAGACCGCCACGGGTGTCGGTTTCCGAATTCGTACGCGGCGCGTACGAGCCGCTCTGCTCCGAAGTCCCGCAGAGCGCGTGCATATACTCGCTGCCTTCGGAAAGAGCCGCTCTGAGCACCTGGCGGTTCATACCGACTTCGCGCGAGAGGGTCGTCGCCGCGTCGCGCAGGCCATCGCAGGCGCGGCGCAGCGAGTCGGTCATCTCGTCACCGAGCAGATCGTCGAGCTTCCTGAGTGCCAGGTCCTCAGTACCGCCTACCATCAGGCTCACCGCGCGGCGCTGGCGCCGTGCTTCGCCGAGCGTAACGAGCACACGGTGCGTGGAGAAGACGCTGTCGTCCACACCCTGAAGATCGTCCGCCGCGACGGCCGAGCGCTGACGGCGCATAATGCCGATCAGGTCCTCGAGAAGCCTGACCTCACTGCTGACCGCGCTGGTGAGCGCGGTCACCGCCGGATTGGGCGGTGATTCAACTGACATGAGCTGTACGTGGGACGGGTCCATAGTAGCCATTTCAGCTCTCATGATCGGGCTCGACTGACGGGGTTGTCGGAGATTCCGGCCCCGCTATCGCGCCACGGAATTGGCGATAGAGCGACGCGCCAATGCCCCGGTCCCACTGTGAAGGAGCTTCGGCAGCAAGGTGCTGATCCATGAGGCTCGAGAACATATCCTCTCCGCTACCGCCATCGATCAGGCCGCCCTCGGGCACGGTTTCACGCATAGCTTTGAACAGTTGTTGTACGAACGAGCCTTCCATAGCCTGGGTCGCCTGTCTGAGTTTAGCGTCGGTAGACTGAGGAGTCGGGCGATTGGCAGCACCGACAGAGAAATCGCTCATCGGACCACCACCTCGGCTGCGATGGCGCCGACCTCACGGAGTGCTTCGAAGATGGCGGCTATCTCACCTGGCGGCGTCTGCACCGCGTAAAGGGCGGATGCGATGTCCTGAGCCGAGGTGCCGACCGGGACGCGCACGTCGCCCGGTATGGCAGCTGGACCTGCCGCCGCGGGCGCGCCGCCGATTGTGAGCGTGACCGCACCGTGGCTGACCATGGCAGCGCCCACCGCGAGCTCGCCGCCGGTAACAACCGTACCGTCGCGGCCATCTATCACCACGCGCGGGTGTCGCACGGGTACGACCGCGAGCTCACCGATCTCCACGAGCGCGCCGGTCCTGGCGGGGCCTGCGTCGGGCAGCGTAAGCGCTACCGAGCCTGGATCCTCGACCAGCGCGGTGCCGTCTCCGATCGCGGCGTTGATGGCGTCGGCTATGCGACGCGCGGTGCCCAGATCCGGCTTGCGCAGGAGCAGCCGCGAGGTGGATGCGAACGTCGGGCGGCTGAGCTCGCCCTCGAGCAAACCACCGTCCGGGATGCGCGCGGTGGTCTCAACCGTGTATCCGCTACGGGCCAGCGTACCATCGCTTATGAGCAGCGCACCCTGCGCGCTGGCCACCGGGGTGTTGCCGACTTCGGATACGAGCGGCGTCATCCAGAGGACGCCGCCGCGGATGGAGCGCGCGTCGCCCATGGACGAGACGTGGATCTCGAAACGACCACCGGGCCGGAGATAAGGGGACACCTCGGCCGTCACCAGAACCGCGGCAACGTTGCGGGTGCGCAGCACCTCGGCAGGTACGTCTATGTCGAAGCGCCGGAGAAGGTTGGCTACAGACTGCACGGTCATGCCGGAGCCGCGGCCGCCGAGCGCCCGATCGCCTGTGCCGTCAAGGCCAACCACGAGGCCGTAGCCCATGAGCCTGATCGGCACGGCCTCCTCCTGCATGGTGAGGTCGCGGATCAAGGTCTGCTGAGCATCGGCCGGGACTGCCGCTGCCGCTATGGCCAGGCCCAGTACTGATATCGCCAGTATCTTCATGGCCAGAGCCATCCAAGGATGCGTGATATGAAGCCACCGCGCGGCGAGCCCAGGTCGCCGTTCGAGCGATACACGATTTCAGCGTCGCCTATGCGCCAGGAGTCCACCAGGTTAGCGGCGGACACGTCCTGCGGACGGACCCAGCCGGTTAGCGTGAGCTCCTCGCGATTCTCATCAACATCGATGACCTTGGTGCCCTCGATCTTGAGAAGGCCACTGGGCTCAATGGATGTGACGCGCGCTGTCATCTCCCCCTGGAACCTGTTCTGCCTGAGCGCCTCGCCGGTGCTCCGCGACTCGGCTTCATTTGAGGTCCCGAAGTCCACACCCAGACGGCCCGGGAGCGTAGCGGAGATTGACTGGCCGCCCGTGACCGCGGCGTCGCGATAGCGGCGGTCGGAGCTGGATGTGCCCTGATTGGCCGATGCCAGCGTGTACTCGTCGACGATCACCGTGACCACATCGCCTACCTGGAAGGCACGGCGGTCCGCCGTCCACGACTGACGCGGCGCGCGGGTGGATGGCCCCTCGACCTGTGCCGCCAGGTCCGGAGCTATGACGAGCAGGCCGGCCGCGAGAAGCGTGTAGCTGAGAGTTCTCATGATCCCTTTTTAGGTTGCGTATCGATTCTTACCAATGCCGGCCCGGCAGCTATACCTTCGAGGTGTCGCCGCGTATCGACGCGAACTGACACCGGCTCGCCCAGCGCCGCATCGCGGAGGGCGGTTCCTCGCAGCCGAAGCTCGAGATCGCCGCGCCGCCAGACCAGCTGTACCATCTCGCCCGCCGTGACCAGTGCGGGCGCGGCAACAGCCGGAGCGCGCAGGATTTCCCCCTCACGGATGACGCGCCGCGTAATCCAGCCGGGCTGAACCGCCGCGGGGTCGCGCGGGCCGATGCTGTCGCGCTCGGTGCGCAGGATGTCGGCTTCCTGGAGAACCACGCCGCGAGGCAGGTCGCGCGCGGCGACCGGCACGCTGGACGCGTCCTGCGCCATTGCGTTCTCCGCAGCGCCCGCCAGGAGGGCGAGCGCTGCCAGAGCTACAAGGAGGAGCCGGGTAATCCGCATCTTACCTGACCATCGCGTTAGCGACATCCGACATCTCCTCACTATTGCGGATAGCCTTCGAGTTGATCTCGTAGGCGCGCATGGAGGTGATCATATCCACCATCTCCTGCACGATCTGCACATTGCTGCCTTCGAGAGAACCCTGAAGGATCCGGCCGATGCCGTCTTCCTGCGGGAACCCGAGCACCGGCTGACCTGAAGCGGGCGTTTCCGTGTAGAGATTCTCGCCGGCTGACAGCAGACCCGATGGGTTGGTGAAGCGGGCCATCTCGATCCTACCGATCTCCGTTACTTCGGCGCTGGTGCCGTTCTGCACTGTCACTATCCCGTTTCGGGAGATGACGACGTTGGTGGCATCGCCAGGAATACGAATTCCCGGGACCACAGGATAGCCGCCGTGCGTGACAAGCATCCCCTGATCCGACATGGTGAAGCTGCCGTCCCGCGTGTACGCTATGCCGTCGTTGGGCGTGCGGACCTGGAAGAATCCCTCGCCCTCAATAGCCAGATCCATTGACCGCCCGGTATTCTCGATGGGCCCCTGCGAGTGGAGGCGCTCGACGGCCGAGAGCCGGGTACCGCGACCCACCTGGATCGCCGGCAGCGTAGCCGCATCGGGCGCTCCGATCGTAGTGCTCCCCTGAACGGTCTGGTAGAGCAGGTCCTCGAAGTGCGCACGGCTCCGCTTGAAGCCGGTGGTGTTCACGTTCGCGAGGTTATTGGCGATGACTTCGGTGCGAAGCTGCTGTGCGCGCATACCGGTGGCAGCGGCGCGAAGTGATGGATCCATTAGAAACTCCTGGTGCGAGGTGCGAAGTGCGACGTGCGAAAAAGTTCTAAACCGGCTTGCCGAGGTCGTTCGAGATCGTCTGTCTTATGCTGTCCAGCGTGGTCACCGTTTTCTGGACGGCTGAGTAGGCGCGTTGGATGGAGATCATGTCCACGAGGGATTCGATGGTGCTGACGTTGCTCGTCTCCACGTATCCCTGGCGGACCGTCCTGTCGGCGAGTGGAACGCTCTCGCGGCCCGGGTCGGGCAGGAAGAGGTTCGCACCGGCGTGCGTCAGGTCGGTGCCCTCGGGTACGCGCTCGATGCGCAGACGATCGATCTCCTGGCCATCCACCCGGACTATACCGGAATCGTCGATCACCACCTGACCGGGGGGAAGGACGATCTCGCCGCCCTCACCGAGGATCGCGTTCCCATTTGCGTCGACCATCCGGCCGTCGGCGTCGAGCTGGAACGATCCACCGCGTGTAAGCTGCTCGCCGTCCGCGGTCTGCATCACGAAAAAGCCAGGGCCGCCGAGCGCCAGATCCAGCTTGCCACCCGTCTGCTTGAGCGTGCCAGCAGTGAGGTCGGTCTCGGTGTTGGCCACTGGAATTGCGCCCTCGACCATCTGCGCGAAAACCCGCTCGGCCTTGAAGCCGTCGGTGTCCGCGTTGGCGAGGTTATTCGCTACGACTTCCTGGCGGCGCTCGTAGTAGTGCAGCGCGTGCGCGGCCCTGGTCATTCCGTTGATCGGCATCGTCTTCCTCTCATTGAAGCACGCAAGTTGTCCATGCCGGGAGGGGCAACGGCTATGCCGCTCCCGGTCCTGCCGCCGTCATTGGTGTAAATGGTTGTCAGCAGGCTATTTACGCCGTCAAATAAGAAACCGATGAGACCCCGGTCGAGGTCATCTCGCCCCGGAATATTGTGCCGCTGGCGGATGATTCTTCCGTGCGCGGCCTGTTGGCGGCGGTAAGGAGAAGAGCGACAGCGTCGCGGGCCAGGCCGGTGCTGCGCGCGATCTCGACGGGTGCCTTTCCGGCGGCCGCGAGCTCCCATACCCTCCTGGCCTGGAGGTCGGCGGCGATGCGCCGGCGAGGCACGGTGGAGGCGCGGGAAGTCCCTGCCGTGCCGAGCAGAAGGGCCATGCCAATGCGCAGGCGTCGGGTGGCCGTCATGCCAGACCCTCGCGCAGGACGCCCAGCTTGCCCTTGAGCCGCGAGATGGCCTTGGACCGGATCTGCGACACGCGCGACTCGGTGAGCTCGAGAATGGTTGCGATCTCGTGCAGCTTGAGCTCCTCGAAGTAGTAGAGCGCGAGCACCGTCCGCTCCTGCTCCTTCAACTTGAGAATCGCTTCGCGCAGCATCGCGACTTCCTGCTCCTTTCCGAGCCGTTCATCAATGGCCTCCGACGGATCGGTGTGGAGCAAATCGAGCGGTGAGGAATGCGCTTCTCCGCGCTCCATCGGGGGACGATCGATCGGCACGCGGATCGCGCCTTCGACGTCGGATTCCCACTTCCAGAGGGTCTGCAGGTCTACGCCGAGCGCCGCCGCGACCTCGTGGTCTTCGGGCGCGCGACAGAGCTTCGCGGCGAGCGCCTGGCGCGCGCCGTGAATGTCGCGCGTCTTGCGGCGCACCGAGCGCGGCACGTGATCCTGGCGGCGCAG